>NZ_JBHYMQ010000102.1:0-21141 GCF_042742985.1 Streptomyces sp. NPDC058864 | reverse complement strand
GAACCGCGGTGCGCCGGGCGGCCGCATGCCAGGATCGGGGCGTGACCGACGACCAGGCCCCCGTGACCGCCGACGCCCTCCGGGAACGCATGCGCTCCGCGCCCGTCCTCGCCGGGCCCCTCCCGGCCTTCGACCCCGCCGCCGCAGGACCGGAACCGGGGCCGCTGTTCGCCCGCTGGCTCGCGTACGCCCTCGACGACGGAGTCCCCGAGCCGCACGTCATGACGCTCAGCACCGCCGACGCCGGCGGCCGGCCCTCCGCGCGCGTGCTCATGCTGCGCGGCGTCGACCTCGACCGCCCCGCCTTCGACTTCGCCTCGGACGCCGCCAGCCGCAAGGGCCGCGACCTGGCGGACCGCCCCTACGCCGCGCTGAGCTGGTACTGGCCGCGGCACGGCCGGCAGATCCGGGTGACCGGACCGGTCGGGACCCTGGACCGGGCAGCCGCCCGCCGCGACTTCCTCGGCCGCCGCGAGGCCTCCCGGGTGGCCGGCTTCACGGGCGTGATGAGCGCCCCGATGGAGGGCCGCGCCGCGTACGAGGAGGCGCGCCGCCGGGCCGCCGGACACATCGCCGCCCACCCCGACGACGTGCCCGAGGGCCACACCGTCTACCGGCTCGTCGCCGACGAGGCCGAGTTCTGGCAGGCCGCCCCCGCCCAGGGCCACGTCCGCCTGCGCTACACCCGCGACCCCGCCGCCCCCGGCGGCTGGGCGCGCACGCTGCTCTGGCCCTGAGGCCTCAGGGCAGGTGCCGCACGCCCGCCGGGCCGGAGTCCGCGCGGACGCGGGCGGCGTCCTGGCCGGGCGGGGCGCCGAACAGGCGGCGGTACTCGCGGTTGAACTGGGTGGGGCTGGCGTAGCCGACGACGTGGCCGACGCCGGCGACGTCGTCGGGGCGGGCCACGAGGAGCGAGCGGGCCTCCTGGAGGCGGATGCGCTTCTGGAACTGCAGCGGGCTCATGGTCGTCACGGCGCGGAAGTGCCGGTGGAAGGCGGAGGGGCTCATGCCGGCCAGGCGTGCGAGGTCGTCGATCCGCATCGGCTCCGCGTAGTTGTCACGGATCCAGTGGATGGCCCGGCTGACGTGGGACAGACCGCTGTCGGCCAGGCCGATCTGCCGGACCATGGCGCCGTGGGGGCCGGTGAGCAGCCGCCACAGGATCTCCCGCTCGATCATCGGGGCGAGCACGGGGGCGTCCGCCGGGTGGTCGAGCAGCCGCAGCAGTCGTACGACGGCGTCGAGGAGGTCGGGTCCGGCCCCGCCGGTGGCGAGTGCCGGCGCGGCGGACGTGGCGCGGGCCCGCGGGCCGGGCGGTGCCTGGAGCAGCAGCGGGGCGATGGCGGCCGCGCGCAGGACCAGCCCCATGCCCAGCGCGGGGTCCTGCGGGCTGACGTCCAGGTAGTGCCCGGTGACCGGCAGGACCGCGGTGACCAGGAGGTACTGCCCCGCCCGGTAGTCGTGCACCTCCTCGCCGAGCAGCAGGCGCTTGCCGCCCCGGGCCATGACGACCAGCAGCGGTTCCGTCAGCGAGTAGTCCGGCGGGGCGGTCGTGACCCGCGACAGCAGCAACCCGTCGATCGGGGTCCGCAAGGAGGGCCGGGCATGGGTCGCGACGAGGTCGCGGAGTTCGTCCAGGAGGACGCCGGGTGTGGTGCGCACACTTCACCGAACCATCCGCTCCGGGGACCCGGCAAGCCCGATCCGGGCGAAGTCGGCAGGATCGGGCAAGAGCCCGCGCGGATCGGTCTACCCCGCCGGAGCGGCCTCCCGTTGCATGGAGGGGACAGAATCCGGCGCACAAGGGAGTACTTCCATGCCGCTCGACCACTACGTCACCCTCGGCCGGTCCGGGCTGCGGGTCAGCCCGTTCGCCCTCGGCGCGATGACCTTCGGCGAGGACCCCGGCGGCGCCGGGTGCAGCGTCGAGGAGTCGGAGAAGATCCTGGCGACCTACCTGGACCGCGGCGGGAACTTCGTCGACACCGCGAACTTCTACACCAACGGCCACTCGGAGCGGATCCTCGGCGACTGGTTCGCCGCGCACCCCGGGCGGCGCGAGCACGTGGTGCTGGCGTCGAAGTTCTTCACCAACCTCTTCCCCGGCGACCCCAACGGCGGCGGCGCGGGCCGCGGTTCGGTCGTCGCCCAGCTCGACGAGACCCTGCGCCGCCTGCGGACCGACTACCTGGACCTGTACTGGCTGCACAACTGGGACCGCCACACCCCGATCGAGGAGACGATGCGCACCCTCGACGACCTGGTGCGCGCGGGGAAGATCCGCTACATCGGGTTCTCCAACACCCCTGCCTGGCTGACCGCGCAGGCCCAGACCACCGCGCTCCTCAAGGGCTGGACCCCGCTGATCGCGCTGCAGGTCGAGTACTCGCTGCTGGCCCGCACCGTGGAGGGGGAACTCGCCCCGCTCGCGCGCGACCAGGGCATGGCGCTCGTGCCGTGGAGCCCGTTGAAGAACGGCTTCCTGTCGGGCAAGTACCGGCGCGGCGGCGCGGTCGCCGACTCCGCCCGCACGTCGTTCGTGGGTGGTCCCGGCGAGCACGAGTACCCGGTGATCGAGGAGGTCGCCGCCGTCGCCGGGGAACTCGGCACCACCTCGGCCGCGGTGTCCCTGGCGTGGCTGCGCGCCCGCGAGGGCACGGTCGTGCCGATCGTCGGCGCGCGCCGCCTGGAACACCTCGAGGACAACCTCGCGGGCCTCGACACCGTCCTCGCGCCGGAGCACCTGCGGCGGCTGGACGAGGTGTCCGCCCCGGTCCTGGGCTACCCGGCGCCCTTGCACGGCGCGATGCGGGCGATGCTGCAGTTCGCGGGCACCACGGTCGACGGCGAGACGTCCGGGGTGTACCCGCCGCTGCTGCAGAGCGACGTCCGCTACTGAGCGCCCGCGCGGCGACCGGCCCGGACCGGCTCGGGGGCGGATCGGGGGCCGCCGTCATCCCTGAGGAGGACACGGCGTACGGGCGCCCCCGTCCGGCGCAGGACGGCGGAACGGTACCGTGCGGCGATGCCGCGGGGCGGTGCGGCCTGATGGGGTGGAGGGCGTGCACTGGAACGACTCGCGGCTCGGCGCAGAGCTGCGCACGGTGACCGCCGCCGCCCGGCGGCGCGCCACGAGGGACGGGGACCGCCAGGTCGACACCGCCCACCTCCTGCACTCCCTCCTCGAGGCCGACCCGCGGGCGCGGGAAGCGGTCGACGCGGTGGCGGGGGCGGCCGGCGGCGGGCGGGTGGCGCGCGTCCTCGGCTACCTCGCGCAGCGCACCATCGGCTACGGCATCGCCTGGCGGGACGAGGTGGAGGACGCCGGCTCCGGGACCCTGCTCGCCGCCGTCGACGCACCCGGCTGGAGCCCGGCCGCCGCCGCGGCCCTGCGTACCGCCGCCGTCCGCGCCGGGGAGCGGGGCGCGCCGCGGGCCGACGGCACCGACCTGCTTGCCGCGCTCGTCGGCGACGGAGGGAGCCGGGCGGCGCAGGTCCTGAGGTCGGCGGGGGTCGAGCCGCAGGTCCTGGCCGCGCGCCCGCTCCTGCCACGTGGCGAGGGCGACAGCCGCTACAGGGATGACGGTCCTGTCGCGAGCTGACATCATGGCCCGATGCATGTGTCTCAGGGGAGGAACGCCGGGCTCTGGCTCGCGCTGGTTTCCGCGTTCGCGTTCGGCGGTTCGGGGGTGGCGGCCAAGCCGCTGATCGAGGCGGGGCTCGATCCGCTGCACGTGGTGTGGCTGCGCGTGACCGGCGCCACGCTCGTGATGCTCCCCGTGGTGCTGCGGCACCGGGCGCTCCTGCTGCGCCGCCCCGGACTGCTGCTCGGCTTCGGCCTGCTCGGCGTCGCCGGTGTCCAGACCCTCTACTTCGCGGC
Organism: Streptomyces sp. NPDC058864; assembly: GCF_042742985.1. NCBI lineage: Bacteria > Bacillati > Actinomycetota > Actinomycetes > Kitasatosporales > Streptomycetaceae > Streptomyces > Streptomyces sp. NPDC058864. The sequence goes on along the minus strand of NZ_JBHYMQ010000102.1, from coordinate 17,261 downwards.
GATCTCCCGCATCCCGGTCGGCGTCGCGATCCTCGTGGAGTTCCTCGGCCCGGCGCTCCTGCTCGGCTGGGTGCGCTTCGTCCAGCGCAAGGCGGTCAGCAAGGCCGCCGCGATCGGGGTCGTGCTCGCCGTCGGCGGCATGGCCGCGGTCGTCGAGGTGTGGTCCGGGCTCGCCTTCGACCCGCTGGGCCTGGCGCTCGCCTTCGGCGCCGCCTGCTGCCAGGTCAGCTACTTCGTGCTCGCCGACCACGGCAGCGACGGTGACGACGCCCCGGACCCGGTCGCCGTCATCGCGTACGGCCTGACCATCGGCGCCGTCGTGCTGACCGCGGTCTCCCGCCCCTGGGCGATGGACTGGTCCGTGCTCAGCCGGCAGGCGGCCCTCGGTGACACCGACGTGCCCGCGGTCCTGCTCGTCGGATGGGTCGTGCTGGTGGCCACCGTGCTCGCCTACCTGACCGGTGTGGTCGCCGTACGCCGGCTGTCCCCGCAGGTGGCCGGCGTGGTCGCCTGCCTGGAGGCGGTCGTCGGCACCGTCTTCGCGTGGGTGCTGCTCGGCGAGCACCTCGGCACACCGCAGATCATCGGCGGCACGCTCGTACTGGCGGGCGCCTTCGTCGCCCAGACCGCCAAGAAGCAGGGCGCGACCACGGTTGTGGCTTCGGGAAGCCCCGCCGACACCGTCGCGCCCGAGAGGCGGGCGTCCGTCGTGGAACGGTAGCGCCGGTCGTTCGGCCGTCCCGCCGTCTGGCGCCCTTCGGGCGCAAGGACGCGGGCTGCGGATGGGGAGGGTGGGGCCCGGCCTCCTTGACCGCGGTGCGGGTCGGTGGGCGGCTCGGGTTCAGGCGCCGGAGCGGGGCCGGTTGTTCGGTCGGTTGCGGTCTCGTTGCCGTCCGCGGGTGCAGATGGCCGGTGACCACGCCCACCCTTGGTGGGTGGCGGGCCTGCCGTAACCGGCGTCTGCGGGTGCTTTCCCGGCATTGGGCTCTGTTCCGCCGACATGGTCGGCGTAAGCGAGCCCGATGTCCCGCCGACCCTTCGACAGCACCCCGAATCAGCCGCAGACGCCGGTCACGGCGGGCGCGCCCACCACCCACGAAGGCGTGGAGGCGGCCATCTGCACCCGCGGACGGCAACGAGACCCCCGCCAACCGAAACCCCAGCCGCTCCGGAGCCTGAACCCCCGCCCCACCAACCCGCACACCGCCGACGAGGGCCGCCCCCGCCCTCCCGTCCGCAGCCCGCCCGCTTTGCGCCCGTAGGGCGCGAGACGAACCCGCGCCCACCCACTCACGGCACCACGGGGCCGCCCGAGCCCCGTGCCGGGTTCGCTTTCTCGTACAACCCTTTCTTCCCACGGCGTGTCAAAGACGGTGCCGGAGAAGGAAACGGGCTCTTTCCGGACACCCCCGCACCGCCCGGTCGTTCTTGAGCGAAGGAGCCGCTCATGCGCAAGAACCGCTCGGCTGCGGTCACCGCGGCGTCATTTCTCCTCATCACGGGCGCGGCCATCGCCTCCGCGCCCGCCTCCGTCGCCGGGACCCCCGGCGGCACCCACGCGAGCGATCGCAACCGGGACTTCAACGGCGACGGGTACGAGGACGTACTGACCGGCGCGCCCGGTGCCACCGTGGGCGGCCGGTCCGGCGCGGGTGTCGTCACCGTGCAGTACGGCGGCCCGAAGGGGGTCACCAAGAGCGCCAGGGTCTTCAGCCAGAACACCACCGGCGTGCCCGGCGCCGCCGAGACCGGCGACGCCTTCGGCCAGGCCGTGGCCAGCGGGGACCTCGACGGGGACGGGTACGACGACGCCGTCGTCGGCATCCCCGGCGAGGACCTGGACGGCGTCGGCGCGGACGCGGGCGGCATCGTGGTCCTGTGGGGCTCGGCGAAGGGGCTGTCCGGCGCCGCGAGCGACTGGCTGCAGTCCGTCAGCGCCATGAAGGGCGACCGGTTCGGCAGCGCCCTGGCCGCCGGGCACTTCACCACCTACGTCCCGGGTGACCTGCTCGCCGTGATCGACAAGGTGGGGCTGTCGATCTTCCAGTACGAGTCCGTGCCGCAGGCCGCCGCCCGCAAGGGCGGGGACGCGGGGACCTTCACGCCCTTCAAGGACCGGCGGCGCACGCCGCTCGCCCGGCAGGCGGAAGGGCCCGGCATCGCGCCCGCCTCGCTGACGACCGGCGACTACGACGACAACGGCCTGGCCGACCTCGTGGTCTCCGGCCTCAGCCTGGGAGACGAGCCGGGCTACGGCTGGTCGTACGTCATCCTCAGCGACGACATCGACCCGCTGCCCGTCACCGCACTGCGCGGCGGCCCCGTCGTCGCCTCCGGCGACATCAACGGCGACGGCTTCGACGACCTGGTCACCGCCGAGCCGCACAGCCCCGACGACGGCGGCGAGTCGATGACCGGCGGCATGGTCGGCGTCTACTACGGCAGCCCGGACGGGCCGGTCGGACAGGAGGGCCCGGGAACCCCGCCCGTGTGGTGGACCCAGGACAACGCCGGCGTGCCGGGTGTGTCCGAGCGCGGTGACGGCTTCGGCTCGGACCTCTCCGTCGGCGACGTCAACCGCGACGGGTACGCGGACGTCGCGATCGGCGCCTCCGGGGAGGACATCGGCAGCGTCGCCGACGCCGGTGCCGTGTGGGTGCTGCGCGGTTCGGCGCGGGGCCTGACCACGGCGGGTGTCCTGGGCGTCAACCAGAACACCGCGGGCGTCCCGGGCGCCGCCGAGAAGGCGGACAAGTTCGGTGCCCAGGTCTCCTTCACCGACCCCAACCGCGACGGCTACTACGGTCTGCTCGTCGCGGCCCCGGGCGAGAACACCAACGACGGCGTGGTGTGGGTGTTCTCGGCCGGCGCCGGCGGCCTCAAGCTGCCGGGCAGCTGGACCTACGGCGGCGGCTCGCTCGGCGCGCCGTCCCAGAACGCCCGGTTCGGCGCGGCGATCGACGACTGACCGCGCTGCCCCAGGCGGCGCAGCTGCCGGGTCCGGGCGGCCTCGTCGCCCGGACCACCCCGCTCGGCCGGCAGCCCGTTCACCCGCCACCGCGTCTTCAGCGGCCGGTTCCCGCCGAACGCGGACTTGGCGCGGAGCTCGGTTGGGGGTCGTCCACGAGGTGGGCCACGCACAGCAGTTGCACGGCGGCGTCCCAAGGGTGGACGAGCACCCGCGGGCCTCCGTTCAGCGCGCGGTGAGGTACCCGGGGACGGCGACCGACGGGTCGAGGTCGTCGGCGGGCTCGGGTGTCCCGTAGGAGCGGGTGACGGGCAGCACGCCCGACCAGTGGGGGAGCGCCAGGTCCTCGGGGTCGTCGCCGGGGCCGCCGGTGCGCACCTTGGCCGAGACCTCGTGGAGGTCGAGGGCGATGACGGCGGTGGCGGCCAGTTCCTTTGCGTTGGCGGGGCGGGAGTCGGCGGTGCGGCCGGGCACGATGTGGTCGACCAGGGCGTCCAGGGCGGTGGAGCGCTCGACGGGGTCGGTGACCTGGCGGGCCACCCCGTGCACCACCACGGAGCGGTAGTTGATGGTGTGGTTGAAGGCGGACCGGGCCAGCACGAGCCCGTCCAGGTGCGTCACGGTCAGGCAGACCGGCAGCCCGGCGTCCTCGCCGGCGCCGCGCAGCGGACGGGAGCCGGTGGAGCCGTGCACGTAGAGCCGCTCGCCGACGCGGGCGTAGAGGGTCGGCAGCACGACCGGCGCCCCGTCGCGGACGAAGCCGAGGTGGCAGAGGTAGTCCGCGTCGAGGATCGCGTGCACCAGGTCGCGGTCGTAGGAGGCGCGCTCGCGACTGCGGGTGGGGACGGTGCGGTCGGTGGGAGCGTACGCATCGGCAGCGGAGGGCGTGGCGGACATGGCGCGATCCTTTGCACTAGTGCATAATGCTTTTTGTGCTAGGAGAGTACACGTTCACCGGCCGGGGCGCAGCGGACATCGCGGCGAGCGTCGAACGGGCCATCGGCGAGGGCGCGCTCGCCCCCGGTGCCGCGCTGCCGCCGCTGCGGGAGCTCGCCACCGGACTCGGCGTCAACCCCAACACCGTCGCCGCCGCCTACCGCCTGCTGCGCGACCGCGGCGTCATCGAGACCGCGGGCCGCCGCGGCAGCCGGGTGCGGCGGCGTCCGGCGACCACCGCGCGGGACGAGATCCGCCTGGAGGTCCCGCCCGGGGTGCGGGACCTGTCCACCGGCAACCCGGACACCGCCCTGCTGCCCCCGCTCGGGGAGGCACTGGCCGAGGCGGCCGCCCGGAGCGCACGGCGGCCCATGCTGTACGGGCAGGCCCCGGTGGAGGAGGAGCTCGCCGCCCTGGCGCGTTCCGCCTTCGACGCCGACGGGGTGCCCGCTGGCCCGGTCGCCCTCACCTCCGGTTCGCTCGACGCCATGGAGCGCGCGCTCACCGCCCACCTGCGGCCGGGGGACGCGGTGGCGGTGGAGGACCCCGGGTGGGGCAGCGTCTTCGACCTCGTCCCGGCCCTCGGGCTGCGCGCGGTCCCGGTCGGCGTGGACGACGACGGCCCGCTGCCGCAGGACGTGGACGCCGCCCTGCGGAGGGGCGTGCGGGCCCTGATCGTCACCGACCGCGGCCAGAACCCGACCGGCGGCACGCTCTCCGCGGCACGCGCCGGCGAACTGCGCGCCGTCCTCGGCGGCCACCCGCAGGTGCTCGTCATCGACGACGACCATGCCAACGGCCTGACCGAGCTGCCCCTGCACCCGCTCGCCGACAGCACCGCGCACTGGATGCTGGTCCGCTCCACCGCCAAGGCCTACGGCCCCGACCTGCGGCTGGCCGTCCTCACCGGCGACCCGATCACCGTCGACCGGGTCCGCGGCCGCTACCGGCTCGGGCCCGGCTGGGTCAGCCATCTGCTCCAGCACACCGTCGCGCACCTGTGGCGCACCGGCGCGGTCGACGTCCCGGCCGTCTCCGCCGCCTACGCCGCGCGCCGCGACGCGCTGGTGCGGGCACTGGCCGACCGCGGTGTCGCGGCGCACGGCCGCAGCGGCATGAACGTCTGGGTGCCGGTGCCCGACGAGACCGGGGCGGTCGCCCGGCTCCTGCAGGCCGGCTGGGCCGTGGCGCCCGGCGCGCGCTTCCGCCTGGACTCCCCGCCGGGCATCCGCATCACCGTCTCGCCGGTCACGGCGGACGAGGTCCCGGCCCTGGCCGACGCCGTCGCCGGCGCGGTCCGCCCGTACCGCGCGGGGCGCTTCGGCTGACCGGGAAGACGGTTCAGCCCGCCGGGCGGCGCTGGGTCAGCGCCGCGCCGGCGAGCACCACGAGGGCGCCGACCGGTTCGTTCCACGTCAGGCGCTCGTCCAGCAGGGCGACTCCGGCCGCGGTCGCGATGACCGGGATCAGGTAGGTGACCATCGTGGCGATGGTCGGGCCCTTCTCCGCGACGATCCCGTACTGCAGGAGGAAGGCGATCCCGGTGCCCAGCGCGCCCAGCGCCACCACCGACAGCGTCGGCCAGAGCGGGAACGAGGTGGGTGCGGAGGTGAACAGCGGGGTCAGCACGGCCAGTTGGGCGGTGCCGAGGAGCAGCTGCGCGGAGGACATCGACAGTGCCGAGTTGCCGCTGCCGCTCAGGGTGCGGCGCACGTAGATCCAGCCCACCGCGTAGCTCGCGGAGGCACCCAGCGCCATCGCGGTGCCCGCCGGGTCCGTCCCGGAGAAGCCCTGCCAGGCGCCCAGTACGGTCAGCACGCCGACGAAGCCGATGCCGACGCCCGCGACCCGCTGCCGGGTCGGCTTGTCCTCCGAGAGCGCCACCACCGACAGCACCATGCTCCACAGCGGGGTCGTGGCGTTGCAGATGCCCGCGAGCGTCGACGGGATCGTCAGCTCCGCGTAGGCGAAGAGCGTGAACGGCAGGGTGTTCAGCAGCAGCGCGGCGACCGCCATGTGCCCCCAGGCGCGTGCGCCGCGCGGCAGCCGTTCCCGCTTCACCGCGAAGGCGGCGGCCAGCACCGCGGTGCCGAACGCCATGCGGCCGAGCGCGACCTGCAGCGGGGCGTAGGCCTCGGTGCCCACCTTGATGAAGAGGAAGCTGAAGCCCCAGATGAGCGCGAGCACGGCCCAGCTGACCCGCCAGTCCACGACGGGACGGCGGCGCGCGGCGACGGCGGGAGAGGGTGGGGCGTCGGCGGGGGAGGGGACGGCCACGGCGTCCGGGCGGCGGGTGCTGGGTGCGCTCATGGCCATCACGATGACGGATTGAACCTCTTAGGACAAGCGAGAAAACCTGCCGGTGATCACGTAGTGTTGCTTACATGTTGAACCTCGAGCGGCTGCGCATCCTGCACGCGATCTCCACCTACGGCTCGGTGAGCGCCGCGGCGGACGTCCTGCACGTGACGACCTCGGCCGTCTCCCAGCAGATGGGCAAGCTGGAACGCGAGACGGGGCAGACGCTGCTGGCCAAGAACGGCCGCGGGGTCCGGCTCACCGACGCCGGCCGGCTGCTGTCCGGGCACGCCGACCGCATCCTGTCCCTCGTCGAGCTCGCCCACTCCGACCTGGAGGCGCACCGCGGTGCCGCGGTCGGCGAACTGCGCATGGGGGCCTTCCCCACCGCGGTGCGCGGACTGTTCCCGCAGGCGCTCGCCGCGACGCGGCACGACCACCCCAAGCTGCGCGCGATGGTCCACGAGATGGAGCCCCAGGACGCGCTGGCCCGGCTCGTCCGCGGCGACATCGACCTCGCGGTCGTCCTCGACTGGTACAACAAGCCGCTGTCGCTGCCCGGGGGCCTGGCCAAGGAGCCGCTGCTCGACGACATCGCCGACGTGGTCGTCCCCGAGGGCCACCCCTTGGCCGCCCGCGAGGAGGTCGACCTCGGCGAACTCGCCGACGACGACTGGATCGCCTGGCCGGACGGCGGCTTCTGCCACGAGTGGCTGCTGTTCACCCTGCGCGGCAAGGGCGTGGAGCCGCGCATCGCCCACCACGCCGAGGAGCACCCCACGGTCCTCGCCCTCGTCGCCGCCGGCCTGGGCGTCGCCGTCGTCCCCCGCCTCGGCCGCGGCCCCCTCCCCGCCGGGGTCCGCGCCATCCGCGTGCGGCACACCATGAAGCGCCACATCTACGCCGTCTGGCGCTCCGACGCCGACCGTCGCCCCGCCATCCGCGCGGCCGTCGAGGCGCTGCGCCGGGCGGGGGAGGACGTGGCGGCCGCCGAGGGCTGAGACCATCCCCGCATGGCTGACTGGGCGACGTACGTCATCGTGCGGGAGGACGGCGGGCACGAGGTGTACGAGGCTCGCTTCGGCGCGATCGGTCCCGACCTCGACCTGCTCGCCGGTCCCGACGTCCTGCGTCGCAGATGGCACACGCTGTTGAGGTAGCCCGATGGACCCGGCCGAGGATCGGATGGACCCAGGGCGAGAGCCTGCGTCGTCTGGCGTTCGCCCTGCGGCCGTGGCTTGCCGCCGGCTGGTTGCGGTGGCGCCCGGGTGGCGGTACTGCCGCAGGCATGTGGCCAGGCTGGTGGAGCGAACAGGCGACCGGACGAGGTGAGTTGTGTCTGGTGGTCAGACTCATGCGTGGGTGATGACGGCCGGTGCCGGGCCCGCGATCGGGCCCGGCATGGGCAAGAGGTGATCAGGCCCGGGAGGTGACGGCGGCTTCCCGGTGCATCACGGTCATCGGCAGGTGGTCGGGGTGCGGGACGGCGGAGGTGGCTTCCTTCGGCGAGGTGCCGGGAACGTGGCGGAGCTGCCAGCGGGGCAGGATCGTTGCGAGCGCGATGATGATCGCGGTCCAGGCGAAGGCGTCTCCGATGCACTTGCGGTTTCCGGCACCGAACGGCAGGAACACGCTGCGGGGCCGGTCCCCGGAGTTCTCCGGCAGCCACCGGTCGGGGTCGAAGCGCTCCGGGTCGGGGTAGGCCCGCGGGTCACGGTGCAGGGCGTAGAGGCTGAAGGCGACCTCGGTGCCCGGCGTGAGGTCGTAGCCGCCGAGCTCTACGGGCTTGGTCGCGCGTCGCATGAGGAGGGTGACGCCGTGCAGGCGGACCGTCTCGTCCAGGACGCGTTGCATCAGCGGGAGCTGACGGACGTGGTCGAAGGAGATCGGGCCGTCCCCGACGACCTGTTCGATCTCGGCGACCAGACGTGCCTCGATGTCGGGTTGGCGGGCTATCTCGTGGAGCACCCAGGCCAGGGTGCTGGCGGTGGCTTCGGTGCCGGCGAACAGGATCGTGCCGAGTTCGTCACGGACCTCGGTGTCGCTGAGCGGCTGGCCGGTGTCGGCGTCCCTTGCGTCCAGCAGGGTCGACAGGACGTCCGGTGCGTCCGGCGCGTAGGCGTCGCCCGCCGCGCGGGCGTCGGCGATGACCTCGTCGAGGACGTCGTGGAGCTCGCGGGTCGCGGAGTCGAAGCGCCGGTTGGCCGGGATCGGCACGTGGTCGAGCAGTTTCGGGGAGACCGTCCGCAGCAGCAGGTTCTCGATGATGACCGGGACGTTTCGCCGGACGCAGTCGCGGGCCGGGGCTCCGATGTCGCTGGAGAACATCGACGCCGCCACCGTGGACACGACGAACTCGCCCATCACCTGCTCCACGGCCAGCCTCGTCCCGGGCCTCCAGGACGCGGTGAGCTGCTGCGCGTGGTCCACCATGAGCCGGGCGTACCCGGCGATGCGTTCCCGGTGGAACATCGGCTGCATCAAGCGGCGGTGGCGGCGGTGGGTGTGGGCATCGGCGGTCGCCAGGCCGTTCCCGACCAGGCTGCGCAACCGGTCGAAGAAGCGGCCCTTCTCGAAGCTGGCCGATTTGCCCACCATGACGTCGTGGGCGAGGCCGAACGAGTTGACGAAGAACACCGGCATGGTCCCGATGTCGACGCGCACCAGGTCGCCTGTGTCACGCAGGGACGAGACGAACTTCAGTGGTGAGCGCGCCAGCGGTACGGCGTGCCCGAGCAGCGGCAGCCGGCCCGGGGCCCGCGGGACGGACTTCAACCCCACAGACATGCGAACATCCCTTCTTCATGATCCACAATGCAGAGTCGTGACGGAAAGGGTTGATGGTCACCGACCGGCGACGCCTACGAGAGGTCAGCCGCCGCGGGAGCGACGGCGCGCGTGCAGGGGGAAGGCCGCAGGCACGCTGCCGCCGGTAAGGCGGTGTGTGCGCAGGCGAGGAAGGGCCCCGCGGGGGCCGCAAAAGGGGCAGATAAGCCGAGGGGGGAGGACCGGTGGGGGGTGTGCACCACGATCGATCACCTCGGCTGTTCACGTTGGCACCGCTCGCGGCCGGGCGAGCGGTGCGAGCGGTTCATATGACAGGGTCAATCGTCTCGCCAACGATGATCACGTCAAGAGGGTCGAATGAGCCAAGATCGTGATCGACTCTGACGCTTCACGACTCCTTTTCTGCTTCTTTGCTTCACCAGGCCACGTGGTGCTCAGCGACCAGGGTGCGCCCGTGCAGAATCACCCGCCCCGTCGGCCAGATCCAGCCGGTCGACCTCTAGGTCGTCGGCAATGCTCTCCAGCCGAGCCCGGCCCTTGGCGGGATCGCGGGCCGGCACCACGACGTGGGCGCCTGCGGCGTGCAGGGCGCGGGTGGTTTCCAGCCCGACACCGGAGTGCCCTCCGGTCACCACCGCTGTTTTGCCCGTGAGATCGATGCCCGCGACGACTTCGAGTGCGCTCTGCGCTGCGGTGAAGCCGGACCCGATGGGCTGCTGCCTGAACTGTGTGGTCATGCCATTCTCCTGCCGGCCGTCGTGCCGGCGATGGTGCGATGGGGATGTAACCGCTGCTGTCACCAGCCGTCGAAGTCGGCAGGTCCTGAGTGCGGTGCGTGATTCGTTCTCGCGCACTGATCACACTAGGGACGGGGCTGCTTGGGAATGATCTTCCGGCGTCCGTAGTTCTTGCGCGATCGTCCGGAAGCCGTAGCGGCTGTTCTCGCATCTCCATGGATCACTTGGCGCCTCGCGACCACGGCTGTGCCCGGACACCAGGGTTCCCCTCTGCAGACGAACGTCCCGCCCCGGGCCGTTGCGGGCCTGGGACAGGACGTCGGTGGGACAGGACTTACGGTTACAGGCCGAGCATGCGCCGCCACCAGGGCTTACGGGCCACCGCCGGAGCGGGCGCCGCGGCAGGGGTCGTCGACAGGTGGTGCTGCGGTACAGCCTGCGGCAGCGCAGCCGCCGCCTCCTGGACGACCTTCGCCTGCGTCGTGGGAGCCGGCGCCTCGGGAGCCTTGCGGGTGAACTCCACCGGCAGCGTGATCAGCGGATGCGCCATCCATGTGAAGACCCGCTGCGTCTCGCCGACGACGTGAAGGTCGGGCAGCCGGCTCAGCAGGACGTCACACGCGGTCTCGACAATGGCCCGGCCGATGTCCTGCCCCGGGCATTCGTGACCGCCGCCGCTGAACGCAAGGTGCGAGCGGTTGCCGTGCATGGGCGCCTTGAGGTCGGGGCGGACCTGCGGGTCGGCGTTGCCGGCCGCCAGGCCCATCAGGACCATGTCTCCCTCTTCGATGGTCTGCTCGCCCAGCGTGGTGGGGCCCGTGGCGTACCGGGCCGGCAGGACAGCCAGCGGCGGGCGACTCCACAGGATGTGGTCGACGGACTCTTCGAGCGTCTGCGTGCTCCCGTTCAGGCTCGCGCGCGTCCTGACGTCCGTGAGGTAGGTCTCGATGGTGTCCGCGAGCAGCACACTGGTGGTGGTGTGCGCGGCGACCAGGGTGTGCCGGAGGTGCTCGGCGACCTCGGTGTCAGTCAGACGCGCGTCGTGCTGGAGAAGGAAGCTCGGCAGGTCGTTCTCGGGGCTGACCTTGCGGGCGGCAACCAGGTCCTGCAGGACCTCCATGACGAACTGGTTGCTGGCCGCCGCGGTGTCGGTGCCGGCAATGAGGTCCTGGCAGGCTGCGATCAGCTTCGGCGCGGTGTCCTCAGGTACGCCGAGCAGCCGCATCATGGTCAGCATCGGGACCTGCTGGGCGTACTGGGCGACCAGGTCGGCGTGCCCGTCCCGGCAGAAACTGTCGATCAGCGTGTGCGAGATGTGCTGAATCCGCCGCCGAACCCCGATGTTGTTGAACTTCGCGAGGCTGGCGTTGACCGCTCCCCGAAGGCGCCGCTGTTCGTCGCCCTCCGCGAAGTTCACCAGCGGCTGCCAGAACAGCAGCGGTGCCAGTGGGTGCTCGGGGCTGAGGCTTTTGCTGTCCCGCCACAGCCGGGAATCGGCCGAGAACCGCGAGGGGGTCCGCATGACCTCCAGGTTCTCGCGGTGCCCCAGCACCAGCCACGCCCGGACACCGCCGGGGATCTCCACGGGCGCCACGGCCCCGTGCTTCTCACGCAGGTCCGCGTACAGCTGCTCGGTGTTCTCCACGGCCTTCGGAGCATGCAGCTGCTGCAGGCCCTCGGCGTACAGGCCATGAGCGGGGCACTCTGGCGGCGGCAGGGTGGCAGGAGCGGACTGGGGGTGTTCGGGCGGAGAGGTGGTCACGAGGCCTCCGGGGTCACGGTGACGAAGCGAGCGGGTGAGCGAAGCACGGCGTCTGCGACCAGCCGTGACCGCTCCTTCCATGTACAGGCAGTACCGCGGGTTCCCCCCAAGTCCCCCAGTACAACTGCGGGTTGGCAGCATATCCACACTGAGAGCAACGTCGGACGCATGATCGTCGCGTACTGCGAGGTACGACAGTCGTAGCGTGATAGGCACACGGCTGACTCCGAGCCGTGCGCGTTGCGACGGCATCGAGCGCCTCGAGTCGAGTGGGCCGTTGCCAGGGACATGCCGCGCAGGTTAGGCCAGGTCGGCGGCTGATGCGGTGCGTTCATCACATCGCACCTCGCCGAACGCAACCGTGCGCCCCCTGGATGCAATACCGGTGATTCAGGGGTCTTTCCGGCGGGCCGGGCTGGTTTTGGTCGGTTTGGTGATCGTGCGAACAACGCCCTCAGCGGTTCGGGGCCCAAGCGCAGACGAGCCCGGCCGATCGCGTTCAAGCCCACAGGTCGGCAACCGGGCCACTTCCTCATGGCCCTGCCCCTAGATCAGGCGCATCGCCAGCACGAAGTAGACCACCACCCGCGCCGGCAACAACCTGCGGCGCTGCTCGACCCGCCCGCACTCCGCAACCACCTCATCGACCAACCCGGGCGGAAACGCACGCGTCAAAACCCCGAGCGCGATCCGATCCGACAACCGCTCACCTTCTGACGACTTCACCTGTCCGGGCCTTGGCGCACCACACCCAACGACCCAATAACCCCCAAATCGCCGGTATTGGATCTAGCCGGGGCCCGGCATCTTGCGGAAGTCCCAGGAGACCACGGACTCCGGGGTCAGGCGGAGCCAGGCGTGGCGGCCGTCGTGGGGCATGGACTCCAGGCCGAAGTTCTTGGCGGCGAACAGCCGCTCGACGGCTTCCAGGCCGGGGTGGGGTTCGCCGGTGCGGGGCGCCTCGCCCACGAACTCGACGGTGCCGGAGAGCTCGACGCCGCGCAGGTCCGCGTACTCCGTGCCGTCGTCGACGACGACCGCGACGCGCGGGTCGCTCCGCAGGTCGGCCCAGCGGCGGCTGCGGACGATCGAGTACAGCCACAGGGAGGTGCCGTCCCAGACGAACCAGAGGGCGCCCACGTGCGGGCGGCCGTCGGGCGAGACGGTGGCGACGCGGCAGGTGCGCTGCGCGCCGAGGAAGGCGTCGACCTCCGCGGCGGTCATCATGATCCGGCGTCCGCGGCGCTGTGCGACGGCCATACGCACCCCCACTTCCCACTCTGACGTTCCGTCAGATACGGTCACTCGGACCGACGGTAGGGCACCCGCGCGCAAGGGGGCAAGCATGACGGACGGCAACCGGCACCGGCGGCTCGACGCGCTCCTGACCCCCCGGTCCACCGCCGTGCTCACCGTCGAGTGCCAGCGCGGGGTGGTAGGCCCGGGCGGCGCGCTGCCGGAACTCGCGGCCGCCGTACGCGCCTCCGGGGCGCTGGACACCACCGCGCGGCTGGTCGCCGCCGCCCACGCCGCGGGCGCCACCGTGGTGCACGCCGTCGCCGAACGCCGCTCCGACGGCCGAGGGTCCAGCCGCAACGCGCGGATCTTCCGCGCCGCCGAGCGGCTGCCCGTGCTGCAGGTCGCCGGCACGCCCGCCGTCGAGGTCGCCGAGGAGATACCGGTCGGTGCCGGCGACTTCGTGGTGCGACGGCTGCACGGGCTGTCGCCGGTCGCCGGCACCGGCCTCGACGCCGTGCTGCGCAACCTCGGAGTGCGCACGGTCGTCGTCACCGGGGTGTCGGCCAACGTGGCCGTCCCCAACGCCGTCTTCGACGCGGTCAACCTCGGCTACGAGGCGGTCGTGCCCGCCGACGCCATCGCCGGGGTGCCGCAGTCGTACACCGCCGACATGCTCAGGCACACCCTCGCGCTGGTCGCCACGGTCACCACCGCCGACGAGGTGATCGGCAGCTGGGAACTGTCCGGGCCGGGTCCGGGGAACTCAGGCCAGGGCCACTGAGTCCCCCTCCACCTTGATGTTCGCCGCCGGGAGCGGCTGGGTCGCCGGGCCGTTGGCCACGCTGCCGTCCTTGATGCTGAACTTGCTGCCGTGGCAGGGGCAGTTGATCGTGCCGTCGGCGATCTCGTTGACCGCGCAGCCCTGGTGGGTGCAGATCGCGGAGAACGCCTTGAACGAGCCCGCCTCCGGCTGGCAGACGACGACCTTCCTGTCCGCGAAGACCTTGCCGCCGCCGACCGGGATCTCCGAGGTCTTGGCCAGGGCCGCCTCGGCCCCCTGGTCGCCGCCGCCCTGCGGAGGCGCGGCGGGGCTGTAGGCGCCCGCGGCGTCGTTGGAGTCGCCGCAGGCGGCCAGCGCGGCCGCGAGCCCCGCCGCACCCACTCCGGCGACCACGGCGCGGCGGGTCGGAGCTCCTGCGATGCCAGTCGTCTCGGCCATGCGTCACACATCCTGTTGCCTCGTCCGTTCCGGACCGCCTGCCGGGGCCCGGGAGCGTGGGTCACGCCCTGCCCTGACGTACGGAGGAGATGGGTGAGCCGTTCAACCATCCGCCGGAAATCTCCCGTGGCGGCCTCAGGCCGCGCGAAGCGCCGGGACGTGCTGCACGTACTGAACGACGTCGATCGATCGGTACGTGTCCTCAAGGTGGCCCACCACCGGTCCGCCCACCACCTCGCCCGGCGCAGGGCGCCCGGCGCGGCGTGGCCGCGGGAGAGCGGTCATTAGGATGCGCCCATGGAGGAAGTGACCGGGATCCGCTACGTCACGCCGTTGCGTGAGGGCGGATCGGTGCCCGGGGTCGTCGAGGCCGACGACCTGGGCACCTATGTGGTGAAGTTCATCGGTGCGGCCCAGGGCCGCAAGGCGCTGGTCGCGGAGGTGGTCGCGGGGGAGCTGGCGCGGCGGCTGGGGCTGCGGGTGCCGGTGCTGGTGCGGTTCCAGTTCGACCCGGTGATCGGGCTCGGCGAGCCGGACCAGGAGATCCAGGACCTGCTGAAGGCCAGCGGCGGCCTCAACCTCGGGATGGACTTCCTCCCCGGCGCGCTCGGCTTCGACCCGCTCGTCTTCGAGGTGGAGTCCGCCGAGGCGGGGCGGGTCGTCTGGTTCGACGCGCTCGTCGGCAACGTGGACCGCTCGTGGCGCAACCCGAACATGCTGGTCTGGCACCAGGACCTCTGGCTGATCGACCACGGCGCCTCACTGATCTTCCACCACAACTGGAAGGGCGCCGACCAGGCCGCCGACAAGCCGTACGACGCCGCCGACCACGCCCTGGCCCGCTTCGCTCCCGACGTCGAGGCCGCAGCCCGCGAGCTCGCCCCGCGCGTGGACGAGGCGCTGCTGCGCGAGGTCACCGCCCAGATCCCCGACGAGTGGCTGGTGGACGAGCCCGGTTTCGCGGGCCCCGACGAGGTGCGGCGCGCGTACGAGCGGGTGCTGCTGACACGGGCCCGCACCGTGGGGGAGCGGATCACCCTCGCCCCGAAGCAGCAGGAGAAGCAGGCGCCGCCGGAGTGGCTGCGCACCTGGGTCGAGGGGAAGGCCGCCAAGTGAGCACGGCGAGCGGGCGCGATGTGTTCGAGTACGCGCTGGTGCGCGTGATGCCGCGGATCGAGCGCGGTGAGCTGATCAACGCCGGCGTGCTGGTCTACTGCCGCGCCAAGTCCTTCGTGGGTGCCCGGGTCCACCTGGACGAGACCCGGCTGCGCTGCCTCGACCCCGACGTGGACGTCGCCGGCGTACGGGCCGCGCTGCGCGGCTACGAGGGCATCTGCGCGGGCGGTGAGCGGGCCGGACAGGCGGCGGAGGACGACCCGGGGCGGCGGTTCCGGTGGCTGACGGCGCCCCGCAGCACCATCGTGCAGCCGGGCCCGATCCACACCGGACTCACCGAGGACCCGGAGGCCGAGGTGGACCGTCTGCTGGATCTTCTGGTGCGCTGAGCCACATCGGCGCGGTGGGCGTTGACACAGGGTCACTGCGCTCCTACGGTTTCGGCTACGGGACGTACTAAGCGGTCGCTCACCTGCGCGACCGCTCCCCACAGGGCTGAGGAGAGCAGATGTCGACCACCGAGCAGCGCGTAGCGATCGTGACAGGGGCGGCGCGCGGCATCGGCGCCGCCACCGCCGTGCGCCTGGCCGCCGAGGGCCGCGCCGTGGCCGTGCTGGACCTCGACGAGACCGCGTGCAAGGACACCGTCGAGCAGATCACCAAGGCGGGCGGCCGGGCCGTCGCCGTCGGCGCGGACGTCTCCGACGAGGAGCAGGTCGCGGCCGCGGTCGCGCGCGTCGCCGGGGAGCTCGGGGCGCCGACGATCCTCGTCAACAACGCGGGCGTGCTCCGCGACAACCTGCTGTTCAAGATGAGCGCGGCCGACTGGGACACGGTCATGAACGTGCACCTGCGCGGCGCCTTCCTGATGACCCGCGCCGTCCAGAAGCACATGGTGGACGCGAAGTTCGGCCGCGTGGTCAACCTCTCCTCGTCCTCCGCCCTCGGCAACCGCGGCCAGGCCAACTACTCCGCCGCCAAGGCGGGCCTGCAGGGCTTCACCAAGACCCTGGCGCACGAGCTCGGCAAGTTCGGCGTCACCGCCAACGCCGTCGCGCCCGGCTTCATCGTCACCGACATGACCGCCGCCACCGCCGCCCGCATCGGCATGGGCTTCGAGGAGTTCCAGGCCGCGGCCGCCACCCAGATCCCGGTGCAGCGGGTCGGCAACCCGGACGACGTGGCCAACGCCATCGCCTTCTTCACCGGCGACGCAGCGGGCTTTGTGTCAGGCCAGGTGCTGTACGTGGCCGGCGGCCCGCTCGACTGACCCGCGACAGGAGATCCGCATGATGAGCACCCAGCCCGAGAACGGCCGCGTCGCGATCGTCACCGGCGCCAGCCGCGGCATCGGCTACGGCATCGCCGAGGCCCTGGTCGCCCGCGGCGACCGCGTCGTCATCACCGGCCGCAACGAGGAGGCGCTGAAGGAGGCCGTCGAACGGCTCGGCGCCGACCGGGCCCTCGGCGTGGCCGGCAAGGCCCACGACGAGGCGCACCAGGCCGAGGTCGTCGAGCGCACGATGGAGGCCTTCGGCCGCGTCGACTACCTCGCCAACAACGCCGGCACCAACCCGGTCTTCGGCCCGCTCGCCGAACTCGACCTCGGTGTCGCCCGCAAGGTCTTCGAGACCAACGTCATCTCCGCGCTCGGCTTCGCCCAGCAGACCTACCGGGCGTGGATGAAGGAGAACGGCGGCGCGATCGTCAACATCGCCTCCGTGGCGGGCATCAGCGCCTCCCCGTTCATCGGCGCGTACGGCATGAGCAAGGCCGCCATGGTCAACCTCACGCTGCAGCTCGCCTCCGAGATGGCGCCCGGCGTCCGCGCCAACGCCATCGCCCCGGCCGTCGTCAAGACCAGGTTCGCCTCCGCCCTGTACGAGGGCCGCGAGGAGCAGGCCGCCTCCGCGTACCCGCTGGGGCGGCTCGGCGTGCCCGAGGACATCGGCGGCGCGGCCGCCTTCCTGCTCTCGGACGCGGCGGCCTGGATCACCGGCCAGACCCTGGTCG
The DNA here is from genome assembly GCF_042742985.1 of Streptomyces sp. NPDC058864. Taxonomy (NCBI): domain Bacteria; kingdom Bacillati; phylum Actinomycetota; class Actinomycetes; order Kitasatosporales; family Streptomycetaceae; genus Streptomyces; species Streptomyces sp. NPDC058864. The sequence continues at coordinate 186 of NZ_JBHYMQ010000102.1, read as the reverse complement.
TGGACGGCGGCATCTTCCTCAACGCCAGCGTCGGCGCCTGAGGCCTGCGTCCGCCCGCACTCCGACGTGCACGGTCCCGGGTGCCGGGCGGGGGAAACGGGGCCGGGCCCCGGGCGGGGGGGTTGTTAGTGGGGCACGGTCAGTTGGTGCCCACGAAAGGATCGCGGTCCGGAGGTTACCGACGAG
>NZ_JBHYMQ010000101.1:0-21428 GCF_042742985.1 Streptomyces sp. NPDC058864 | reverse complement strand
AACATCACCCGCAGCCGTCTCGGACGCCTCACCCGCCAAGGCTTCCTCACCCAGCCCGGACGAGGCCGCTACCAGAAACGGACTTAACGACCTCTCAGACCAAGGTGCCCGTCAGCTGCCGCAGCAGTGGCACCCGGATGTGACCCAACTCCGCGCCCCGGCCATGATTTCGTGCGCTTGCGGCGGATGATCGAGCCGCCCCACACCGTGGTGGACAGCTGGCGCACCCCAGATCGGTCGCGACTTCCCCGGACACCGGCCCAGCGGTACGCCGAAGGAGAGACGCCGGTTTGGATAATGCCCTGTCCATGCGAGGCCGGGGCACGTGCCCGGGGATACGGGCGAACAGTGCCAGAGGTGCGGGGTGACTTCGCTCACCGGTGACGGCAGCAGTTGTTCAGTGCTTCGGAAGGCACCCGGACCGCAGCGTGTTCGATGTTCACGACAAGCGATAGCACCCGAGTACGCAGACGAGAATGTTGCCGCTCCATGCTCCAGCGGTGCGGATGGTCGGGATCGGTGGGGCAAGCCAAGACGTTGAGCTCGCCGGAGCGAGCCACGGTGACCTCGGTGGAGGTTGTGGACTGAAAAGCGGGTAAGTCTGGGTCCTATCGGCCGGCCGTCGGCGTGCTCGTCGGGGGCCACTCGCGGCGGAGGAGGCCGAAGACCCAGGAGTCGGAGACGTCGCCGTTGACGACGCAGTCCTCGCGGAGGGTGCCTTCGCGGACGAAGCCGAGCTTGTCCAGGACCCGGGCGGACGCCAAGTTACGGGTGTCGGTCTCGGCCTGGACGCGGTTCAGGTCCAGGGTGTCGAACGCCCACCGCAGGACGGCGTGCGCGGTCTCCGTGGCGTAGCCGTGGCCCCACGCGGCGGCGTCGAAGACGTAGCCCAGGGATGCGCTGCGGAAGTCCGGGTTCCATCTGGTCAGGCCGCACCAGCCGATGAACGCGCCGTCGCAGACGCGGTCGACGGCCACCCGCGCTCCCGTGCCTTCCTCCTGGATCGTCCGGCAGGTCGCGATGAAGCGCTGGGCGCGGTCCGGTTCGGTCCACGGCGGGGAGTCCCAGTAACGCAGCACGTGGGTGCTGCTGTGCAGCGCGTACAGCGGCGCCGCGTCGGCGTCGGTGAACGGCCGCAGTCGCAGGCGAGCGGTGTGCAGCTCGGGGGTGGGCAATGTCATGCGGAGCATCCTGTCGCGTCACGCTCGCCCTCGACGATCCGTTTACCCGGGCGGTCGGGGGCCCGTACGTCCCGGTGACGCCGAACGCTCCGCATGGGCGGCGAGTCCGCAGTCCCTCGCCGGCATGGCGCGGCCGTGGCGCCCCCGGGGACGTCGACCGGCCTCGTCAGTGGACCTCACGAAGTCCTTTGAAGCGGAACGATGTCGGGGGCGCCGCGGGGGACAGGCGGACCGGCGGCGCCACCAGGGAGTGCTCGTCACGTGGCGGCCTGAGGGACCGGGCGTGCAGGGGAGCCAGTCGTGGCCGTGGTGGCCCGGTGCGCGCCGCAAGGTGACGGTTCGGCCGTGCATCGGACTGCCGTGAGCGGGGTGCCTGCCGCGACGCAGGCTTGACGGCTGCAAGCGGGCGTGATGGTTCGCGGGGGTGTCCGTCCACCCCTCCCTGATGGGAATTCCTGAAATCGGCCAGGGCCGCTTCGTCGCCTCACTCGGTCCGGCGCTCAAACGGGGTGAGGAGCTTAAACGAGCACCGCGCGCATTCCCGGCCGGGGGCACCGGTTCGTGGAGTGTGCCGGTCGGTCGGACGGTCAAGGCCGCCATCATCGAGGTCCCTGTCCCTGTCACCAGCCGTCTACGCTCTCGGCATGCAGCGCAGCGATGTCACGCGGGACGATGGTATGTGGGTGGGCCTGTCGCTGGACGTACAGGGCCGCCACCGGCCGGGGCTGTGCGTGTTCAGTGCCGGGCAGCGGCTGCTGGTCTCCCAATTGTCGCGGCCTGTGTTGCTCGCCGTCGTCGACGAACAACTGCAGGGCGTGGACTTCTGGCGCACTGATGAGTACCGGTCCTTTGTTCCGCCGCTGCGTGCCGATGTGGGGCGCGCCCTGGCGGGCAGCCCAAATCGGTGGGCTCACCGCTTTGCCCAGTACCTCATCGAATCGGGGGACAGCCCGTTGCACGAGGGCCGGTGGCTGCTCTCGTGCGAAAGTCCGCTTCGGGGCTGGCGCCACGCCGACACTTCGCATGCCGAGTACTGGAGCTCCATGCTCGTCGACGGCCATCCGAGCGGATACATCGACTGGTTCGTCCATTCTCATTCGTGGGAGATCCTTCCGCTGCGGCCGATGCCCGATGCCGACGACGGCCGGGTCAAGGCGTACCGCAAGCAGACCCGTGAAGGGACGCTCCCGCCCGTCCTGTTGTGGTGGGTCAGTGGCCTTGACTGCCATCTGATCCTGGACGGTCACGCGCGGCTCGCCGCGGCGATAGCCGAGTCCGTCGAGCCTCCGCTGCTGCAGTTGCACCGCACGGTGCCGCGCGATGACCGCGCTGCGCGCATCAATGAGGCCGTGGGCTTCTACGAGAACGAACTGGCACGCTTCGCTGAACTCCGGGCCGTCCACGGCCCGACCGTCCCGGACGGCGCCACTACCGCCGGCCCACAGCTCGTTCGCGTCCTCCACGACCTGGACATCGCGGAACAGCCTACCTGGGCCTGGCCCCTACCCGGCAGGGAGGAACAGTGGCGTCGCATCGCAGGCGAGGTGACAGCCGGTCAGGACTGGCCCGGTACCTGAGCCGTGCCGGTTCTCTCCCGCCAACCGATACCGCCGTACCGCCAGGGGTGCCTGTCCCAGGCACGTGCTCTCACGGGGACGCGGGCTTCGGCGCATGCCGTCCTGAGCAGTCGGTCCGAGGCCGGGTTGGTGCACCCCGCCCCTGGACCCGGCTGGCTATCCGGCGACGTGGGGAGATCCATTGGGCAGGTCTGGGTTCACCGTCGAGCCGGAGATGGCCGATTTCAAGGTTCTGTCCGCGCTTTCGTGACCGATCCAGCAGGTGATCTTTCCTCAGGCGAGTCGATAGGATCGACCGATGATGGAAGAATCCGTGGCCGCGCTGCCAGAGGCTGAGTACCGACGCGTCTGGGACCGCTTCTACGAGGAGTTCAGCTTCCAGCCGAGTGTGAGTTCGCTCAAATGGCCGGCCATCAAGGAGCCCGCCGCGTCGGTCACCTGGAGCCTGGCGACGCTTCCCGACGAACCTGAATACGAGCGTCTGGACCGCCTGGTCGAGGTGGTCCAGCAGGGCCTGGCCTCCTGCATCGGCCCGCAGGGCACGCTGTTCGCGCTCGACTGGCAGCACACGTCGTACCGCTTTACCCCGCAGGAGGTCGGCGGCCCTGGGCAACCGGCTTGGCCATTGAGTCCGTACCCCGACGGGGACTACTACATCTACCTTTCCGAAGACTTCCGCATGGGCAGCTTCGGGCATCCTTGGGAAGAGTCCCTCTGCCTGTTCGGTGAGGTACTCCTCGACGCCGTATCAACGGAGGTCGATAAGGTTCTTGGGCCGTCGATCCGCCGGGGCGGCAAGGCAGTAGATCCCACCTGAGCTTGAGTTATGGTTCGTGGCCTTGCGAGAACGCGTGCACGTAGCAAGGCGAACGAGGCGCGTCCGTACATGCTCCTTTTGAGCAGGTTCACGCGGCAGACATGGCCTTCAACGACTCCTGAGCTGTATGGCAGGGTCAGACCGGCCGCCACCGCTTCGAAGTCCTGCCGCAGGAAGCTGCCGAACGATCTGATCGGTCCGAGGCTGGATTGCTCTGCCTCCAGGATCCAGAGACCGAGCATCGTGCCACGGCGATGCCGCACCAGATCCGTAAAGGCGCGAGCTAACCCACAGGCTTCAGTGATGTCGGGGCCGGCCGCGGGCAGCGCCATGGACCGGCGACCACGCCCGGACCCCGTGGTCCAGGTGGTGCTGGGCCGCCTGCCCTCCCTGCGGGGCGTGATGCCGGTCTGCTCCTCCAGTCGGCTGCACCGTAGTTTGAGGTCGTCGCTCGTTACGGTGCCGGGCGTTGTACGCCCCCTGGCGCGGTAAGCAGGTCCGGGCGGCCCGGTAAGGCTGCGCGCCCCGGGCGCTTTGTGACGGGCAGCCGTACATGCCCTGTGGGGACGAACGGGTCTTCTTCCGTCCGGCTGCGGCGCCCCATGAGAGCTCCTGTGCAAGCCCTCGTTCGGCTCGCCCGTCAGCTCCCGGCCGGCGGCGCGCTGCATCGGCTTTCGTCCGGGGCGTCATGTCGTGGGTCGGGGCAAGGGTGACCGGCTGCGACCTGTGGGGGTGCTGCGCCGTTTGCTGTGTCGGTTGGTTCCGGCGGTGGAGTGTCCGGGGGTCCTCGTTGACGTGCTTGTGGTGCTACGGCCGTGGCTGGGCGCGGGTGCCGGGGCGTGCTGGGTGAGGCGGCGGTGTGCAGGCGGTGACCGCGAGTGCGGGAGCCCGGGGGAGTGATGTGGTGGTGGGGTGGTGGGTGGGTGGTCCCCCGGCTGGGTGCGGGTGGGTGGCGTTCGCACCTCTGGCACTTGCGGGGGTCGTCGGTGGCGGGTGGGGGGCTGGTCCCGTCGGGCGGAACGCCAGGCGTGATCGTTTCCGGGGTGGGGGGAGGCGGCCTGGCTGGGCCGTAGCGGGTGGTGATTGCCGTGGTGCCGTGGCTGCGTGGTTATGACGTGCAAGGCCATCACAGCCGCGGGATATGCCTACTACCGGCGCAACATCGCCAAGGGCGATGGGGCGCGCGGTGGAGGGGTCGCGGTGTCCTCGAGCATGCCCGGGGTGCCGGCGGGGCAGTGGCACGGGCGGGGCGCGGCGGTGCTGGGGCTTGCCGGGGAGGTGAACGAGCCGCAGATGCGGGCGTTGTTCGGGCTGGGCATGCACCCGGACGCCGAGGCGATCCTGACGCGCGAAACACGGGCGGGCACGACGAAGAAGCAGGCGTGGGAGGCGGCCAAGCTCGGCCCTGCGATACCCAGCCTTGCGGAAGGTTCGCCGTTGGACCGGCAGATCGAGCAGGTGCTGCAGCACGCGAGTGAGCAGTTGTGCCGGCCGCTGACTTCGGCCGAGGCCAAGAACCTGAAGATGCGCGTGGTCGCGCGCGCGTTCCGCGCCGCGTACCGGCGGGCGCCGGACGACGGGAAGGAACTCGCCCGGTTCCTGGCCGAGCGCACCGGTAAGCAGCGGCAGGCGCGTACCGGGTATGACCTGACGTTTTCGTGCCAGGAGTTGTCGCTGTTGTTCGCGCTCGGCGACGAGCAGGTGCGCCAGGTCGTGCTCGGGGTGCAGGGGCAGGCCAGGACCGAGACCATCGAATGGATCGAGGACCACGCGCTGGCGGTACGCAGAGGGGCCGGCGGACCGGCCCAGTGGCGGGCGAGGCCTGGGGTGCTGGCGACGGTGTATCTGCACTACGAGTCCCGGGCCGGGGACCCGATGCTGCACGAGCATGTCGTGATCAGCCCCCGCGTTCAGGGCCCGGACGGAAAGTGGCAAAACCTCGATGACCGCCTGCTGTATCGGGAGATCGTTTCAGCCTCGGAGCTGTTCAACCAGCGGGCCCTGGAACTGCTGTGCGCCCGGTTGGGGTTGCGGACCGAGCCGGTGGAGGTGACTGCCGGGCAGCGTCCGGTGATGCAGGTCATGGGCATCGAGCCACGGCTGCGACAGTTGTTTTCCCAGCGCGGCACGGCGACCCGCGGCCTGGCCGACGGCTTGCTGGAGGACTACCAGCGCCGACACGGCCGTCAGCCCGGCCCGGCCGCGCGATACCGGCTGCTGGAGCAGGCCCGGGTAGACACTCGGAAGGCCAAGCCTGCCGCGCGTTCACTCGATGAGTTGCTGGCCGGTTGGCGGCGGCGGGCGATCGCCGCCACAGACCAGGCGACGGTGGACGGTGTACTGCGGGCAGCGCAGGCTGCTGCCCGTGAAGCGACCGCTGTCCGCGGTGGCGGTGAGAAATCCGCCGCCGGGACCGTCGCCGGCTCTGAAGCAGTTGCCGTCCGCACTGTCGGTGCGGCGGCGTTGGGTGCGGGGTCTGGGCCGGGCGGTGACCGGGTGGTGGTGGATGTCGCCGGGGCGGCCGCCGAGGTGCTTGCCGAAGTCTCCGCGCACCGCGCGGTTTTCCGCCGCCGCCACGTGCTTTCCGAGGCCCGCCGGTATCTGGCCCGCACTCTGGCCGGTGCGACGGCTCCGTTCGGTGCCGCGGACGCGATCGCCGACCGGGCCTTGGCCGATGCGGACTGTGAGGAGGTGACGCCGCCCGACCTTCACCCCGCGTGTCCGGAATTGACCCGCGCGGACGGCGAGAGCGTCTTCCGGTCGATCGGGTCCCGCGCCTACACCACGCGCTCGCTGCTGGCGGCCGAGGAGCGGCTGATGGCCGCCGCCGAAACCCGCGTGGTTCCACCGGTCGAGCGGGGGGTGTTCGCGGCCGTGGCCGCGCAGTATGGCGGCCGACTAGATGCCGGGCAGCGTGAGCTGGCCGCCGCCTTCGCCACCTCGGACAAACTGCTGCTGGCTGGGCTGGGGCCGGCCGGGTCGGGGAAGACCACCGCGATGCGGCTGCTCGCGGGCGCGGTGGACGCGGCCGGGGGCCGCCTGATCCCACTCGCACCCTCAGCCCGTGCCGCAGCAGTGTTGGGCACCGATCTTGAGCGGCCCGCGCACACCCTGCACTCCTGGCTGCGCCGGCGCGAACTCGCCGCCGAAGGCCTCCTGGCCGGGGAGGCTTTCGACCTGCGGCCGGGCGATGTGATCGTGGTCGACGAGGCCGGCATGGCCGGCACCCGCCTGCTGGACAAGGTCCTGGCCGATGCCGCCTCGGCCGGGGCGGTGGTGCGGCTGCTCGGCGATCCCCACCAGCTGGCTGCGGTCGAGTCCGGCGGGGCGCTGCGCCTGATCGCATCAAGCGGGGGAGTGGTCGAACTGGACCGGCTGCACCGCTTCCGCACCCAGGGGGAAGCCGGTGCGTCCCTGGCCTTGCGGGACAGCGAGCACCCCGAGGAAGCGTTCGCCTGGTACCGGGAGCGGGGCCGTATCATCGCCGGCACCCCACGCCGGATGCAGCAGGCCGTGCTCGCCGCGTGGGCCAAGGACACTGCGGCCGGGCGCAGTACGGTGATGACGGCCGCCGACACCGCCACCGTTGCCGCGCTCAATGCCCGGGCGCAGGCCTGGCACCGCTCCCGCGGCACCGTCACCGAAGGCCGCTCCGTCGCGTTGCGCGGGGGGCTGCGGGCGTATGTCGGCGACGTTCTGGTCACCCGCCGCAACGACCGCCGACGCACCGTGCGCGGCGGCCTCGACTTCGTCAAGAACGGCGACACCTGGACCGTCCAGAGCATCGAGCCCGGCGGCGCTTTGGTCGTCCGCCACACCGGCCACCGCGGCCGTGTGCGGCTGCCGGCCGGCTATGTGGCCGCGCACTGCGAACTGGGCTATGCCTCCACCATCCACCGCGCCCAGGGCATGACCGTCGACACCTCCCACGCGCTGGCCACGCCTGGCTCCACTCGCGAGGGTGTCTACGTCCAGCTGACCCGCGGCCGGCACACCAACTGCCTGTACCTGGCACTGGATTACGACGGCCAGGACGTCTCACGGGTGCTGGAGACGATCGCGGCCCGGCGTCGCACGCAGGTGTCGGCGACCGAGACCACCGCCGAACTGCAGCAGCGGGCCATCGACCCGGCCACGCTCGCCGCGCAGTACACGGACGCCGCCGCGGCGGCTACCACCACCCGCCTGGCTGTCGTCTTGGAGCAGGCCCTTGGTGCCGGTCAGGCCGCCGCAGTGCTGGCCGCGGACGCCTTCCCCGCCCTGAGCCGCGCGCTCCTTGATGCCGAACGCGCCGGCTACGACCTGCCCGGCCTCCTCGCCCACGCCACCGCGCCCGGCCCGGATCCCAGGTCCGGCCCAGAGCCCCTGCCGGGTCCGGGCTCTATGCCCCGCCCAGATCTGGTGCCGGGCGCGGACTCCGTGTCCGTCCGGAATTCCGCGGACGACACCGTGCCTGCGACTGGCCCGGATTCCACGTCGGGCCCGAGTTCCACGATCGGTCAGGATCCGGCCGCGGTCCTTGTTCAGCGCCTGTACCGCCTGACGCGTGCCGAACAGGCGCAGCAGGCCGAGCAGGCTGGTGTGACGGCCCGGGCCGGGCAGGCCCCGGCGGCTGCCCCAGCCGCGGCCTCTGCCGCCGCTGGGCGGGTGCTGGCCACGCTGCCGTCGCACCGGCTGTACACCCTCATGGCCCGGGCCGCGAGGCTGCGTGCGGCCGCCTACAGCGAACTGCAGGCCGCCGACGCCGCGGTCAGCGTACTGCCGGTCCCGGTCACCACCCGCACCGGCCGCACCCATCCGGCGTGGCCGCACCGCCCTTACGGCCCGCTCACCCGCGCCGAGCTCGACACCCATCTGGCCACGGTCCGCGCCGCATGCCGTGCTGCCGAGCGCACCGGCACGCCCTTGTCGCCCGCCGCCCGCAACACCGTTGCCGCGCTCACTGCCGAGGACGCCCTGCGCAGCGCCCTGCCCTGGCGGGATGCGGCGCGTGAGGACTGGCAACGCGACCGCACCCCGGACCTGTCACAGTCCTCGCTGGACGCGGTACGCCGCCACCACCGCACCCGCGCCTACGAGACCGATCAGCGACTGCGCCACGCCCTCACCGTCCTTACCGGCGCCGATGCGCTCTCCGACGCCTTCCACGCCGAGCTGCGCCGCCGCCTGGGGCAGCCGGGCCCGTGTGCGCAACGCCCCCCGCATCCTGCCGACATACCAGACTGGGTCGCCGACCGCACCGCCCAAGACCACCCCGACACCCCCGCCCACTGGCGCCACCACCTGACCACACGCCACCGCATCCTCAGCTGGGCCCTCGCCCATCGCGGCGGTACGCTCGCCGACTCGCTCCCGGTCTGGGCCAGGCCGCTGGGCCCGCTCCCGCCCGCCGACTCCATCGAGCGCCGCACGGCCTGGGAGCTGACCTGCGCCCTGACCGAACTGTGGCGCACCCGCCACGCCATCACCGCGGTGCCCGGTCTCGGCCCGCGCCCGGACGACCCCGTTGACGCCGCCGCTTGGCACGCCATGACCGCCCGCATCCACGCTCTGACCACCGACCCCGGCGCCGCTGCCCACACCCAGGCCCCCGGCGAGCCAGCCCCGGCGCTGCTGCCCGCGCCCACCGCCCGTCCCAGCAGACCACCCGCCGCCCCCGTCCCCATCCCGCTGCCCCCACCGCCGGTCCCGCCATTGAAGCTTCCTGCACCGCCGCCCGTCGCGGCTCCGGTCGTGCCGCCCCCACCGCCTGCACCGCCCCTCAGCCTGCCGCCCAGCCCCGCCCCGACCCATCCGCCGCACCCCAGTCCGCCGCCCACACCCCCAGCCTTCGGCGACCGAGACGGCGTGACCGCCAGCCACGCCACCCACACCGTCCACGCCGCGCTGGCCCGCCGTGCCCTGGCCGCTGCCCTCACCGGCGGGCCCGCCCCTGAAGCCTGGATGGAGAGCATCCCGGCACCGGACCCCGGCAACCTCAGCGAGCTGGACGACTACACCCGCCTCATCGCTGCCATCACCGACTACCGGCGGCGCCGCAACCACACCGGCCCGGACATCCTCGGACCCTGCCCCACCGATGACAGCGCCCGGGAATGGAAGCGCCTCACCGACTTCCTCAACCGCTACAGCCACACCCGCGTCCAAGCCCGCTTGAACGCCCTGCGCCGGCGCAGCGCCGCCCGCACCGTCGGCGCACCGCACGAGCCCGGGCCCCGGCCGCAGCGGCCACCGGTCTCACCATCTGGCCCATCGGCGCCTGACACCTGCCCGGCCCCGGGGCGGCGTCCATGATCCCGTGCGTCGGCCTGCTCTTGTGTTCACCCTCTAACTGCCAAAACTGGGGCGAGGGGTTGGGATCGGGCTGAAGGGATGGGGGTCACGGTGTCATAGCGCGGGTTTCCGGATTCCTGTGATGGTCGCGGCTGGTGGCGTTGCCGCGGTTGCAGAACGTTGCGTCTCGTCGCCGGTGGACACGACTTGTTGTCGGCCTGGTGAAGGGGTACCGGCAGTGTGGGGGTGTCGGGTGCCGGATTTCGTCGAGCGGGACGTCCTCCCCAATCTGCGTGGCAGGGCTTGGGACGTTGCTGCAGCACCGACGTCCGGCCTCTCTTTTGGCTGGTGCACTGCTGAGGTGACAACGACCTCCAGACCCCTTGCGTCGGCTGGTGATGGCTATTGCCGTCAAGCCGCGCTCTGCCTAGCGGGTGCGGATCCTGCCCGTACCCGCCTCGCCGCATGGTCGGCCACCCGTCCGTACATCTGGCCAAGGAGTGTGCGGTGAACTGCCTGCTTAACTGCATGCGCCAGCACCCCCTGCATGCAGCCAGCGTCCTGATCGTTCTCGCGCAGCTTGTCACGGTGGTCCTGGCTGTCGTCTTGTGGCGCAGCGGATTGCGCGCCGCGGATGCGTAGCTGCGGCACCCGAATGTGCAGCCCAGCAGCGGCAGGCCTGGGCGGGCAGGCGTCGAGCCGAAGACCAACTGGTGTGGACACACCCACTGCGATCCCCCACCCCACCCAACCCGAGACGAGATCGAGTGAGCGTAGAAGCGGTGAAATGGGCGATGGATGACGCGCCGATGCTGCTTACCGACAAGGGCAAGGCGGACACCACGGCACGTCACGTCTTGCAGGCCTTGGCCGAGCACGCGCACGCGGACGGCGCAGGCGCATGCCCCTCGCTCCTGCGGCTGCGGTACCGGACAGGTTTTGACCGACGGACGGTGCAGAGGGCACTGCGGCGCCTTGAGGTCGCCGGGCTGATCAAGGCCACCGGGACCGAGAAGGGTCGCACTGTGTGGCGCATTGACCTGCTGGCGAACCGACCGCAGTCCGACTGGGCGGCCCTTGAGGCCGAGGATGCCGCGGAACGGGAGGCAGCGGCTGAACGGCAGCGGCGATCCCGTGCAGAGCGCGTCACGCACACTGACGACGTGACGGCAAGGCCTGTCATGGGCGTAGGACGTGTGACAAGCGGCAGAGTCACGGATTCTGCGTACGCACGTCACGGATTGGACGTGCGTGACGTCACGCACTCTGCGTCCGCACGTCACGCACTCAACGCCGCCCAAACCATCAATGAACCACCAGAGAACCAGTACCCTGACGGCCGTAGGCCCGGTACAGGTGGTGGGGACGAAGGCGTCGGCGGCTTTGCCGCGTCTGACAAGCCCGGGGCAGATCGGATTCCCCCGGGCGCCATCAGCGGCGTCATCGCCGCTCGCCCGGGAGCACTGACACGTCGTCTGCCGGACCTGGTCCCCGGCGCCATCGTCGACGCCGTCAGCGCGGAGTTCCGCCGAGGCGTCGACCGGGACGTCATCGTTGCACGGATCGCACGGCGCTGGCGCGCCCACGGCTACGAGCTCGACACCGACACCGAGGGACGCGGCGCTGGCCTGCGCCACCCCGTTGGCGTCGCCATCGCCCTCGTCCGTCGCGGCGCCTGCACCTCGCCGCGCTGCGATGACGGCTGCGACCTTGACACTGGCGAGGCGTGCCGGACCTGCGAGCGGGAGGCGGAGGACCGCTCGAAAGCCGCGGGGGCGCCACTGCAGGGGGCCTTCTTTGCGGCCGTACCTGGCACGGCGGCCACTCTGCCGCCCGGGCGCCCTGCCGCGGCCCCTGCGCAGCCCATGAGGACGTGCCGCGGCTGCGAGCGACCGTCCCGGTCGCTCCCAGACGACGGCATCTGCATCGACTGCCGTGCGGACCGTATGGCCGTAGGGGGTGGGGCGTGAACCGCGCCCGGGTCTCCGACCTCGGCCGCGCGCTCCGCGTCCTCGGCGACTACAGCGAGCAGCTCGTCCCCGCCACGGCCACCAGCGAGCAACTGCAGCAGATCCGCGAGGACCTGCAACGGGCGCTCGGCCTGGTCACCGACGCCGGCGGAGCCGCGCACACCACGAAGTGCCGCCAGCACCCGTCCGGTGCGGTCGAGCCCGGCACCGACGGCGGCTGCCTGATCTGCCTGCAACGGCAGGGCCTGGCCGCCAAGGCCGTGGCGGGGAACGCGCCCGCCGAGGCCGTGGCGTCCGCCATCGAGCAACTCGGCGAGCGGGCCGCCGTCGGCCTGTACGGCGGGCACGCAGTCGCCCGGGTCCTCAACGCCGCCCACCCGCGGCGTGCCGTGAAGGGCCCTTGCGCGTGACGGGCCGCCCGCTCCGCTGACCGGAGCTGACAATCGCGTGCTTCTGGTGGAAGGCGCCGGCCGACTCCTATGCACCAACCAGCGCGGCACCAAGAATAGGTGGGACGGCACGCACGAGCAGCGCCGCGCGGCCTGGGTCATCGCCCAAGCCGGCTGCCCCGACTGCTCCCATCCGTGACCCTGCCGCGCCGCCACTGCAGGCCCAACCCTCACCGGCGTCCACGCCTCGCAAAACGCCGAGACATGCAACCAGCTGAGAAGAAACACCCCGAGCCGCCTGTCCTCCTCCGCCTGCACCGCCGCCCGACGCCGCGGGGGAGTGCCAGGTCTTGCCCCGGGTCCCCTGAGGGCTGCCGTGCACAACGTGGTGCGAGCATCGCGGGCCCGCGCACCGACTGCCGTCAGCGCGCGCCCTGGTGCACGGTTGGCGCTGACCCCCTGCATCATCGGGCGTGAGGCCAAGAGTAGAAGTGGTACCCATCGGGGGTGATCAAGATGCGGAACTGGTCCAGGCTAGGGGATCCATCGTGGAGCCACTCCCGCAGGCGGTCTTCGATAGGGTCCCAGAGGGAACACGGGCCGCCTTGGCGGACCCGCCAGCCGCGCTGGTAGGGCTGGAGCAGGGCCCAGCTTCCCGCGTCGGTGTCTAAGAGCAGCTGGCCGCGGTTGCCGAGATTGAGGCGCTGGGCTGCGGGTGCTGCGGTCTGGGCGACGAACCGGGCTGTCCAGTCGTCCAGGATGCTCGCGTCGACCATGGTGTCGCGTTCGGTGCCGCCGTCGGTGTCGGGGAGCATACCCGGTGGCGGGGGCTGGTGGGGTCGGGCGAGCATGAAGGAGACCTGCCCGCCCAGGAGCCGTCCGGTGGCGCTGCCGTCGTCGTGGACGGTGAGACGGGCCAGCTCCGAGGCGTGCATCCACCCGCCCACGGCGGCGAGGACCTGGCCGCCGGGGCGGGTCTGGGCGATCCACTGCTCAGGGAAGGTGAGCACGCCGCAGGTGGCGATGACCCGGTCATACGGGGCGCCGTCCTTGTGTCCGGCCAGACCGTCGCCCGTGATCAGATCGGGGGCGTGGCCGAGGGTGGCCAGCGTGGTCGCGGCCCCGGCCGCCACCACGGAGTCGACCTCCACTGAAGTGACCAGGCCGTCGCCGATGCGGTGGCACAGCAGGGCGGTGGAATAGCCGGTGCCGGTGCCGATCTCCAGCACCCGCATGCCGTCTTCGATCTCGAGGTCTTCCAGCATGCGCACGACCAGGCTGGGCAGGGTGCTGGAACTGGTGGGCTGGCGCAGGATCCGGCCGTGGATGTCGCCGGGCACGATGGTGCCGGCGATCTGGGTGACCAGCGAGACGTCGCTGTAGCAACCGGACAACCAGCCCTTGTCACCGGGCATCACCGGCTCCCACGCGGTAGGAGCCGAATCGTGTACCTGGCGGAAGAAGCCGCCACGCAGGAACTCGTGCCGCCCGGTGACCGCGACGGCCTGCCGCCACTGCGGCGAGCGCACGCTGCCGCCGACCGTGAGCTGGTCCAGCAGTTGCCGGCGCAGGTCCTGCTCGTTCATGCGGTCTGCCCCTCCAGTAGATCGGCCATGGCTGCCACCAACGGCAACCCGGTCTCCGGCTCCAGCCAGGCCCACTGACCGGAAGGATTGCATTCCAGGAACCACCATGCCCCGTCGGCGTCGACAGCGAAGTCGAAGGCACCGAAGACCAGTCCGCACCGGCCCAGGTACCGGTGCAGGGCCTCGGGGATCCCCTTCGGGGGCTGCACCACGGTATAGGTGAGGCGGCTGTAGTCGGTGCGCCAGTCCAGCAGGCCGGAGTCGATGCGGCTGTCTTCCGCGGGCTTGGGCAGGGAGCTGGGTGGTGTGGGGGCCACGCCGAGGCCGACACGGCGGGGCGTGTCCACCGCACCCGCGGGCGCCAGGTGGCGCGCGGCCGAAGCCGCCGCAGCGTTTGCGATGGCACAGCTGCACCTGACCGCAGGCACGCCCGTTGCCGATGAGCCGCCAGCCACCGGGCCGCCGACAACAGCCCGCCTCGCGGTCAGCCCCACGGGGCCGTTGTTCCGTCATCGCACCACCACACGTCTGCTGGAGGGCCGCCGGTACAGTCCACGACCAGCGGCGACACACAACGCACCGGTTCCGCACCCCGGGCCGCAGTGGGACTCATAACGGGCGCTCCCTGCGGCTCGGACACGTTCGCCGCCTGTGGTGTGGCCGTGGCACAGGCCTGGCAGGTGTCAGCCAGACGCCACAGCCGCCCTCCCGCGCAGCGAGCCAGTACCAGCCGGACCAGACCGTCACACCCACGGTGACGCGGATGCCAGCGGCAGCCGCACTGGCCGCACTGGCACGTCCGCAAATGCGCTGCCAGCGGTGCCGCACGGACGTGCAGCACCAGGTGCGCCACGACAGCGCCACGCACCGATTCCGTTCCTGGGCGGCTAGAAAGCCGGCCGCATTCCTCGCACGTCATGGCCACCTCCGCCCCCATGGGCCGGACTTCCACAGTCCACGCCCGTCGCAGCGGACCCGGGCTCGTGTCACGCTGCATAAGCCGACGCCCCTTGCCCGGCGCCCGGCCGTCGGCCTCCAGCGGGCTTCTGGGCGGGGAGGCAGGCGGCGCCTGCTCTCGCGTCCCTGCCGGACCCTGCCCCGGCAACCGAAGATGCTTCTCGCTGAGGTGGCAGGGGCCCAGGCCGTTGTCGCAGCATGCAGATGCCGCCGGATCGTCGACCGAGTCCGGAGCCCGTGGCACTCGCCACGGCGGCGCGAAGGGCAGTCCGGACGGACGGCAGCAGTGTTCCGGCTGGGAGCCGAGGAACAGAAGGGAACACGGTGTCTTCCAAGGTCGTGGAACCGATGTGCCCGCCACGCGCGCCGGGTCATCATCCGGGCAGGTTCGCCAGCGCGCGGCGGGATGGTGCTCGACCCGGTCCTTCCTTATGGACGGGTCGTTGGCCCCCGGGCAGGGGGCCGAGGGCGGCCTCCCCTGCAGGGGGACGAACCGATGGGTTTACTGGTGTCAGGCAGCTTCCGCGATGACATTGGACGTACTCACGGCAGATGAGGCACCGTCGTGCTGCGCGGTTGCGACCTGTGCCCACAGCAAGGGGAGAGCGGCGCTGTTGCCGAGGAGCCAGACCAGGCCGAGGACGCCGAACCGGTGCGGCGCTGGCCGGCAGTTCCGAGGTGGCGCGGCCCGGTGCGTGGCGGGCTTCTCGGCCTGGCGAGTGGTGGTGCGTAAGGCTGTCACCGGCGACATGAGGTTTCCTTCGGGGATCGGGGGGAGGACAGGGGTGTAGGGGCGTTGGAGCGCGGCTGCGGTGGCGCGTTGGTTGATCAGGCTGGCCACCATGCAGGCCCGGCATTTTGCCAGCGCCGCAGGGGAACCGGCGGCATACACGGTCACGATGGGGGTCACCGGGGCGTCGACTATTCCGCACAGGAGGCACGCACCCGTTGTCCATGGGCGGCCGTCCAACAGCAAGGACTCGGTGCTGGTCAGCTCCGGCAGCTCCGGGGCCATGCCTGAGCCGGGGTTCATGAGGGGATGAGCGGCATGGGTGGTGTTCCGGGCAGTAGGGGTGTGCCCACCAGGCGCATCACCGGGCGCGGCAGGTCCGGACGGAAGCGGCTGAGTGCATGTCGTAGACAGTCCGCATCGACCGGGTGACCGAGCCGTCGCGGCCTGCGCCAGTGCGGTCCCGGGGCGGTGCGGGTGCCGGATGGCGGCAGGAGGATTTTGAAGGGGCCGCCGAAGCACAACCCGTGCGCATGTTCCCAGGCGTGGACGGTGCCGGGCGGCACAAGCCACATCAGCGCGTCACGCTCGTAGTTCGCGATGACCGGACCGCAGCCGTCGGTCTGGTGGCGGTCCATCCAGCGCAGCATTCGGTCGCCTGTGTCGCCGAAGGTGGTCAGCACAACGTCGAAGTCCGCACCGCACAAGGTCTGGGTGCAGCCGGCGTAGGCGCTGCCCGTGAGTCTGCGCATTGCAGCCGCAAGGTCGCTCATGTCCGCCACAGGCGTTCCGGCTGCCGAAAGCTCGGGACGGTCCGGGCTGGGAGCGTCCCTTTCTCTGCCAGCCCACTGCTGCGTGTACTGCGGCTCGGCACTGCGGGTGTGGGCCACGGTTTGTTCGAGGTGGCCACTGGCGAGCTCCGCCTGGCGTGGTGCGAGACGGTCGTCGACGAAAGCGCTTGGCCTTCCCACGGCGTTCATGTCGGTTGCCCCCGGCGTCGGTGTCTGGTTCAGGTGCTTCCAGAATGCGGACGCCGGTTGTGCCTAAGTGTCACCGTTGGGTGACACTCGGCTGTGCTGGCCGTGACACCAGGTAGGGCCGGGGTCTACAAGCCGATCCACGCGGCGAGGTTGTCCAGGGCGTCGGGGGTGGTGCGTCGCATGTAGACCAGGCCCGTGATGGTCTCGCGGGCGCCGGGATGGTAGCGGGTCTGCTGCGGGGCAAGACGGCGTGCAGTGATGATCGATGCCAGGGCGGCGTCGGTGCGGCCGGTCTCCATCTGGCAGCGGCCCCGGTCGATGTGGAAGTGGGCTTGTCTGGAGGTCGCCCAACTATGGGGGAGTTCGATGCCTGCCGCCAGGGCGAGGGCCGTGTCGTAGTGGTGGAGTTCGACCTGGGCGGACACGGCATGGCAGGCGACATTCGTCGGACCAAACGACAGCCAGTGGGTGGGGGTCTCACCCGTGCGGTCCGCGCAGACTTTCGCCTGATCCAGATGGCCCTCGACAAGGGCGGCGTCTCGGGCACGGGCGGCAATCACGGTGGCACCCAGGTGAAGCTGGCCGGTGACGGCCAAGGCGTCGGGGGTTGGTTTGGTGTTGGCGGCCAGGCGATGCCCAGAGGCGATGAGGCGTAGTCCGATGCGGTGCTCGCCTTCGCGGTGGTAGACCAGTGCGCGCATGTACTGGCGGACCGCCGCCAGCAGGGGATCGCAGGCGCGGTCGGCGGCCCAGGCCATGCGATCCAGGGCGATCGTCGACAGGTCGAAGTAGCCGAGCTTGACGGTGATGTCGTGGGCGGTGCGATAGGTCGATCCGAGCGCGCGCCACAGCGCGGTCGATGGCATGCGGTATGCGGCGGTGGTGAGCTCGGCGATGACGGCTGGCAGCAGCGTCGCCGCAGCGTTGAGGCGCGCGGCGCGGACCTGACGGCACAAGTCGTCAGCAGCGGCAACCAGTTGATCGGCGGGGCGCACGGGCAGATCAGGGTCTGCTCCCAGGTCGTACAGATCCAGAGACTCGCGGATCGGCCGAATGAGCCCTTCGAGCCGGTCCTGCTGGAGTTCCGTCACGTAGGGCTGCCCAGTCAGGGTGGTGACATCGAGACGGAGCGCGCGGGCGACAGCCGCGACGAGGTCTGGGCTGGCGGGCTTGTGGCCGGACTCGACTTGGTGCACGAGGCTGTAGGAGTAGCCGATGGTTTGGGCGAGGCCTCGTTGGGTGAGGCTGGCGAGCTTTCTGGCGGCGGCGATGCGCGTACCGGTGTGCTCGTGGTCACCTCTGGGCATCTCTGACCTCCGTTCCCTGCAGACACCTGGAACAGTACCCGCCACACGTTGGGTGGGATCTGTGATCGCTTCGACACCTGCCGTCAGTACGGCCGATTGCGCGCAGTGGATCACAGGGGGTTGGGTGGGGGCATGACGCGCACCCTGTATCTGTTCGCCAGCGCTGCCCCGCCGGTCTTCGACATCACGAGTGTGATCGATGTTGCGCAGCGGCGTGGCTGGGACGTGTGCCTGGGGCTCACGCCGACTGCAGCACGGTGGCTGGACGACAGCCTTGAGGGGCTCGCGGCGCTCACCGGGCATCCCGTGCGGTCGCAGTACAAACTGCCCGGCGAGCCGGACGTGTGGCCACCTGCCGACGTCATCGTCTTCGCACCAGCAACGTTCAACTCGGTGAACTCATGGGCGCTGGGGCTTACGCACCACTTCGTGATCGGAGTCGTCGCCGAGGGTATCGGTAAGGGCGTCCCGATCGTGGCGATGCCGTGTGTGAACGCGGCTTACGTGCAGCACCACCAGTTCGAGGAGAGCGTCGCGAAGCTGCGAGCGATGGGCGTGACCGTGCTATACGGCGACGGCGGCTTCGTACCCAATCCGCCAGGGACGGGAAAGCCCGTCGAGTATCCCTGGCACCGGGCGCTCGACGCCGCAGCGGCCGTGGTCGAGACATAACCAGAGTCGGCCTGTTCTACCGGAACACGGCAGCGGTCGCAGAAACGGGTGATCGCGCGGGCACGCGGCTGAGCGCGGCTGGAAGCCCGAATGAGGGACGCGGCCGAAACGGCGACCAGCACCGAACGCACGCACGGAGAGGCGAACGCCAGGACGACCGATGCGACCACCAAGGTGACGTGAGCGGCCTGGTCAGCCGAGTTGCAGCGTGTCGGCCGTCATTGTCTGCGGTCATGCGCTCGACGAACAACTCCTTCGCTGACGACGGCCGTGCCTGGGACGGCAGCCGCAAGAATTACCGGCCCCGCCGGTTCCTGCGCATCGCCGAAGACAGTCCCAGCCGACTGCTGCGCACTGCGCAGAGCGCCTGGTGTGATTTCTGCGGGAACGCCATTGAGTGGTACCAGCGCCCCGGCAGTACCGCTGTTCCACTGCATCCGGTAGAGCTGCCCGCAGGGTCAGTGCCGCCGGGAGAGCGCTGGCACGTCACTTCCGGTGTCGCTCATGCTTCCCATGACGGGAGCGCGTGGTGCCGGGTGCGGCACCACGCCTTGTGTCCGGCCGGTCCGGCTGGCAGCCGCAGCCCGCTTCTGGAGGAGATCTGCCGGGCCCTCGCGTTGAACTCCCGCCGCCTGCAAGATGCCGGACTCTTCACACCCCGGCCCGAGCAGTCACCCCAGGCCGCGCCGAATGTGCCTGTCCGACCGGTCGTGCGCATCATCTGCGCGCGCTATCTCGCCCCCGGCCCTCTAGAGGAACTCCAGTGTGTGGCCCAGACCCGCGCCCGCCGTCGCTGCTCCCTACCTGTCCTGGATCCCGAGGCCCTGCCCGGCACGTGGCGGCTCGAGCTCGTCGATCCGCTCCTTCGCCCCGGCGACGGGCACCTGCCGGCCGACCCGGAGGTGATGGCCCTGTACGACTTCACGGGATTGCCGTACGCCGAACAAATGCGCTGGCGTGCCCAGCGCTGTACCGCGCACGTCAATGTTGGCAATGCTGCGGACAGCGCTCTGATTGTCTGGGAACCCTTTGACTCAGTCCGCCACCGTCAGTACATCCGCAACCGACTTCCTGCCCCGTCGCTGCGAGGACCCGCCCCGGGCCGTTGCCCGGGGTAAACCACCTGCCCTCGGCCGGTCGCTTAGCTCGGTGCCCCACTGGGGCAAGCCCGGCGGCCTCTATTGCCACACCTCGCGTGCAGCTCTCGCTGGGGCAGCTTCTTTCCTGTCTCCTGGCCATCTCGGAGGTCCTTATGTCCATGACCGTGATCGGTACTTCCGACCCGGATCAGCCCTCACCTGGGCATGCCCTGTGCGATGAGCACGCCGAGCGCATGGTCCTGGCGGCTCTTCTCCACGACCGGCGGTTCACCCATTACCTGGTGGCGTTCCTTCGCGCTACGTTCTTCAGCAGCCCCGTCCACAAAGACGTCTACTGCGCCATGGACGCGGTTCGCAGCCACAACGAGCCATTCACCCCGGCAGCTCTTGCGGCCGAACTCGATCTACGGGAGCACGCCGGGAAGGCTGATCACGCACAGGCCGCGGAGCGCCTGGTCCATGACCTTGCTCGTGCCGCGGCACCAGCGGGAGAAGTTGTCCCGCACTATGCAGCGATCATCCGGGATCTGGCCTACGTGCGCCGCCGTGCAACCGTGTACCCGACGGTCTGCCACCGGCCGATGCACGGCTTCCTCGTTGACGACGGCACCTGACCACCCCTGCGCGCCCCTGTCGCGCCCTCACGGATCGATGAAGCTCAACGATGCTGAAGCCCACTGACGAACAGATCGCGGCCGCCGACGCCTTCGCCACCGGGGACCACCTGGTGATCCAGGCCGGTGCCGGCACGGGTAAGACCACCACGCTCACCCAGCTCGCGGCCAGCACCTCACGCCGTGGCGTGTATGCGGCGTTCAACCGGTCCATCGCCCAGGACGCCGCCGGCCGCTTCCCCGGCACGGTGCTGTGCAAGACCGCGCATTCCCTGGCCTACGCGGCTATCGGCCACCGCTACCGTGCCCGCCTGAACGGCCCCCGGCTGCCTGGTCGGCACACCGCCGACGCGCTCGGCATCACCAAGCCCATGCGCATCGGCAACCGTGTCGTGTGGCCGGCGACTTTGACCTCTACGGCGCAGCGCACCGTCACCCGATTCTGCCAGTCCGCCGACCCCGTCATCGACCACCACCACGTGCCCCCGCTCCGTGGTCTGGCGGCAAGCCTGCACGCGGAACTCGCCCGGCGCATCCTGCCCTACGCCCGCGCCGCCTGGGCCGACCTGCAACACCCCGACACCGGCGCCGTCCGCTTCGAACACGACCACTACCTGAAAATCTGGGCCCTGTCCGACCCGAAACTCTCTGCCGACTTCGTACTCCTGGACGAAGCCCAGGACACCAACCCCGTCCTCGAGCAGGTGCTGCTCAACCAGCGCGGCCACGCCCAGCTGGTCATGGTCGGCGACTCCGCGCAGGCCATCTACGGATGGCGCGGCGCGAAGGACGTCATGACCGGCTTCGACGGCACCTCCCTGTCACTGACCCAGTCCTTCCGCTTCGGCCCCATCCTCGCGCTGGAGGCCAACCGGTGGCTGGCGATCGCCGACGCCCCGATCCGCATGGAAGGCACTGACACGATTCCCACCGAGGTTGGCAAGGTGACGAAGCCGGACGCGGTGCTGTGCCGCAGCAACATCGGCGCCATGGCCCAGATTTTCCGCTTCCTCGCCAGGGGCCGCAGGGTCGCGCTGGTCGGGGGAGGCCAGGCCCTGCGCGGCCTGGCGCTGGCTGCCCGGGACCTGCAGGACGGGCACCGCACCTCGCATCCCGAGCTGGTGCTGTTCACCTCCTGGGGCCAGTTGCAGGACTACGCCGAACACGACCCCGCAGGCAGTGACGTTTTCTCAGCGGTGATCATTTCCAGGTTCCGTTGAGGACGAGGGCGGCGCGGGCGATGTCGCCGATCCGGCTCGGGCTGAGGGTGACGTA
>NZ_JBHYMQ010000100.1:0-22045 GCF_042742985.1 Streptomyces sp. NPDC058864 | reverse complement strand
GGGGGCTGGTGGGGCGGGCCGGTCGGCCCCCCCCGGGCGTGGGGGTGGGGGGCCGGCCCTCCCGGCCCCCCCCCCGGGGGCCCCCCCCCCCCCGCCCGGGGGGGCACCCCGGGCGCCTGGTTCAATGGCCGCGGAGGTGATGGACCATGGTGTCCACGGACCGGCTGCTCGCGTTCGCGGCGATGTCCCTGCTCGTCATCGTGATCCCGGGGCCCAGCGTGCTCTTCGTCATCGGCCGCGCCCTGGCGCACGGCCGGCGCACCGCCCTCGCGTCGGTGGTGGGCAACTTCATCGGCTCCTACCTGCTGGTGGTGGCCGTGGCGTTCGGTCTGGGCTCGCTCTTCGAGCGGTCCCTGACGCTCTTCCTCGTGGTGAAACTGGCCGGGGCCGCCTATCTGGTGTTCCTCGGCGTGAAGGCGTTCCGGCACCGCAGGGAACTGACGGTGGGCGCGATGGAGGGCTCGGACCGGCCGGTCCGCGGCGACCTGCGGACCGTCGCGGACGGCCTGGCGGTCGGCGTCACCAACCCCAAGGGCATCGTCTTCTTCGCCGCCGTGCTCCCCCAGTTCGTGGACCACTCCGCCGGGGCGCTGCCCGCGCAGATGCTGCTCCTGGGCCTCGTCCCCATCGGCATCGGCCTCGTCAGCGACACCCTCTGGGGTCTGACCGCCTCCGCCGCCCGCGTGTGGCTGGGCCGCTCCGACCGCCGGCTCTCGGCCATCGGCGGCGCCGGCGGGCTGGCGATGATCGGCCTCGGCGTGACGGTGGCCGCGACGGGTCGCGCGGACTGACGGTCCGGCCGTCGGCACGCTCGGATGTGGCTCCGACCTGCCGCACCGGGTGCCCGAGCGCCTCACCGAGGGCGGCCGGTTCGTCGTCGCCGAACCCGTCGCGTGCGGGGTTCCACACGGCGATCTCGAAGCGCGCGGACCCGCACGGCCAGTCGTCGTGCAGTGCGTCCGGCGCCGTGGCGCCGCCGCAGCACGGGACGTCGACCGCCACGGTCCCGAAGCCCTCGTCGGCGTGCGCTTCCAGCAGGTCGGCCCACCACTGCGTGTCGACGGAGCCGCCCCACAACGGGCAGCCGATGCGACCAGGTTGTTCCCGCGCTCGACCGGCATGATGGTGTCGTACCGGCTGACCTCGATCGGGACGTCGGCGCCGCCGGGATCCCCGGGTTCCAGTGAGGCGACCAGGGCGGCGGCACGCTCCGCCGCGTGACGGCCCGGCTGCCACCGGGGGTCGGTCGGTATGACCGACAGGACGTCTTCGCTCACGGTCGTCGCTTCCCGTTTCCCGGCGCACGGGACCGGACGGGGGAACCGCCGAACTCTGTCGCGCACCCCCGGCACAACCGCGTTGCCCCGGTCCTCCTCCGTGCACGAGAATCCGGCCCCATGACCTCCGCGATGCGCCACATCACGATCGACTGCGCCGACGCCCACCGTCTGGCGAGCTTCTGGTCCCTGGTCCTGGACCGCCCGCTCCACGAGGACGACGAACCCGGTGACGAGGAGGTCCTGATCGAGGTCGACGGCGGACCCGGTCTCCTCTTCGTGACCGTTCCGGACCCCAAGACCGTCAAGAACCGGGTGCACCTGGACGTCCAGCCCCAGGACCGCACCCGGGACGAGGAGGTCGAGCGCCTCCTGCTGCTCGGCGCGACGCAGGTCGACGACCGCCGCCGCCCGGACGGCACGGGCTGGGTCGTGCTCGCCGACCCGGAGGGCAACGAGTTCTGCGTGGAGCGCAGCGCGGCAGAGCGCGCGGGCTGAGCCGCCCGGCGTTTCGGCCATCGTCTCCTCGGGCGGAGTGCCGGTGCGCCAAGGGCCGGTGTGCGGCGCATGCGCCGCACACCGGGCGCGGCAACGCCCGCAGGACGGCCGAAAGCGGCACGGTCGCCGGGCCCCTCCAGCTCGTTGGATCCGGTGGAACGGCCACTGCCCGGCCCGCCCGTCGCGCCACCAGACAGGAGTGATCCCTTGGCCTACGTGAGCCGGACGGCATGGGACGAGCACTACGCCGCGGGACGGGACTTCCGCGGGCTCACTCCATCGGAACGCGAGCTGCTCGCCGAGCACGTTCCGGCCGGGAACGGGTCCCGGGCGCTGGACGTGGGCTGCGGCACCGGCGAGTTGGCCCTGCACCTGGCGGAACTCGGCTACGTGGTGGACGGCGTCGACTTCGCCGGGAGCGCTCTGGAGAGGGCCGGAGCGCGGGGTCATGCCTCGGAGGGCGTGCGCTGGTTGTGCGGCGACGTCGAACACGAAGTCCCCGCGGAGCTGGACGAAGCCGGCTACGACCTCGTCACGCTGCGCCTGGTGGTCGCGGTGCTCCGTGATCGCACCTGCGTACTGCGCCGTCTCGCTGCCCGGCTCCGGCCCGGGGGTGCGCTGGTGGTGATCACGCCCTTGGCCGCGAACACCCCCGCCGAGCGCAGGAGCATCGCCCTCGACGAGGACGAGATCGGCGTCCTCGTCGACGGCTGGGCCTCGGTCGACCGCTTCGACGCCGAGGGACTCGGCGTGCTCGTCCTGCGCGGTCCCCGCCCGGCGTTCACGGCCGTGGAGAAGGCGGGCGAACCTGACGCGGCAGCGGTCGCCGGTGCGTGCGTGGTCGTCACGGACGGCTTCGGCCGCGTGCTCCTGGGCCGTTCCACCGAGGGCATGTGGGAGCTGCCCGGTGGCCGCGTCGAACCCGGGGAGACCTTCCCGGAGACCGCGGTACGGGAACTGGCCGAGGAGACCGGCCTGTCCTGCAGGGCGCAGGACGCCCATCTGCTGGCCGTCCTCCACGACGACCGCGGCCGCGTGCGCCGCCTCTCCGCCGTCGTCCGTGCCAGCGCCTGGGCCGGCGAACCCACGGTGCGCGAGCCGGACCGCTTCCTCCGGTGGGAGTGGCACGATCTGCACGACCTCACCGCGCTCGGACCGGTCTTCGCGCCGTCCGCGCAGGCCCTCGGCACCGTGTGGCCCGGTGTCGTCCCGGACCAGCCGTCCGTGACGACCTACGAGACGGCCGACCGGCAACCCCCGGTCGAGGGCGAACCGGCCCCGGCGGCGCGGTTGCGGGCCGTCATGGCCGAGAACGTGATCCGTCGCGGCTGGGCTCCCTCCCCCGCGGTCCAGGAGGCCTTGCGGAGCGTGCCGCGGCACAGGTACGTCCCCGAGAGCCCGCCTGCCACCGCGTACGACCACGATCTCGCCGTCGTCACCCGGCGCACGACGTCCGGTGAGTCCGTCAGCTCCGTGTCCGCGCCGTGGCTGCAGGCCGACATGATCGAGAAGATGCGTCTGGAGCCGGGCATGACGGTGTTCGAGGCCGGATCCGGGGGGTACAACGCGGAACTCGTCGCCCACGTCGTCGGCCCTGCCGGCCGCGTCGTCACGGTCGACCTGGACCCGTACGTGGTCCGTCGCACCAGGCGTCTCACAGCGGAGGCCGGGAGCGGCCGCGTCACCGCGCTCCTCGGGGACGGCGGGGACGGGGCGCCGGGTCACGTCCCGCGCGGCGGTTTCGACGCCGGCGTGATCACCTACCGGACCTGGGACGTCTCGCCCGAATGGGGCCGTCAACTCGCCGACGGGCGATACCTCGTCCTGCCCCTGGAGATCCACGGCTACACCCGGGCCATCGCCTTCCGGAAGGACGGTGAGGTGCTGCGCTCGAGCGGATGGACCCACTGCGGTTTCGTCCGCGACCGCGGGACCACGGCGCGAGCCGTTCCGGTGGTCCGGCCGGCCGGCACCGAACTGCAGTTGTGCTTCGCGGACGGCACCCCACCGGACACGGCCGGAGTCGAGGACGCACTGCGCGGCGGACGTCACGAGTGGAGGACCGGCGTGACGGTGGCGGCCCAGGAGTCCCTGGAGACCCTTGAGCTGTTCGCCGCGACCACGCTGGCCGGCTTCTGCCGCCTGACGCGCAACGGTTCACGGCATCCGGGGACGGTGGACCTTCCCAAGAGCGGGAACGCCGCAGCCGTGGTGGCCGGCGGTTCCCTCGCCCATCTCACGTACGCCGGCCTGCCGGGTGGGCCGGGGGCCGGGGGCCGGGGAGCGCCGTGTGGAGCTCGTCGTCCACGCCTACGGCCCGGCCGGGCCCCTGCCGGCCGGGCGCCTGGTCGAGTGCGTCCGTGCCTGGGACCGGTACGTCCGCGGCACCGGGTACCCACCTCTGTCGGTCCATGCCGCGGGCACCCCGGACCACGAACTCCCGGCGGGGCAGGTGCTCGACAAGGTCTTCAGCCGCCTGGTCTTCCAGTGGCCCGGCCCCGCGGCGTTCGTCTGATCACACCGTGCTCACCGCGCCGCGCGAGCCCGCGAACCGGTCGTGGTCGTCGAGGACTTCGGCGATGACGTACCGGTTGACCTCGGCGCGGGCGGGGTCGGTGGTGAGGGAGTCGGCGAGCACCAGCAGGGACTTCCACAGGGCCCAGCCGCGGGCGCGGGCCCAGGTGGCGGCGTCCTGGCGGACCGTGCGGCGGAACGTCTCGCGGCTGTCGCCGGAGAACATGGTCCAGGCGATGACCAGGTCGCAGGCGGGGTCGCCCACGCCGGAGGTGCCGAAGTCGATGACGGCACTGAGTTCGCCGCCGTGGACGAGGAGGTTGCCGGAGGCGATGTCGCCGTGGAACCAGACCGGCCTGCCGCGCCATTCGGCGGCGAGGGCGGCGTCCCAGACGGCGCGGGCGCGGGCGGTGTCGACGTGGCCTTCGAGGAGGTCCAGGCAGCGGCGGGTGTCCTCGTCGTAGTGGGCGGGCGCCGCACCCCGGTACCAGCTGTGCCGCCCGGCGGCCGGGCCGCCGGTGGGGTCGCAGCCCTGGAGGGCGAGGAGGAACTCGCCCACGTCACCGGCGAACCGGGCGAGGTCCGCGATGCGTTCGGGGGCGGCCGTCGCGCCGGGCAGCCAGCCGCGTACGGACCACGGGAAGGGGTAGCCCTCGCCCGGGGCGCCCATGCCGAGCACGGACGGGACGGCGACGGGGAGCGAGGGCGCCAGCCGGGGCAGCCACGCGTTCTCCTTGGCGACCGCGGGGACGTAGCCCTCGGCGGTGGGCAGACGGACCGTCATGGCGTGCCCGAGGCGGTACGTGCGGTTGTCCCAGCCGTCGGCCTCCACCGGGGTGACGGGCAGGTGGCCCCACTGCGGGAACTGCGCCGCGAGCAGGCGCGTGACCAGTGAGGCGTCGATCCCGGCGCGGCCGTCGGGCGGGGTGGTGAGCATCCGGCGATGATCACCCGGCGTGTCGGCCGGGGGCAACGGATTATCGGGATGTGGGGCGCCGACGGGCCGGGAGGGGGTGGCCCGGCCCGCCGGCGGAGCGGAGTGTGGTCCGCTACGGGGTGATGGTCCAGTTCTCGATGTAGCCGGTGTCGAGCGCGACGGCGTCTCGGACCCTGAGCTTCCAGGTGCCGTCGATCGTCTCGGCGGAGGCGTCGACCGTGAAGGTCTGGTCGACGTCGTCGGCCGACCCGCCGCTCTTGTTGAGCAGCGAGTACGTGCCGCCGCTGGGCCCGACGAGGTCGACAACGAGGTCGCCGCGCCAGGTGTGGACGATCTTCACGTGGACCTGGGTGACGGCGGAGGCGTGGCCGCCGCGGCCGGTCACGGTGATCGGCGACTCGACGGCCGCCCCGGCGTCGGGGATGTCGACGCGGGTGCTGTTGCCGTAGACGTGGGCGACCGTCCAGGTGAAGCCGGTGGAGGCCGTGTCGCCGGTGCTGTCGGTGACGGTGACGGTGACCTCGTGCGTGCCGGTGGAGTTCGGGGTGCCGGAGATCAGGCCCGTGTCGCGGTCGAGGCTCACGCCGTAGGGCAGGCCGGTGGCCTCGTACTCCAGGGTGGCGCCGGTGTTGCTGGTGGTCGCCTCGATCTGCAGGGACACCGTCTGGCCGATGCCGCTGATCTGGTCGCCGGGCGGAATGAGGTCGATGCCGTCGACGATGCGCCGGCCGACGTTGACGGCCGCCCAGGTGTTGGCGACGGTGACGTACGCCGGACTGGAGGCGCCGAAGAGGTCGGCCGCGGCCTGGAGGGTGGAGGTGCGGGCCCCCGCGTAGTCGGTGGTCGAGGTCATGTACGTGGTCAGCGCGCGGTACCAGATCGCGGCGGCGTTGGCGGCGCCGATGCCGGGCACGGGGACGCCGTCGTAGGTCGGGCTGTCGTAGTCCACGCCGCCCACGGTCTTCGGGCCGCTGCCCTCGGCGAGCAGGTAGAAGAAGTGGTTGGCCGGGCCCGACGAGTAGTGGACGTCGACGCCGCCGAGCGAGGACGACCAGTAGTCGTGGGAGTCGCCGTCCTTGGAGGGCTTGTCCATGTAGCGCAGCGGGGTGCCGTCGCCGTTGATGTCGATCTCTTCGCCGATGAGGTAGTCGGGGGTGTCGGCCGCGAGGTTCGCGTGGAACTCCACCATGGTGCCGAAGATGTCGGAGGTGGCCTCGTTCAGGCCGCCCGACTCCCCGCTGTAGTTGAGGTCGGCGGTGGCGCTGGTGACGCCGTGGCTCATCTCGTGCCCGGCCACGTCGACGGCGGTGAGCGGGTGGGTGTTGCCCGATCCGTCGCCGTAGGTCATGCAGCGGCAGGTGTCGCTCCAGTAGGCGTTGACGTAGTTGCTGCCGTAGTGGGTGCGGCTGTAGCGCCCGTCGCCGTCGTTGTATATGCCGTTCCGGCCGAAGGTGTCCTGGTAGTAGTCCCAGGTGGCGCCGGCGCCGAAGTGCGCGTCCACGCCGGCGGACTGGCGGTTGGCGACGGTGCCGTCGCCCCAGACGTCGTCGGCGTCGGTGAAGAGGGTGCCGGTGCCGGAGGTCGTCGTGTTGTTGAGGTCGGTGGTGTAGTGGCCGCCGCGGGTGCCGTCCCGCAGTTCGTAGCCGCTGCCGGACTGCGTGGTGCCGAGGGGCACGGTGCCGACGAACGCCCCGGTGCCGGTGCCGGTCTTGACGCCTTCGGAGCGGGACAGTTCCTTGCCGCTGCGGGCGTCGGTGACGACGTGCAGTTCACTGGGGGTGCCGTCGGCCTGGGTAGCGGTGACCACGGTCTCCCAGGCCAGCGAGGGCCGGCCGGTCTCCGCCCAGACGACCAGGCGCGGATCTCCGGCGGCACGGGGCGTGCCCTTCTCGCGCGCGGTCGCGGCGAGGGCCTTCTTCTCGGCCGCGGCTGCCGTGACCGCGGGGTGCGTGCCGGGCACGGACAGGGGCGCGTCGGTGGCCCGGTCCTCTGTGAGGCGGCCGCCGGCGCGGTGGACGACGAGGTCGCCGCCGAGCACGGGCAGTCCCGCGTAGGTGCGTTCGTACCGCGTGTGCACGGTGCCGTCGGCGTCCTTGACGACGTCCTTGACGACGAGCTTCTCCTTCTGCCCCAGGCGCAGCGTCCTGGCGGTCGTGGGCGCCGCGGAGGCCGCCTCGCGGATCAGGAACGCTCGGGCGGACGGGGAGAGGCGCGCGGGGAGCGCGCCGGTGTGGGGGGATGCGACGATCGTTGTCGTGCCCCGCTCCGGGCCGGTGGCGATCGCGGTTCCCGACGGAAGCGCCGCGCCGAGCAGTGCGGCGGCGCCCGTCAGGGCGACGGCTGTGGCCCGGGTGTGACGGGGCAGGGTGCGTAAGAAGGACAAGGGGGTTCTCCTCCTGCGATGGTCGGCTGACGGTGGCCGTGCGGTCCCGCGGGCGGGGTGGGCCGGGCGGGGCGGGGTTCGCAGTGCGGGGACGGCGCTGTCCGTGCGCGGGTGCGTGCACAGCGTGACATCGGGCGGTTGCTCTTGTCATGGCAGCAACAAATCTTGTCCGAAATCGATCAGCGTTCCCGCCGCGTACCGGACATCACCGGCGGGACGCCACAGCGGCAGGCCGGTCGACGCCGGTCTGCCGCGAGACCCGCCCCCCGGAGGTACGCGGTTGGGAGGCGCCGGTGGGTGGGTGGTGCGGGTTCGTCTTGCTCCCTTCGGTCGCAAAGATGCGGGCTGCGGATGGAGAGGTGGGGGCGCGCCTCTCCTCGGCAGTGTGCGGGTGGGTGCGTGGCGGGTGTTCAGGCGCCGGAGCGGAGCGCTTTTCCGGTGGCGTGGGTCTCGTGGCCGTCCCCGCGTAGAGATGGCCGGTTGCCACGCCTACTCCTGGTGGTGGGCGCGCCCGCCGTAACCGGCGTCTGCGGCTGCTTCGGGGTGCTGTTGAGCCGTTGACGGAACATCGGGCTCGCTTTCGCCGATATGTCGGCGGAACAGAGCCCGATCTCGGAAATCGACCCACCGAACCCGTTTGTCCTATCCCGGCGAAGATGCACCGGTCTCACCGAAGATTGACGACTGAGCTGTTCGTCTCATCGAAGTTTCACCTGACACAGCTGCTGGCTGCGGCTTCCAGGAGCGTGGGTGGCAGGTGTTGTGCGTGTCCGAAGCGGTATTTGCGACGACGGGGCGCGGCCCCGCGAGTGCGGCACCCGGGTACCGCATAAGCTCGGCAGATGGCGAAGTACTTCGACGTGCACCCCGAGAACCCCCAGCCGCGCAGCATCTCCCAGGTCGCCGACGCGGTGCGGTCGGGAGGACTCATCGCATACCCCACCGACTCCTGTTACGCGCTGGGCTGCCGGCTGGGCAGCAGGGACGGCATGGACCGGATCCGTTCGATCCGCCACCTCGACGACCGGCACCACTTCACGCTGATGTGCCGGGACTTCGCGCAGCTGGGCCAGTTCGTGCAGGTGGACAACGACGTGTTCCGGGCCGTGAAGGCGTCCACGCCCGGCAGCTACACCTTCATCCTCCCGGCCACCCGTGAGGTGCCGCGCAAGCTGCTGCACCCGAAGAAGAAGACCGTGGGTGTGCGCATCCCGGACCATGTGGTCACCCAGGCGCTGCTGGCCGAAATGGGCGAGCCGCTGCTGTCCAGCACGCTGCTGCTGCCGGGCGAGGAGGAGCCGATGACCCAGGGCTGGGAGATCAAGGATCGCCTCGATCACGTGGTGGACGCCGTGGTCGACTCCGGGGACTGCGGCACCGAGCCGACGACGGTGGTCGACTTCTCCGGCGGCGTGGCAGAGATCGTACGGCGGGGCGCGGGAGACACCTCGCGGTTCGAGTGAGGCCGCGAGGCCCCGAGCCCCCACCCTCCCATCCGCAGCCCGCCGCTTTGCGACCGAAGGGAGCGAGACGGCGGGACAGCCGACCACCGGCATCCCCCGCGCCGGCCTTCGGACCCGGCATGACGGGTGCCCCTACGACCGCCGCGCGGCCGTGCGCACGATCGACGCCCGGCATCGGTCCGCTCGACGACCGACGGTCCACGCCGAGGGGGCGCGACAGCCACGCCGGAGTCGGCCCCGTCGGCATGGACCGCGGCGGCCATCGGTCCGGCCCTCAGGTGGCCGTGGCGGCCGCGGCCGCACGCCCGGCCTGGCGGCCGGAGAAGAGGCAGCCGCCGAGGAACGTGCCCTCCAGGGAGCGGTAGCCGTGGACGCCCCCGCCCCCGAAGCCGGCGACCTCACCGGCGGCGTACAGCCCCGGCACGGGCACCCCGTCCGCGTCCAGGACCCTGCCGGACAGATCGGTCTGGAGACCGCCCAGCGTCTTGCGGGTGAGGATGTTCAGGCGCACCGCGATCAGCGGTCCCGCGGCCGGGTCCATGATCTTGTGGGCCGAGGCGGTGCGGCTGAGGAAGTCGCCGGGGTAGGCGAGGGCGTTGCGGATCCCCATCACCTGGACGTCCTTGGTGTACGGGTTGTCGATCTCGCGGTCCCGGGCGTCGATCTGCCGCTTGAGGTCGGCCAGGTCGATGAGGTCCTCGCCGGTGAGCCTGTTCATCCCGGCCACGAGCGCGGGCAGCGACGAGGAGACCACGAAGTCGGCGCCGTTCTTCTTGAACCGCTCGATGGGCTCGGGGGTCTGCCACAGACGGGACAGGGTGAGCGGGATGTCCTTGTTGGTGAGGTCCGGGTTCTGCTCGGATCCGGAGAGGGCGAACTCCTTCGCCAGGATCTTCTGGGTGGTCACGAACCAGGAGTAGTCGTATCCGGTGCCGGTGATCGCCTTGAGCGTGCTGAGGGTGTCGTACCCGGGGAGGTCGGGGGCGGAGAAGCGCCTGCCGGTGGCGTCCAGCCAGAGCGAGGAGGGACCGGGGAGGATGCGGATGCCGTGCTTGGCCCAGATCGGGGCGTAGTTCTGCAGGCCCTCGGTGTAGTGCCACATCCGGTCCGGGTTGACGATCCGCCCGCCGGCCCGTTCGGTGATGGCGAGCATCCGGCCGTCGACGTGCTCGGGCACCCCGGAGATCATGTTCACCGGCGGTGTGCCGAGCCGGGCCGGCCAGTTCTGCCGCACCAGGTCGTGGTTGGCGCCGATGCCGCCCGAGGTCACGATCACGATCGGGGCCCGCAGCTCGAACTCTCCGACGACGGCCCGCGAACTGCGGTTGCCCCGTGGGGCGTTGCTCGGCTCCAGGACGGCGCCGCGGACCCCGGTCACGGCGCCGCCGGTGCGCACGAGTTCGTCGACGCGGTGCCGGAACCGGAAGCCGACCAGCCCCCTGGCCACCGCGGCCCGCACCCGCTTCTCGAAGGGCTCCACGACGGCCGGGCCCGTCCCCCAGGTGACGTGGAAACGGGGCACCGAGTTGCCGTGCCCGTCCGCGAGCCCGCCGCCGCGCTCGGCCCAGCCGACGATCGGGAACCAGCGCACGCCCAGCTGGTGGAGCCAGGACCGCTTCTCCCCCGCGGCGAAGTCCACGTAGGACTCGGCCCACTTGCGGGCCCAGTGGTCCTGTCCGCGGGGGTCGGCGACGTCGCGGTCGAAGCCGGCCGCCCCCTGCCAGTCCTGCCACGCGAGCTCGCGGGAGTCCTTGATGCCCATCAGCCGCTGCTCGGCGGAGTCCACGAGGAAGAGCCCGCCGAAGGACCAGAACGCCTGGCCACCGAGATTGGTCTCCGGCTCCTGGTCGAGCAGGAGCACCTTGCGCCCCTTGTCGGCCAGTTCGGCCGTCGCGACCAGGCCCGCCAGACCGTGTCCGACGACTATCACGTCGGCGTCCTGGGAGGCCGCGGCGTGGGCCGGGACCGCCTGCGCGAGGGCGGTGGCACCGGCGAGCACACCTCCCGCCGCCGCGAGGACGCGGCGCCGGGTGGGCGGGGCGGGGTCTGTCACTGTCTCCATGGCGTGCCTTCCGGAGGATGCGGGGGGATGCACGAAGGGTGTTGCCCGGATGACCTTGCTGTTACCTTCGGTAGCCGACAGGTAATCAGGTGGTCATGACAATCCGGTAGTGGCCCGCCGCCAACGCGCCCGCATCGGGTTGTCGCCCGGCCACAGCGTTCGGTCGCGGAAGGGGCGAGGCTCTTGACGGTCACCCACCAGCCCGAGCCCGTCGCCGGGATCCTGCGGGACATGGCCGGCGACGCCGACGTACGGGGCCAGCTCGTCCACGCCGCCCGGACCCACTCCCCCGACGTCGCGCGGCTCGGCGAGGCGGAGACCCGGCGGCACGTCACCGCCATCGTCGCCGCGGCCGGCCCGTGGCTCGGCACCTTCGGCCGCGTGGACGGGCAGGACTTCGCCGCCGCCCTGCTGCTCGGCACCGACCGGGCCGAACAGGGCGTCCCCATCACGTCGGTGCTCCACGGCGTCCAGGCGGCCCTCACCCGCACGGTGGAGATCGCGGTCCAACGCAGCAGGTCGGCCGGGGTGCCCGACGGCACGCTGCTCTCGGCGGTGCTGCGGCTCAAGGAGTACGGCGACGCCGTCGAACGACACGTGATCAACGGCTACCGCACGGCCGAGCAGGAACTGCCGCCCGCGTCCGGCGGCCTGCGGGCGAGGCTGCTGCGCCGGCTCCTGACGGGCGGCACGCCGCCGGCGGCCGGGGACCTGGCGCGGGCGGGGCTCCGGCCCCGCGCGCCCTACCACTGCCTCGCCGCGGACGGCCTCGACGCCGCCGGCGCCCGCCGCCTCACGGACCGGATCACCGCGCTGCGCGGGATCGCCGGACGGGTCGAGGGCCGGCCGGCGGGTCTGCTGCCGCGGATGCCGGGAAGCGGGGAGCTCGGGCCGGAGGCGGCGGGCGGGCTGGTCGTCCTCTCCCCCGCCGTTCCGCTGGACCAACTGCCCTCCGTTCATCGGCTCTGCGTCCGTGCGCTGACCGCCGGCGGCCGGCGCGGGGTGCGCGGGCTGCGGGAGCTGACGGACTTCGCCGGCGCGATCGCCACCGCGGAGCAACCTCTGCTGGGCTCGTTCCTGGCCGGCAGGCTGCTGGGAGCCCTCGATCCGTCGGACGCCTTCCATCGCCAACTCGCCCTCACCGCAGTGGCGTTCCTTGAGCACGGGCGGCGCCTTGACCAGACGGCGGCGGCGCTGTTCACCCACCCCAACACCGTGCGCTACCGGCTCGGCCGGCTCCGGCAGATCACCGGCGAGCCGCCCGCGGACGCCGTGTCCGGGCCGTTGGACGCGCTCCACTGGTGGTGGGCCCTGACGACGTGGCTGGGGCCGGACCGGGAAGCGCCCCTCAGGGAGTAGCCGGGGGTGCTCCCTCCGCCGGGTCGGCGGGCGGCTTCCGGTAGCGCGTCAGCAAGTGCCGGGTCGCCACCTCACCGGCGAGGATGCCGAGCAGACCGGCGAGCGAGACCCACGGCGGGGCCGGCGCCAGGACGCCCATCAGCCAGTACAGGACACCCGCCAGGGCTCCCACGGAGAAGGCGAGGAGACACCGGGAGAGCAGGGTCCTCACATCAACCACCCCGGCACGGAGTATCCGACCAGGATGCCGGCCAGACCGACGAGGCAGACGAACGGCGGCGCGGGGGACGGCACCCTGAGCAGGCCGTACATGATGCCGACGACCAGGCCGGCTCCGAAGGACGCGGCGTAGTCCACGTCGGCCCCCTTTCCTTTTTGTCCTGTATGCGAATTTGCCCCCTTTTCTAGCAGTACGAATGGCGCCGGGCGGCGCAGCGCGACGCCGCGGCGACCGCGGCGAGCCGCTCGTGCTCCGGCGCACGGCCGGGCGGCGCCCTGGGCCGCGCCACTCGGCGTCGGCGAACAACTCCCGCACATGAGAACGGGACTGACGGGCCCAAACCCACCTGACGGCACGGCGGACGTGGCGAAGATCACCGTGCACGCCCGGCCACCGGCCACGGGTTTTGGGGCAAGGATGCGACCACCCCCACCGGGGCAGTCCCAACCGTTGGCGGGCCGACCCCGGCCCCACGGAACAGCCAGGGAATCCCTTGAGATCATCACCCAGACGCTGGGGCGTGTTCGCCGCCGCCGGCGCCGCCCTCCTGTCGATGGCGCAACCCGCCGCCGTCACAGCCGCCCACGCCGCCGCGCCCGCGAGCACCGGATCCGACGCCACGACGGCGCGGAACAACGTGCCCCCGGGTGTCCACACCGTCACCCTGATCACCGGTGACATCGTTATCACCCGGCAGTCCGGAGCATCCGGAGGCACCGTCGAGGTGCGCGGCGCCGACGGGGCCAAGACCCGCGCGCACATCATGGAGTCGCGCGGCGACCTCTACGTCTATCCCGAATCGGCCCTCCCCTACGTGGCGGCGGGCACGCTGGACCGGCGCCTGTTCAACATCAGCAGGCTCGTCGCGGACGGCTACGACGACGCGCACCGCGACGACCTGCCGCTGATCGTCTCCTACGACACCGCCGGCGCGGGCCTGCGCGCCACGACGCCCCGGGGCGCCACCCGGGTCAGGGACCTCAGCAGCGTCCAGGGTGCCGCCCTCACCGAGGACCGGGACCGGTCCGCCGACTTCTGGCACTCCGTCACCTCCGCTTCCGGGGCCGGAGCGCGGGCCGCCAAGACCGCCTCCGGCACCGCCCCCTCCTTCGGCTCGGGCATCGCCCGCATCTGGCTCGACGGCAAGGTCGAGGCCGATCTGGCCGACACCACCGCCCAGATCGGCGCCCCGCAGGCCTGGTCGGCCGGCGACACGGGCGAGGGCGTCGACGTCGCCGTCCTCGACACCGGCGTCGACACCGGGCACCCCGACCTGACGGGCAGGATCGCGGAAGCGCACAGCTTCGTCCCGGACCAGGACGTGACGGACCGCAACGGCCACGGCACCCACGTCGCCTCGACCATCGCCGGCACCGGGGCCGCCTCGGACGGCAGGGAGAAGGGCGTCGCCCCCGGCGCGGACCTGCACATCGGCAAGGTGCTGGCCGACTCGGGCTCCGGCCAGGACTCCTGGGTGCTGGCCGGCATGGAGTGGGCCGCCGTGGACCAGGACGCGGACATCGTGAGCATGAGCCTGGGCTCCGAGAACCCGTCCGACGGCACGGACCCCCTCAGCGCAGCGGTCGACCGCCTGAGCGCGCAGACCGGGGCGCTGTTCGTCATCGCCGCGGGCAACATGGGTACGCCCGGCAGCATCGGCGGACCGGGCGCGGCGGACGCCGCCCTGACCGTGGGAGCCGTTGACGCCTCCGACGACGTCGCCTGGTTCTCCAGCCAGGGGCCGCGGGTCGGCGACGGCGGCCTCAAGCCGGAGATCACCGCCCCCGGCGTGGACGTCCTGGCCGCCCGCTCGCAGTACGCGCCGGAGGGCGAGGGCAGTTACCAGACGCTCAGCGGCACCTCGATGGCCACCCCGCACGTCGCGGGCGCCGCGGCGCTGCTCGCGGCCGCACGACCCGGGCTGACCGGCTCCCAGTTGAAGGACCTGCTGGTGAGCAGCTCGAAGCGGACCCCGCAGTACGACGCGTTCCAGGCGGGCAGCGGCCGGGTGGACGTCCCGTCGGCGCTGGGTGCCGAGGTGTTCGCCTCGTCGACCGCGTTCACCGGCCAGGCCGAGGCGGGCGGCGGCACGGCCGTGGTCCGTCGCCCGGTCACGTACACCAACACCGGTGGCTCCGCGGTGACCCTCGCCCTGTCCGTCGACGCCCCGAACGCCCCCGCGGGGCTGTTCACGCTGTCCGCGTCCCAGGTCGTGGTGCCCGCGCACGGCACCGCCGAGGTGACCGTCGCCATCGACGGTTCGAAGGCGACGGGCAACGGCCGCTGGTCCGGCCAGGTCGTCGCCGCCGACACGGCGGGGAGGACGGTCACCCACACGGCGGTGTCGCTGGGCGACGCCGCCCACAAGCTGACCATGGTCCTCAAGGACGGCGACGGCAAGCCCATGTCCGGAGTCGTCGAGGTGCTGCGTTCCGGTGACTTCGACCCGGCGTTCTACCTCGTCGACCAGACCGGGCGGCTGGAGACCTGGGTCCCGGACGACGTCTACTCGGTGCTGTCCTTCAAGGACGTGCGCGGGGTGCACGGCCCGCATTCGATGGGCATGGCACTGCTCGGCGACCCCGAGGTCGTCATGGACCGCGACCGGACGGTGAACCTCGACGCGACGAAGCTCAAGCGTGTCGACATGACGACACCGCAGCCCACCGAGGCCACCTACCAGCGCCTGGAGTACAACCGCGCGATGGGCGGCGGCAGCTGGCGCGACTACATGGAGACCCAGACCAGCTACGACAGCCTCTGGGCCCAGCCCACCACGCACAAGGTCACCCACGGCGACTTCCACCTCGGCGCCCGCTGGCGCAAGGAGCAGCCCGCGCTGTCCGTGACGACCGGCGGCGACGAGTTCACGGACGTCCTGCGGCAGGAGGACGTCACCGCGCTCCCCCAGGGCACGTACTCGTTCCCCCTGGTGGCCGCCGGCGACGGCGCGAGCGCGGACTACGCCGGGCTGAACGCGAGCGGCAAGGCCGTGGTCGTGCGCCGCAACGCGGCCGTGGGCGACGCCGAGCAGGCCGCGGCGGCGGTCGCGGCGGGCGCCAGGCTCCTGCTCGTCGTGAACGACCAGCCGGGACGTCAGCTGCGGAGCTACACCGAGGACCCCTTCACGCCCGCCCGGATCGACGTCGCGCTGCTGAGCACCGACGAGGGCGAGCGGCTCATGCGCCGGGCGCCGGCACGGGGCGCCGTGCTGAAGGTCGGCTCGCAGCCGGTCAGCCCGTACGTCTACGACCTGATGTGGACGTGGCACAACGAGATCCCCGGCAGCCTCGTCGTCAAGGGCGGCACGAAGAACCTGGCCCGGGTCGACGTCACCTTCGACAGCCCCGACCCGGCCCGGGGCGGCGGCGAGTTCCGCTTCGACTGGCCCGTGTACTCCAACTGGGGCATCGGCCTGACGATGCGGGAGCCGGTCAACTCCCGGCGGGTCGACTGGGTCTCCACCGGGCCCGGGTACTCCTGGGGCCAGGAGGCGTACGTCGACGGCCTCATCTACGAGGTCGAGCCGCGCACCACCTACCGGGCGGGCAGCCGGCACACCCAGGAGTGGTTCAAGCCCGTCGAGCGGCCGTACCTCAACAACAACTACAAGCTGCCGACGCGCAGCGGGAGCTGGCTGGCCTTCGACATCCCCGCCTGGGGCGGCGCGGACCACGTCGGCATGTCGATGGACTACCAGCGCACGCAGCAGACGCTCACGCTCTTCCAGGGCAGCACGCGCCTGGGGCAGAGCACGACCAACACCAGCATGGGGGGCACCGCCCCCGCCACGGGCCGGCTGCCCTACCGCCTGGTGCTGGACGCGAGCCGTGACGCGTCGGTGAGCCCCTACTCCTCCGCCACGCACACCGAGTGGGAGTTCACGTCCAAGGCGCCGTCGGCCGACGACGCCGCGGTCCTGCCGCTGCCGCAGCTCGACTACGGCATCGCCACGGACGAGGAGGGCAGGGCCGCCCGCAGCGACGCGCTGTCGGTGACGGCGGCGCACCTGCCGGGCGCGGTGGGCGCCGGCTCCCTCTCGGCCGTCTCCCTGGAGGTGTCCTACGACGACGGACGCACCTGGCGGAAGACCGCCTGCGGGCACGACGGCCGCTTCAAGCTGTCCGCCCCGAAGCAGGCCCGGTTCGTCTCGCTGCGTGCGCGTGCGCACGACTCCGCGGGCAACGCGGTCACCCAGACCGTGATCCGGGCCTTCGGCCTCCGCTGACGCACGACGTCGCGTTCACACAGGTGCGGGCGGGCCGTCCACGGCCCGCCCGCACCGCCGGGTTCCCGCGGTTGGGCCGGCGCCGACCGACGCGGCCGGGTGCCGGCGAACCGATGCACCAGCCGCGCACGTGACTCCGCCCGGCCCCATGACCACCGGCTCGCATCAGCCGGCAGCGCATCGCGCTCCCACCGGTGCCGCAGTGGGACGTCAAGCCGCCCGGTTCCGCTCGCCTTCGGGGCGAGGTGCAGGAACGACCATGTCGAGCACGCCCACGGCCGCAAGGACATGACCGTCCCCACCCCGCCGGTCTCCCGCGCACCACCAGGACAGGTGCCCGTTCGCATCCCGCAGGTGCATGCCCAGGCCGTGTTCGGGGCACAGCGGCCACGCCCGCCACAGACACTCGGTGACGGTGTCCTGCGCGGCTTCGGCGACGGTTGCCAGCACGGAGGCGGGCTCGTCGGTCGAGTCCGTAAGCAAGTAAGTGCCGTGCCACTCGCCGTTGTCCATGGCGACGTACACGTGCTCCGGTTGGTCCGGATCGATCATCAGCCAGAGGGGTTTCTGCTGGGGCAGGGTCACCGCCAGGTCCCGGTTGAGAAGAGCGAGAGCCCGGTCCCACCACGGGTACTCTCCCGGTGAGACACGGCGTGGCCCGGGATGGCCGGAGAAGGTGCGCATGCATGGATTCTCCACCACGCGGAGACGGCTCCGATCGCACCGCCCTGACGGGTCACAGGAACCCTCTCCGGCGCCGAGGCGGCGGCTTGTTCAGCCGGAGGCCGGCTTCGCGTCGGCCAAGCGGTTGAGCCAGTCGGTCAACAGGGCCTTCTCCGCCGCGCTCAGGGCCGAGGTGTCGCGCCGGGCGAGCGCGGCGCGGAGCGCCATGGCCGTGGTCGCGGTGTCGTCGTGCTCCTCCTGCCGCAGATGCGTGGGGTGTGCGGCGGCAGGTGCGGTGATCGAGGCGATCACCAGGTCGCGGGTCGCGTCCGCGGTTTCGAGGTCCCTCGACTCGGCCGGGGTGCTGATCATCGTGAGGATCGTCCCCACCCCCGCGGCGTGCAGGACGGCCGTGGCGCGCTCGACGCTCATGCGGAGCCTTCCGGCCGCTGCGACTCGCGCGATCATGCGCTGCAGCTCCGTCACCGCCCGCCGGCCTGCGGGCGGCAGCCGGCCGGGGCGGGCCCGCGCGTAGACCAGGGTGTAGTACGCCGGCTGTCCCAGCCCGAAGCGGATCTGCAGGTCCCATGCCGCCCGCAGGTCCTCCACCGGGTCTCCGGTCCCGGGCAGCAGGCTCTTGTGCCGCAGGTACGTCTCGAATCCGTGCTCGCCGACCGCCTCGAGCAGGCCCTCCTTGTCGCCGAAGAGCCGGAAGATCGTGGGATGCGGGACCTCCGCGCGCAGGGCGATGGCGCGCGTCGACAGGGCGTCGAGGCCCTCCTCCTCCAACAGCGCGGCGGCGGCCAGGACGACGCGATCCCGGAGGGTGGCCCGGGCCGGTTCGGTACCAGTGTCAGCGACCATGAACCAAAGGTACCAATGCCGACGTACC
This sequence comes from Streptomyces sp. NPDC058864, assembly GCF_042742985.1. Lineage (NCBI taxonomy): Bacteria > Bacillati > Actinomycetota > Actinomycetes > Kitasatosporales > Streptomycetaceae > Streptomyces > Streptomyces sp. NPDC058864. Next base: position 3,549 of record NZ_JBHYMQ010000100.1, on the reverse strand, counting down.
ACTGATTCGAACCAGTGGTACGCTCAAATGCGAACCATCGGTCCGAGCAGGGACGGAAGACATGGATCCTCAGAAGACGGCCTTCGATGTGATCGTCGTCGGCGGCGGCACGGCCGGTTGCGTCCTGGCGGCGCGGTTGTCGGAGGACCCGGACGTCCAGGTCCTCCTCCTGGAGGCCGGTACGTCGACGTCACGTCTGCCCGACGCCGTGGCGAACCCGCCGGCGTGGCCTTCGCTCATGACCACGGCCGCGAACTGGGGCGACAGGACCGTGACGCAGACCGCTTCGGGCGCGCCCGTCGCGCTGCCCCGCGGCCGCGGCCTGGGCGGTTCCTCGGCCATCAACGCCATGGTGTTCGCCCGCGGACACCGGTCCGGCTACGACAGTTGGGGTGACCACGGCGCCAAGGGCTGGGCCTTCGAGGACCTGCTGCCCTACTTCCGGCGCTCCGAGACGGCCACCAGCGGCGCCCCCGGCCGCGGCACCGACGGACCCCTGACCGTCGGTCCGGCGGCCGAGCCCAACGACATCCTGCTGGCCTGCCTCGCCGGCGCGGTCGAAACCGGGCACCGCCGGGCCCTGGACATCAGCGGCGGCCTGGAGGAAGGCTTCGCCCCCGTCGACCTCAACGTCGTCGCCGGGCGCCGCCAGACCGCCGCCGACGCCTACCTGACCCCTGCACTCGACCGGCCCAACCTCCATGTCGTCACGGAGGCGCTCGCCCACCGACTGCTGTTCACCGGCGACCGCTGCACCGCGGTCGAGTACGGCGCCGGCGACCGCACCCACATCGCGACGGCCGGGCGCGAGGTGGTCCTCACCGCGGGAACGATCGGCTCCGCCCAGCTGCTCCTGCGCTCCGGCATCGGCCCCGCGAGCGACCTCGAGCAGGCGCAGATCGACGTCTTCCACGCGCTGCCCGGAGTGGGCCGCAACCTTCACGACCACCCGCGGGCCAACCTCGTCCACCGAGCACGACGCCCGGTTCCCGTTCCACGGGGCAACCACGGGGAGATCCTGGGTCTCCTGCGCAGCACGCCGGAGCTGGACGGGCCGGACCTCCAGCTGATCTTCATCGACATCCCGCTCCCCAATCCGGTCGCCCCCGTGGACAACGGCTTCACCATCGGCGTCTCGCCGATGCGGCCGGTCAGCCGCGGCAGCCTGCGGATCACCTCGGACGACCCCTACGCGGCGCCCGTGCTGGATCCCGACTACTTCGCCGAGGAACAGGACGTGCGTGCCGTCCTGTCCGGGATCCGTACGGCACGGCAGATCGCCCGTTCGTCATCGCTGGCCGAGTGGGGCGTCGAGGAGGTGAGCCCTGGCCTCGACGTCGTGAACGACCAGCCGCTCGGCGAGTTCGCCAAGAAGTACTTCGGCTCCTACTGCCATCCGGTCGGCACCTGCGCCATGGGCGAGGACGAGGCATCCGTGGTGGACTCCGAACTCCGAGTCCGTGGGCTACGGGGATTGCGCGTGGCCGACGGTTCCGTCATCCCGTCGATCCCGTCGAACAACACCAACGCCACGGTCTGCGCCATCGCGGAACGAGCGGCCGACCTCATGCGCCGCCCCTGACCCGACCGCCTCCGACGGCAGCGGCCGCGGGACACCCCAGGTCCCGGAAGGTTCGGCACATGCGTATCGGCACGGGTGGAAAGTCCGCGAAATCGCGGCACACTCTCGACGGCCCCGCCTCATGACCCGCCTTGCAGATGCCACCCGCGGTTTGTGCTGCGAGTCGCCCGCCCGGCCCGGGTGTTCCGGCTTCCGGGAACTCGGCAATGACGTGAACATCTGCTTGCACATGACAGGTGTGCCGCGCGGCCGGCGGCGCCTGCTCATTGCGCCCCGCACCGCACCGGTCGCACGTACGGCCCGCCACAGAGAAACCCAGGGAAGGCACACGCTGCCGTTCCCCGCCGAGGAGAATGTGTGGAAATCCCGCCCGTGAGCGTGTACGACAGGATCGTCAGGCCGGACGCACCCGAGCAGTCCCCCGTGCTGTTCGACACGGCGTGCGTGCTGGGTGGCAGTGTGGCCGGCCTGCTCGCCGCCCGGGTCCTGGCCGACCACGCCCGGACCGTGGTGATCGTCGAGCGCGACACGACGAGTGCGGAGGGTCGCCGTCGTACGGGCGTTCCGCGCGACCGGCGGATGCACGGGCTGCAGCCTGCCGGGCCGGCGCAGGTGGAGCGGTGGCTGCCGGGTCTCATGCGGGAGGCGCAGGAGTCGGGCGGTGTGCTGCTGGGGTCCGACCGTGCGACCACGTACGTCGACGGTCAGGAGCAACTGCGCACCGGGAGCACGGAGTTCCTCTTCTGTACCCGGCCCTTCCTCGAGTCGCGCATCCGCAGCCGGGTGCTGGCGCTGCCGAACGTGGAGAGCCTTCCCGCGCGGGCGACGGGTCTGGACTTCGACGACGTCGACGGGGTGACCGCCGTGCGGTACGTCATGGACGGTGCCGCCGGGACCCTGCCCGTCGAGTTCGTGGTGGACGCGATGGGGCGTTCCAGCACGATGCCGGACTGGGTCGAGCAGGCCGGCTTCGACAGGCCGCGGCTGCAGCGCATGCCCACCGGGGTCCGCTACGCGACCGCGCTCTTCGAGCGCACCGGCCGGCATGTGCGGGAGCCGTTCTTCACCGGCGCGCGGTTCACCCTGCCGCCGGGGCCGGAGGGTCTGGCCGCGGCTCTGGTCAAGCCCGTCGAGGGCGACCAGTGGCTGGTGGGGCTGACGACCTGCGCGGAGGGCCGTTCCCCCCGGTCGGTCGAGGAGTTCCGTGCGCTGTGCGAGAAGCTGCCGTACCCCTTCGGGGAGGTGACCGGTGGGACCGTGACCCGGGACGTCCGGAACTTCCACCAATCCGACCGCCGGCGGCGTGACTTCACCGGGCTGTCGCGCTTCCCCATCGGCCTGGTCGGCGTCGGTGAAGCGGTGGTGTCCCTGAACGCCACCGATGCGCAGGACACGACGTCGGCCGCCCTCCACGCCTCCTGCCTGTCGGAGTACCTCAACGGTCAGGCCGACCTCGGCGCGCCCGCCACCGAGTTCTTCGCCCTGCAGGAAGTGGCGGTCGACGCGGTGTGGGCGGTCTCCGCCGGCTCGGACGCCGCCCTCCGCGGCGCCGTCGAGCGGAACGAGGTGCCCGAGGACGTGCAGAACCAGCGTGCGGCCATGGCCCGGCTCGCGCACGCCTCGCTCACCGACGAGACCTGCACCGCCGTCTTCGACGGCCTGGCCCACCCGTTCTCCCTGGCCGACCCCGCCCTCCTGGAGCGCGCCCTCGCCGTCGATGCGCGGAGGGGCGCGAGTTCCTGAACGGCGGCACGGCGAGCCCACGGAACCGCTGCGGCGACATCCACGACGCGACGACGCGCCGACCTGTGTCCCCGGTGCTGCCCTCGGCCGCACCGGCGGTGCCCTTCGTCCATCGCCCGGACAGGCACTGGGATGCGGAGACGCCGCGGCCCCCCCCGCCCACGGCCCCCCGGGGCCCGCGGGGGAGGGGGCACGCCGCGCCGGCGGCGACCAGCCCGCCGAGC
>NZ_JBHYMQ010000099.1:0-23053 GCF_042742985.1 Streptomyces sp. NPDC058864 | reverse complement strand
CGTCAGATGTGTTTATTAGCCAGGTACAGAATGCCCACCCCGGAGGCCCCACCCCCGGCCCACCAACAAAACCGCGCGCCGACCCGCACCAACCATCCGGGGCAACGGGCGGGCGGCGGGGAAAAAACCGCACCGCAACCACAACCCACCCGCACGCAACAACACGCACCCCGTTGCACAGAACGCAACCGGCGTTGCGGAGCACGAACCTGCCCGGCACTATGCGGCGCATGCCGCCAACCCTCCCGCACCTCGCCCCCGTGATGCCGGTCCTGACGCTGCACGACCCCACCGACGCACCCCCACTCGTACGCGCGCTGGTCCGCGGCGGATTGACCGCGGTGGAGATCACGCTGCGGACGCCCGCCGCGCTGGAGGCGATCGCCACGGCGGCCCGCGAGGTTCCCGACGCGCTCGTGGGTGCCGGGACCGTGGTGCGGGCGGAGCAGGTGGGGGCGGCGGCGCGGGCGGGGGCGGGGTTCCTGGTGAGCCCGGGGTGGACGGGGGGCCTGCTGGACGCGATGGCCGCGTCGGGGCTGCCGTTCCTGCCCGGGGTGTCGACCGCCTCCGAGGTGGTCGCCCTTGCGGAACGCGGCGTGACGGAAATGAAGTTCTTCCCCGCGGAGGCGGCCGGCGGCACGGCGTACCTCGAGGCGCTGGCCGCCCCGCTGCCGGAGATCCGGTTCTGCCCGACCGGCGGCATCGACGCGGCCCGTGCGCCGGCCTACCTCGCGCTGCCGAACGTCGCCTGCGTGGGCGGCAGTTGGATGGTCCCGCAGGACGCCCTGCGGGACCACGACTGGGACCGGGTGGAGAGGCTCGCCCGCGAGGCGGCCGAACTGCGCGCGCCGTCGCCGTCAGCGCAGGTGTGACGTGTCGTTGAGCAGGCGCAGCGACGCGTTCCCGTCCCCGTAGTACGCCACCGCCGACAGTGCCGCCGCCGACAGCTCCATCCGGAACAGCGACTCCGGCGGGGCCCCCAGGGCGAGCCGGACCAGGGTCTTGATCGGCGTGACGTGGGTGACCACCAGCACCGTGCGGCCGGCGTGACGGGCGATGAGCTTGTCCCGGGCGAGGGAGACCCGGCGGGCGACGGCGGCGAAGCTCTCCCCGCCGGGCGGGGCCGCCTTCGCGGAACCGAGCCAGGCGTCGAGTTCGGCCGGGTGGCGTTCCTTCACCTCGGCGAAGGTCAGCCCCTCCCACGCACCGAAGTCGGTCTCGCGCAGCCCCTCGTCGACGCGTACGTCGAGCCCGAGCCGGTCCGCGACGGTCTGCGCGGTCTGCCGGCAGCGGGCCAGCGGCGAGGTGACGACGGCCTGGACGGTGCCGCGGGCGGCGAGGGCGTCGGCGACGCGCTGGGCCTGCCAGCGGCCCTTCTCCGAGAGGTCCGGGTCCTCGCCGCCGCTGCCGGAGAAGCGCTTCTCCGCGGTGAGCGGGGTCTCCCCGTGCCGCAGCAGGACGAAGGTCGTGGGCGTGCCGAGGTCGGCCGCCGCGACCCAATCGGCGGGCGGGGCCTTGGGGGCCTCGTGCACGGCCTCGTCCGCGGGTTCGCGCGCCGCGGTGACCAGCGCGGCGGCGGAGCGGCCGGGCTCCCACTGCTTGCCGCGCTTGCCGGCGTCCATCGCCTCGTTGGCGAGCCGGTCGGCGTGCTTGTTCTTCTCGCGCGGGATCCACTCGTAGCTGACCTGCTCCGCGGGCAGGACCGTCTTCGCCTCGGCGGCCAGCGGCCGCATGTCCGGGTGCTTGATCTTCCAGCGGCCGGACATCTGCTCGACGACCAGCTTGGAGTCCATCCGCACCCGTACCCGGGCCTGCGGGTCGATCGCGTGCGCGGCGCGCAGCCCGGCGATCAGGCCCCGGTACTCGGCGACGTTGTTGGTGTGCGTGCCGATGAACTCGGCTGCCTCGGCGAGCACTTCGCCCGTGGCGGCGTCGCGGACGACGGCGCCGTACCCGGCCGGTCCCGGGTTGCCCCGGGACCCCCCGTCGGCCTCCACCACGAACGTACGGGCCATTACAGGCCCGACTCGGGGGTGCGGACGAGGATGCGCCGGCAGTTCTCGCAGCGCACGACCTCGTCGGCGGCGGCCGCCCGCACCTCGTTGAGCTCGGTGATGTTCAGCTCCAGCCGGCAGCCCTCGCAGCGCTTCTGGTAGAGCCGGGCGGCGCCGACGCCGCCGGACTGGGCGCGCAGCTTGTCGTAGAGCTTCAGCAGGTCGGCGGGGACCGAACCGGCGATGATCTCGCGCTCCTTGACGACCGTGGAGCCCTCGGCGTCGATGTCCTGCAGCGCGGCGTTGCGGCGCTCCTCGGACTCGCCGGCCTTGGCCTGCACGGACTCCAGGCGCCCGGTGAGCTCCTGGACCCGCTCCTGCAGGCCCTCGCGGCGTTCCATGACCTCCAGGACGACGTCCTCGAGGTCGCTCTGCCGCTTGGCGAGCGAGGTGATCTCGCGCTGCAGGTTCTCCAGGTCCTTGGGGGAGGAGACCGCGCCGGAGTCGAGGCGCTCCTGGTCGCGGACGGCGCGCTTGCGCACCTGGTCCACGTCCTGTTCGGCCTTGGTCTGCTCGCGGGCGGTGTCGCTCTCCTCGGTCTGGGCGGCGACCAGCAGGTCGCGCAACTGGGTCACGTCGGAGCCGAGGCGCTCGATCTCCGCGTGCTCGGGCAGGTTCTTGCGCTTGTGGTCCAGCTGCGCGAGGCGCGAGTCGAGGGACTGGACCTCGAGCAGTCGGATCTGGTCTGCGGGCGCGGCTTTCAGCGGGGGGCTCCTGAGGTCGTGGGTTCGTCAAGGGGAAGTGCCGGGGCGTGGGCCGTCCACGGGTCGGTGACGGCGCGCGACACGTATGTGCGCAGCGTCCAGCCGTGCCGTTCGGAGACCTCGTCGAGGCGGCGCGCGGCCTGCTCGCACCAGGGCCATTCGGTGGCCCAGTGGGCGGCGTCGACGAGCGCGGGCGGACCCGCCTGCTGCGCCTCGGACGCCGGGTGGTGGCGCAGGTCGGCGGTGAGGTAGACGTCCACCCCGGCCCTGCGCACGTCGTCGAAGAGGCTGTCGCCGGAGCCGCCGCACACCGCGACGGTACGGACCTGGCGCCCGGGGTCGCCCGCGACGCGCAGCCCGGTCGCGGTGGCCGGCAGGCCCGCCGCCGCCCGGCGGGCGAACTCCGCCAGCGTCATGGGCTCGGGCAGCTCGCCGATCCGGCCGAGGCCGCGGCGGCCGGCCGGGTCGGCGGGGTCGGGCACGAGGGGTCCGGTGATGCGCAGGCCGACGGCCTCGGCGAGGGCGTCGGAGACCCCGGGGTCGGCCCGGTCGGCATTGGTGTGCGCCACGTGCAGCGCGATGTCGTTCTTGATCAGGGTGTGCACGACGCGGCCCTTGAAGCCGGTCGCCGCGACCGTCGTCGTGCCGCGCAGGTAGAGGGGGTGGTGCGTGACCAGCAGGTCGGCGCCGGTGGCGATCGCCTCGTCGACGACCTCCCGGACCGGGTCGACGGCGAACAGCACCCGGCCGACCTCGGCGTCCGGGTCTCCGCAGACGAGCCCGACGGCGTCCCACTGCTCGGCCCACGCCGGGGGCCAGAGGGCTTCGAGGGCGGCGATGACGTCGGACAGTTTCGGCACGGGTCGAGGTTACCGCGCCGGTGCCGGGCGGCCGGAATCCCGGGCTGGTCATGAGCACACCGAGCATCCGAAGCCCGACGGAACGGGACGAGAGCCACCCTTACGTGTGAAGACCACCAACTCGTGTCGGACGCCCGGGCGTGCGAAAACTAGCGTCGTGGCCCGGAGGTGAGCCACACCATGACAGCCTGCGCCACCGAGACCACCACCGTGCGACGGGCCGGGTTCACGATCGCCGCGGACGGCTCTTACGCCGCCTGCCTGGCCCAGGGACCCGACGGGGACGACGGCTGGTACCCCGAGCGCTGGACGCTCGGCGGGCCGGAGCCGTACACCGTGCCCCTGCCCGGCAACCAGCCCGAAGAACAGTGCTCCGAGGTCGTGCCGTTGCCGGACGGCCGGGTGCTGATCCGCCGCCGGGTCGCCGACCGGTTCGACCTCGCCCTGCTCTACCCGACCGGTCCCGGCACCGGCGAACTGCTCGTCGGCTCGCTGCCGGGCGGGGACGCGGAGGCGCGGCTGCTGCCCCCGGTCGCCTCGGGCGAGGTGTACGCGCTCACCTACGACCCGGCGCGCGAGGTGTCGGCGGTGTGGCTCGTGCACGACGACCGGGACCTGCGGCCGCGCCGGCTGGCGGAGGTCCCGGGCCGCTGCGGGGGCGGCGCGTGGCTGGACCGGGCGGGACGTCTGCTCGCGCTGGACCGCGAGGCGGAGGGGACGGTCAAGACGGTCGCCGTCGACCTGGGGCGGGCCGGGGCGGTCAGCCCGCTGCTGCAGATCGCCGACGGCAGCAACGACCGGCTGCTGCTGGCGGAGCCGGACAGCGGGCTGCTGATAGTGCGCAGCGACGCCACCGGCGAGGACCGCATCGGCTGGGGCGTGCTGGGCAGCCGCCGGCCCATGCGGTTCGCGGAGTGCCTGCGCGTCCCGGACGCGGTGCTGACCCCGTTCGCGGCGCAGCCCGGCCAGGTGCTGATGCCCGAGGCGTGCGCGGTGGCGCTGCGCGCGGACGGCCCGCACGGCACGTCGCTGGCGGTCTGGCGGCCCGGGGAGCGCCGTGCCACCTGGCTGTCGGCGCCGGAGGGATGGCTGGCCGGGGCGGGCCTGTGGTCGGCCCGGGGGGTGCTGCGCCTGCCGTACGCGTGCGCGCACTGTCCGTGCGGCACGGTGGAGTACGAGGCGCCGCCCGCGGCGCCCTTGCCGTTGCCGCCGGGGGGCGCGGCGGAGGGCGCTCCTGCGGACGACCAGGACGGCGGCCGGACCAGCCCCGTGCTCCCCTTGCAGAAGGCGCCGCTGGCCACGGGATCTTGAGTCGGTAAACTCCTGCGGCGTTCCGCGCACCCTGCAAGCTAGTCGACGGAGAGTTTCCTCATGTCCGATGCCCGACACGACACCGCCGCCGAGGCCCGCCTCGAGGACGGTTCCGCCGAGGGCCAGCACGCCGGCCGCCACCGCGGCACGGCTTCCGCCCAAGACGACAACGCCCAGGTGGTCGAGGCGCCGCACGGCCGCCACCGCCGTCCCTCCGGGCCCCCCACCATGGAGGTCTGACGGGCCCGGAGCCCGTTTCAGCCCTCGTGGCGCAGGGCCAGGACGTCGGTGGCGGCGAAGGTGTCGCCGGGGTCACGGCCCGCCCAGTACGGGGTGAGCAGGTCGTCCAGCTCGTCGTGGGTGAACGCCTCCTTGGCGGTGTCGAACTTCGCCGCGACGCGAGGGCGGTCCATCACCGCCACCATCCCGCCGTGCACGACGAACAGCTGGCCGCTGATCCGGTCGGCCGCCGGTGACGCCAAGTAGCCGACGAGCGGGGCGACATGCTCCACCCCCAGCGGGTCCGGTCCGTCCGTGGGCCGGCCGGGGCCCGCGAAGACGTCCTCGGTCATCCGCGTGCGCGCCCGGGGGCAGATGGTGTTGACGCGTACGCCGTACCTGCGGAGGGCCGCGGCCGTCGACGAGGTGAGGCCGACGATGCCGCCCTTGGCGGCCGCGTAGTTGGGCTGGCCCGCCGAGCCGGCGAGGAACGCCTCGGACGAGGTGTTGACGATCCGGCCGTAGACCGGGGCGCCCGTGGTCTTGGCGCGCTCGCGCCAGTGGGCGGCGGCGAACCGGGTGGTGGCGAAGTGGCCCCTGAGGTGGACCCGGACGACGGAGTCCCACTCGTCCTCGGTCATCGAGAACACCATCCGGTCGCGCAGGATCCCGGCGTTGTTGACCAGGATGTCCAGCGCCCCGTACGTGCTCACCGCCAGCCCGACCAGGTCCTGCGCCTGCTCAAAGTCGGCGACGTCCCCGTGGTGCGCCACCGCGTGGCCGCCGGCGGCGGCGATCTCGGCGACGACCTCGTCGGCGGGGGTCGCCGACGCCTCGCCGGAGCCGTCGCGGCCGGGCTGCCCGTAGTCGTTGACGACCACGTTGGCGCCCAGCCGCGCCAGTTCCAGTGCCTCGGCCCGGCCGAGGCCGCGTCCCGCCCCCGTGACGACGGCGGTCCTGCCGTCCAGCACGCCCATGGGTCCTCCCGTTCCGGTGTCAGACCGCGATGCAGGTGCGCAGGGCCTCGCCGCTGCGCATCTGGTCGACCGCCTCGTTGATCTGGTCGAGCCGTACGCGGTGGGTGATGAGCCCCTCCAGGTCCACCCGCCCCGCGCGCCAGAGGCGGATGACGCGGTCGTAGGACCGCAGGACGTCGCCGCCGCCGTACAGCGAGGGCAGGATGCGCTTCTCGTCGAAGAAGAGCTCGAACATGTTGATCTGCAGCAGGTCGTCCATCGCCCCGGCGCCGACGACGCAGAGCGTGCCGCCGCGGCGGGTGGTCTCGTAGGCCGTGCGGGCCGTCGCGCTGCGGCCGACGACCTCGAAGACGTAGTCGAAGCCCTCGCCGCCGGTGATCCGGGCCTTGGCGTCGGCCAGTTCCTCCGGGGCGACCGCGTCGGTGGCGCCGAAGCGCAGGGCCGCGTCGCGGCGGGACTGCACGGGATCGACGGCGATGATCTCCGAGGCGCCGGAGGCGCGGGCGCCCTGGATGACGCTGATGCCGACGCCGCCGCAGCCGATGACGGCGACGGAGGAGCCGGGGGTGACCCGCGCGGTGTTCAGCGCGGCGCCGATGCCGGTCGTGACGCCGCAGCCGATGAGGGCGGCGATCTCGTACGGCAGGTCGTCGGGGATGGGAACGGCGCAGGAGGCGGACACCACGACCTCCTCGGCGAAGGTGCCGGTGCCGGCGAAGCCGAAGACGTCCCCGGCGGGGCGGCGGAAGTTGGGCGTGCCGGCGTTCATGAAGCCGGCCAGGCACAGGTGGGACTGGCCGCGCCGGCAGGCCGGGCAGGCGCCGCAGGCCGGGAGCCAGCAGACCAGGACGCGGTCGCCGGTCTTGAGGCCGGTGACGCCCTCGCCGGTCTCGGTGATCTCCCCGGCGCCCTCGTGGCCGGGGACGAAGGGCGCGGGCTGCGGCAGGACGCCGCTCATGGCGGACAGGTCGGAGTGGCACAGCCCGGTCGCCCGCAGCCGGATGCGCACCTTTCCGGGGCCGAAGCCCACCGTCTCGACGTCGTCGACGACCTCGAGCTTGTCCTGGCCGATCTCCTGCAGGAGTGCTGCGCGCATGGGTGTTCCCCTCTCCCCTCCGGGACTTACGAGTGCTCGACGACGGTGTCGGCGAGGACCGGCGCGTCGTCGCGTTCGACGGCGGTCGCCGATGCCAGGACGCGGCCCGGTTCGGACCACATCCGGATGCGCAGGGTCTCGCCGGGGAAGAAGACCCCGGCGAAGCGGGTGGAGCAGGACCGTACGCGGCCCGCGTCGTCGCCGAGCAGGGTGTCGACGACGGCCTTGAGCGTGATGCCGTAGGAGCACAGGCCGTGCAGGATCGGGCGGTCGAAGCCGGCGTGCTTGGCGAACTCGGGGTCGGCGTGCAGCGGGTTCCAGTCGCCGGAGAGCCGGTAGAGCAGGGCCTGGTCCTCGCGGGTGGCGCGCAGGACGGTGCGGTCGGGTGCCCTCCCGGGCGGTTCGGTGCGGGCGGAGGGCCCGCGGTCGCCGCCGAAGCCGCCCTCGCCGCGGACGAAGATCTGCGCGTCGGAGGTCCACAGCGGGCCCTGCTCGTCGGCGACCTCGCGGCGCAGCACGAGGACGGCGGCCTTGCCCTTGTCGTAGACGTCGGCGACGCGCGAGGTCTGCACGGCCCGGCCGCGGACGGGGACCGGTCGGTGCACCTCGATGCGCTGGGCGCCGTGCAGGACGGCGGCCAGGTCGACCTCGATGCCGGGCAGGATGAGGCCGCCGCGTGCCTCCCCGGCGGCGGCGGGGCCGCCGGCGACGGTGGCGAAGCTGGGCAGGACCTGCAGGCCGGGGCCTTCGAGGGCGTAGTTGAGGGTGTTCGCGCCGAGGCCCAGGTGGTAGAGGATGACGTCCCTGTGGTCCCAGACGAGTTCGGCGCTGCGGGGTTCGGCCGAGGTGGCGGCGACGACGTCGATCGGCATGTCCGGCGGCTCCTTCGCTGCGCGGCGGGCCCTGGCGCGGCCGTCCGCACCGTCGGCCCCGCCAGGGCGTGCACTAGAACGTGTTCTAGCCAGCCCATGTATAACGCATCGCCCGGACCCTGGGAATAGCTGACGCACCGTCAGAATAGCTCTCCGCCAGTGACATTTGTCCTGCCCGGGTCCGTACATTCCCCACTGACCCCGCGGGGGGCGCCGACCGTAGTGTCGGTGACATGACGACGACAGTGAGTTTCACCAGGGCCGTCAAGACGTTCGGCGCGGTGCGCGCCGTGGACGGCGTCGACCTGGAGATCCGGCGGGGGGAGTCCGTCGCCCTGCTCGGCCGCAACGGCGCGGGCAAGTCCACCACCATCAGCCTGCTGCTCGGGCTCGACGAACCCGACAGCGGCGAGGTCCGGCTCTTCGGCGGCACCCCGCACACCGCGGTCCGCGCGGGCCGGATCGGCGCCATGCTGCAGGACGGACGGCCGATCCCCCGGGTGAGCGTCCGGGAGCTGATCACCTTCGTGGCGCGCACCTACCCCGACCCCCTGCCCGTGGCCGAGGCCCTGGAGCTGGCCGGCCTCACCGAGGTCGCCGGCCGCCGCGCCGACCGGCTCTCCGGCGGTCAGGCGCAGCGGGTCCGCTTCGCCGTGGCGCTGGCCGGCAACCCCGAACTCATCGTGCTGGACGAACCCACCGCCGCCCTCGACGTCGAGGCCCGGCGCGCCTTCTGGGACTCGATGCGGGCGTACGCGGCCCGCGGCAACACCGTCCTGTTCTCCACCCACTACCTGGAGGAGGCGGACGAGAACGCCGACCGCATCGTCGTCATCGACCGCGGCCGGGTCGTCGCCGACGACAGCGGCGAGCGCATCAAGCGCGCGGTCGGCGGCAACCTCGTCTCCTTCGACCTGGCCGGGACCCCCACCGAGGGCCTGCGGCAGCTGCCCGGGGTGGTGTCCGTGGAGGTCCGCGGGGACCGCGCCCTGTTGCGCTCCGCCGACTCCGACGCCACCGTCCTCGCCCTCGCCGACCGCGGCATGGTCCGCGGCCTGACGGTCACCGCCGCCAGCCTGGAGGACGCGTTCCTCTCCCTCACCGCGCAGTCCTCAGCCAAGGACGCCGCCCCCGCCACCGCCACGGACACCGCCGCCCTCGCCGAGGAGAAGGTCTGATGCTGCTCGCCTACGTCTCGCTGGAGATCCGCCGCACCCTGCGTGACGCCGGATTCGTGATCTTCGGCGTCGGCATGCCCGTCATGATGTACCTGCTCTTCACCAACCTCGGGGTCAGCGGCTCGGAGGAGGACAAGGCCGCCTCGCTGGCCGCCATGATCGGCATGGCCGCGTACGGCGCCCTCGGCTCGGCGGTGTCCACCGGGTCGAGCGTCGCCGAGGACAAGGGGCTCGGCTGGCTGCGCCAGCTGCGGATCACCCCGATGTCGCCGCTGCTGGTCGTCACCGGCCGCTGCATCAGCGGCTCGGTCACCGTGCTGCCCGCCATCCTGGCCGTCCTGCTGGCCGGCGGGCTCGTCAACGGCGTCGAACTGGAGCCATGGCAGTGGGCGGCGGTCGGCGGACTGCTGTGGGTCGGCACCGCCCCGTTCACCCTGCTCGGCCTCGGCAACGGCTACCGGCTGTCCGGGCAGACCACCGGAGTGGTGAACATGGCCTGCAACCTGGGCCTGTCCGTCGTCGGCGGGCTGTGGATCCCCTCGTCGGTCTTCCCCGGCTGGCTGCGGGCGGTCTCCGAGTGGACCCCGTCGCACCGCTTCGGGCAGCTCGGCTGGACCATCGCGGACGGCGCGGCACCGCGGGCGGGTACCGTCGCCGTGCTCGCCGCGTGGACGGCCGTCTTCGGCGCGTACGCGGTGTACGCCTACCGCCGCTCGGCACGCACCCCGTGATGGAGAAGGAGGAGACGACGGCCATGGCGACCACGACGGGATCCCGGCGGCCCCCGCTGCCGGCACGCATCTGGCGCGAGTGGCGGCACCTGCGGGTGACCCGGTCCTTCTCCGAGGAGATCGAGGACCTGAGGCCCCCGACCCGCTTCACGTTCCTGCCCTGGCTGCTGATGGGCGTGGGCGCCCTGTCCCACCTCCTGCAGGGCAAGGCCGCCAACCCCTGGCTCGGCGGCCTCGGCCTGCTGGCCTTCAACTCCCTCTACATCGGGGTCGTCTTCACCGCCTTCAACCCGCGCGCCGCGGCCGGGAAGGCCCCCCGGCTGTACCTGCTCGCCCTGGCCGCCGTGACCTACGCCCTCGCCATCGGCTACGGCGGCAGCTGGCTGGTGTTCTTCCCGCTGCTGTCGCTGGCCGTGGGGATCGTGGTGCGCGGCCGGCGGATGGGTCCCGTGCTCGTCGCCCTCGCGGTGTCCGCCGGGATCGTCTCCGGGCTGCGCAGCGGCGACGTCTGGGAAGGCGTGTCCATCGGGTACGGCAGCCTCATCTCCGGCCTGGTGACCGCGGCCATGCTCACCCTCTTCGACGCGGTGACCCAGCTGCGCGCAACCCGCCAGGAGCTCGCCCGCAACGCGGTCGCCGAGGAGCGGCTGCGCTTCTCCCGCGACCTGCACGACCTGCTGGGGCACACCCTGTCCGTGGTCGTCGTCAAGGCGGAGGCCGCCCGCCGGCTCGCCCCGCGCGACCTGGACGCCGCCCTCGCCCAGGTCGCCGACATCGAGGCGGTCGGACGCCAGGCGCTCACCGAGATCCGGGAGGCCGTCACCGGCTACCGCGAGGGCAGCCTCTCCACCGAACTGGACCGCGCCCGCTCGGCCCTGGCGGCCGCCGGGATCGAAGCCGTCGTCAAGGAGTCCGGCCCGCCGCTGCCCTCGCAGACCGAGGCCCTCCTCGGCTGGGTGGTACGGGAAGGGGTGACCAACGTCGTACGGCACAGCGGGGCCACCACCTGCGTCATCGAACTCGCCGGCACCGACGGGCGGGTACGCCTGCGGATCACCGACGACGGCCACGGCGTAGGCTCGGCCCCCGGATCGGGCTCCGGCCTGAAGGGGCTCACCGAGCGGCTCGCCGCGGCCGGCGGTTCCCTCGGCACCGGCCCCGCGACCCAGGGCGGGTTCCGGGTGGTCGCCGAACTGCCCGTGGAGGAGGAGCAGACCGCATGAGCAGCGCCATCAAGGTCCTGCTGGCCGAGGACCAGGGCATGATGCGCGGGGCGCTCTCCCTGCTGCTGAACCTGGAGGACGACATCGACGTCGTCGCGCAGGTCGCAGCGGGCGACGAGATCGTCACCGCGGCGCTGGCGGCCCGGCCCGACGTCGCGCTGCTCGACATCGAGCTCCCCGGGCGCAGCGGCCTCGACGCGGCGGCGGAACTGCGCGAGCGCCTCCCGGAGTGCAAGGTGCTCATCCTCACCACGTTCGGCCGCCCCGGCTACCTGCGCCGTGCCATGGAGGCCGGGGCGTCCGGCTTCCTGGTCAAGGACGGCCCCGTCGAGGACCTCGCCGCCGCGATCCGGCGCGTCCTCGACGGGCACCGCGTCATCGACCCCGCCCTGGCCGCGGCCGCGCTCAGCACCGGGCCCAGCCCGCTGACGCCGCGCGAGCAGGACGTGCTCAACGCGGCGGCGGACGGGGCGACGGTGGCGGACATCGCGGCGCGGGTCCACCTGTCGGAGTCGACGGTGCGGAACCACCTGTCGTCCGCCATCGGGAAGACCGGCACCCGCAACCGCACGGAGGCGGTCCGCACCGCACGCCACAACGGCTGGCTCTGACCCCCGTACGGGTGCGCCAGGCCCGCCGGGGCCGGGCCGGCTCAGGCAGCGCCGGTTCGCCGTCCTCCCCGTCCCGCTAGCCGCGCCAGACCCAGGCGGCCCGCTCGTACAACGGCTCGAAGCCGGCGCGCAGCATGTTGTGGAGGGAGCTGTTGTGGTCGCCCGGGCCCTCCGCGCCGGTCTCGGCGACGAGCCAGCGGCAGCCCGCGTCGTGGGCCGCCCGGGCGCGGGCCGTGAGCAGGGCCGACTGGGCGCCGCGGCCCCGCCATCCCGGCAGCGTGGCCCCGCCGAACATGTCGGCGCAGTCGCCGTTGACGTAGACGCTGCCCACCGCGACGATCCGTTCGCCCTCCCAGACGGCGTACTGCAGCCAGTCCGGCCTGCCGACGCACGCCGCGGCCATGTCGATCATGGCCGGCGTGCTGAAGCCGAAGGTCGTCATCATCACGGTCGCCCACTCGTGCGCCTGCCGGCGCTCGACGAGGCCCACGCGCAGGCCCGGGTCGAGCGCGGTGACACCGTCGTCCGCGGCCAGGGCCGCCGGGAGGTCGCATCCCAGCTTGGCGAAGCGGGTGCCCTCGGTGAGGTCCCACTTCGCGGCGGTCGACGCCCAGTCGGACGGCAGCAGCGAGGGCGCGATCATGAACGAGCCGACGGGCACGCCCTGGGCACGGAAGAAGCCGCACACCTCCTCCACGGCGTCGGCCGTGACCGGTTCGGCGGAGCCGAATCCCCCGGCCCGGTTGAAGAAGCGGCTCGGGTCCTCGCGGACGGCCAGCGCCCGTACCGCGCCGAAGCGCTGCGCGCCGACGCCCAGCGCCCCGCGCACGTCGGCCGGCGCGCCGGTCACGAAGTCGGCGTACGCCGCGATCTCGGTCTCCTCGGCCAGGCCGGTCGGCACCGTGGTCGTCATGCTGCGTTCTCCTTGTCCCGGGTGTTGTCCTGATTGTCGTCCTGGGTGGTGACGAAGTCGCGCACGGCGGCCACGAACCTCTCCGTCTCCTCGATGTGCCCGAAGTGGCCGCTCGCCGTCAGCTCGCACAGCCGCGCCTGCGGTATCCCGACCTGCAGCTCGTACGCGAAGCGCGGCGGGCAGACGAAGTCGTGGGTGCCGACGATCACCAGGACCGGCGCCTCGATCATGCCGAGCCGGTCGCGGACGTCCCAGTCGGCGGGGAGCCGGTTCGGGTCGTGGGTGGCCCGGAGGGCGGGGACGGACCCGGTCCGTACGGCCGTCCCGCGGTGGTCGGCGAAGTAGGCCGGCAGGACGGCCTGGAGGTAGCGCTCCTTCGACGCGTCGTCGGTGATCTCCAGCGTCCCCGCCATCCGGGCCCGCCACGCCCGCCCCGCTCCGGCCGCCTCGGGCCGGTCCGGCCAGCGCTCGACGAAGGCGGCCATCTCCTCGGTCGCCGCCGCCATCAGTTCCGGCCCGTACACGGGAGCGGTGTCGTAGAGGATCAGCCCGTCGAGGCGGCCGGGGTGGTCGAGGGCGAACTGCAGCGCGACGAAACCGCCGTGCGAGTGGCCGAGGAAGTAGGCGGTGGGCGCCCCGAGGTCGTCCAGTACGGCCGCGGCGAAGCGCGCGTAGCGGGACGTGGAGTAGTCCCCGTCCGGCAGCAGATCGCTGTCGCCGGAGCCGACGGGGTCCACGTGGACCATGGTCAGATGCTCTTCCAGTGCGGGTATGCGCAGGTACTCAGGGTGCACACCGGGGCCTCCGGAGTGCACGAGGCACACCGGCCCGGCACCCGCGACCCGGTAGACCTGGCGCACGCCGTCGACGGTGACGGTCCGCACCTCGGCGGCGGCACGGGTGCCGTGCGCCGCCTCGTGATGGATGACGTTCATGCCCGCACGATGCGGTGGGCACCGGAAAGGTTCGATCAGCCGCCATGATTCTTTGCGCGGCCGTCCCGGCGGCGGCGCGGGTGGTACAGGCGCAGCCTGTCCTCACCGTTCCGGTCCGGGAAATGCACCCAGACGACTCCGGGCGGGCAGTGGAACGGGTCCTCCGGCGGGTTGACGATGGCCGCCTCCCAGATGACGACCTCGCGGCTCGCCACCACGTTCAGCAGCTGCTGGCGGACGCCTTCGGAAACGTCCCGGCTGAAGGAGAACCCCAGGTAGTCGAGGTCCGAGCGCTTGCCGGTCGGCCAGGTGACCTCCAGCCGCGGTGACCGCCACTGCGCCCACGCCGAGGCGAGCTCGCCGCGATGGGCCGCGATCATGGTCTCCTCGGCCAGACGGCGGTGACGCGCGGTGAGGGAGGCGGCGTCGTCGTGGACCTGGTCGCCCAGGCCCACCAGCGAACCGGCCAGCTTGGCGCGCGCCTGGTTGAGCCTGCTGCGCACGGTGCCGACGGCGATGCCGCACAGCAGCGCGATCTCCTCGTAGGAGCTGACGTCGGTGAAGTAGCGCAGCAGCGTCACCAGCCGCAGCCCGGGTGACAGCTGCTCCAGGCCGCTCCAGATCCAGTCCCGCAGCACGTGCTCGTCGAGTACGTCCGCGGGGTCGGGCGGGCCGCCCGAGCGGTCCATGGCGACGAACCCTTCGAGTTCGGCCACGGGGACCGCCGACTTCCTGCGCAGCTGGGCACGGCAGACGTTGCGCACCACCATCCGCAGCCACGGGCCGGCGGCGTCCGGGTCACGGAGGTCCCCGATGCGCCGCAGCGCGATGAGCGCCGCCTCCTGCACGGCGTCCTCGGCGTCCGGGCCGTGGCCCAGCACGGCGAGGGCGACCGCGTGCATGGCCGCCCGGTGCCTGGCGAGCAGCAGACCCAGGGAGCCCGCGTCACCCGACTGCGCGGCCCGTACCAGCTCGCAGTCGAGCGGCGCTCCGCCCGGCAGCAGATCCGTCATATCGTGACCATTCAATCAGAACGCCCTGCGGCCCGGACCGGGCCCGGCGTCCCACCGGGGCCACCGGCCGCCCACCCCGGCGGAAGGGCACCGGCGCCGTGGGGGACGATGGGGGGCATGAGCACGCCACTCCCCGCAGAGGTCCCCGCGGACGCGCTGGCCGCGTTCGAGGCGGCCAAGGGCTTCATGCCCGTCCACGAGGGTCTCGCCCTCCACGCGGCCGCCGCCGACGCCGCCGCGCGCCTCCCGGGCCTGCCGCTGCTGGAGGTGGGCACGTACTGCGGCCGCTCCACGATCCTGCTGGCCGCCGCCGCCCGTGCGGCCGGGACCGTCGCCGTCACCGTCGACCACCACCGCGGCAGCGAGGAGCAGCAGCCCGGCTGGGAGTACCACGACACGACGCTCGTCGATCCCGAGGTCGGCCTGATGGACACCCTCCCGGCCTTCCGGCGCACCCTGCACGCCGCCGGTCTGGAGGAGCACGTTCTCGCTGTCGTCGGCCGTTCCCCGCAGGTCGCCGCGGTGTGGGGGAAGCCGCTGGCCCTGGTCTTCATCGACGGCGGGCACACCGACGAGCACGCCGGCAACGACTACGAGGGCTGGGCACCGCACCTCGCGCAGGACGGCCTCCTGGTGATCCACGACGTCTTCGCGGACCCGGCCGACGGCGGCCAGGCGCCCTGGCGGATCTACCGGCGGGCGCTGGAGTCGGGCGCGTTCACGGAACTGTCCGTGACCGGTTCGCTGCACGTCCTCCGGCGTACGGGCGCCGGGACCTGAGACGGCGGATAGCATCGCTGACGTGTTCAAGAGGAAAGGCCGCTCCACCGTGGTCGTCGTGGCCGCGCTGGTGCCGGCGTGCGCGGCCGCGTGGCTGGTGTGGGACGCCACGAGCGGACCGGACGACCCCGGACGGAACGGCGACCTCCCGCAGAGCGTGCGTCCGCACGGCCCGGCGGCGGCGTCCGCCGGCCCGTCCTCGACGGCACCCTCCTCCGGGGCCGCGAAGCCGCTCGCGGGGAAGGTCGTGGTGCTGGACCCGGGGCACAACGCGCAGAACAGCCGGCACACGGCCGAGATCAACCGCCTGGTCGACATCGGCACCGCCCGCAAGGAGTGCGACACCACGGGTACGGCGACCAACGCGGGGTACGCCGAGGCCGCGTTCACCCTGGACGTGTCCCGGCGCGCCCGGGCGCTGCTGGAGGCGCGCGGGGCCACGGTGAGGTTCACGTACGACGGCGACCGCGCGTACGGCCCCTGCATCGACGAGCGGGCCCGGATCGGCAACAAGGCGAAGGCCGACGCGGTGGTGTCGGTGCACGGCGACGGCTCGGCGGCCGGCAACCGCGGCTTCCACGTCATCATGCCCGCCTCGCTGCACCGCGGGATCGCGGACACCCGCAGGATCAGCGGGCCGTCGAGGCTGCTCGGCACCGCCCTCGAGCGGCACTTCGCGGCGGAGACGGGCACCCGGCCGTCCAACTACATCGGCGGCGGCACCGGCCTGGACGTCCGCCGCGACCTGGGCGGACTCAACCTCAGCAGCAGGCCCAAGGTGTTGATCGAGTGCGGCAACATGCGCGACCCCAAGGACGCGGCGCTGATGACGAGCCCGGCCTGGCGGCAGCGGGCCGCGGAGGGCATCGCGGACGGCATCACCGCGTTCCTGGAGGGCCGCGAGTGATCGGCAGGTGAGCATTGGGTCCCGATCGTGTCACCGAGGGGCGGACCGGTCGCACCCGGCGGCAACCGCCCTCATACGATGGGGAACCGCCCGGCGACAGCGACAACGAGACGACTGACAAGGACTCCTAGTGAATAACCGGTCCCTCACCCGAGGAGACGGCGCGGTGATCGGCGCGGCGCTGCTGCTGCTGATCGCCTCGTTCCTGAACTTCTACACGTTCAAGGGATGCAGCTCCGACGAGTGCGGAGCCAGCGCGTGGAAGAGCGAGCTGTTCCCGCTGCTGCCCTCGGTGCACCTCCTGGGCCTGATCGCCGCCGGCCTGTTCGTCGCCTCGCGCTTCCAGCCCGAGGGCCGCAAGCTGCTCGGCATCGGGCTCGCGCACTGGGGCGCGGTCCTCTCCGTCGCCGCCGCCTGGGACGCGCTGTGGTCGCTGTTCCACGGCAGCGAGGCCTTCGAGCTGGCCGCCGGCGCCTACCTCTCCTTCGTCGCCGCGGCCGCCCTCGCCGCCGCCATGCTGCTCACCCTGCAGGGCCTGCCCGTGCTGAAGGCGCCGCTGCTGCCCGCTCCGCGGCCGCAGCAGCCCCAGCAGGCGCAGCCGTACGGCGGCCAGCAGGGCCAGCCGTACCCGGGCGTCCAGCAGGGCGGTTACGGGTACCCGGGGCAGCCCGGTGGGCAGGGCACGCCGGGCGACCAGTCGTTCGGCGGCGGCCAGTACGGCTACCCGCAGGCCCAGCAGCAGCCGCAGCAGCCCCAGCAGCCGCAGCCCCAGGCCCAGGCGCAGCCCTCGGCGGAGTTCGCGGCCTTCTGGTTCGCGGTGCCCGTGGCGCGGCCGCTGTACGCGGAGGACGGCTCGGCCCAGCAGATCGCCGAGCTGACCCCCGGCACCTGGTACCTGGCGGTGGAGCAGCGCGGTGGCGCCCTGGTCGCGCAGACGCAGGACGGCCGGCGCGGCGTCCTGCAGGACGTCAGCGGCCTGCAGCGCGGCTGATCCCCGCTCCTCGCGCACGAGCCGTGCCCCGGACCGTCCGGTCCGGGGCACGGCCGTTTCCCTTCCGGGGCGGGAGCGGTTGCCGTAACGTACACCTGACGTACCGTCAGTTGTGGTGGGAGGCGTGCGCATGCGGCTCGGTCTGGCCCTCGGCTACTGGGGACGCGGCCCCTCCCCCGGTCACCTGGCCCTGGCGCAGGAGGCCGAGCGGCTCGGCTACGACTCGGTGTGGACGGCGGAGGCCTGGGGCTCGGACGCGTTCACCCCCCTCACCTGGATCGCCGCGCACACCAGCCGGATCCGGCTCGGCACGGGCATCGCCCAGATGGCCGCCCGCTCCCCCACCGCCACCGCCATGCACGCGCTGACCCTGGACCACCTCTCCGGCGGCCGGGTCGTGCTGGGGCTGGGCCTGTCGGGCCCGCAGGTGGTGGAGGGCTGGTACGGCAGGCCCTTCCCGCGCAGTCCGCTGACCGCGACCCGGGAGTACGTGGACGTCGTACGGCAGGTGCTGCGCCGCGAGGGCCCGGTGGTGCTGGACGGGCGCGTCCATCCGCTGCCGTACGCCGGGCCCGACGCGACCGGCCTCGGCAGGCCGCTCAAGCCGATCACGCATCCGCTGCGGGCCGGGCTGCCGGTCCTGCTGGGCGCCGAGGGCCCGAAGAACATCGCGCAGACCACCCGGATCGCCGACGGCTGGCTGCCGCTGTACTGGTCGCCGTTCCGCACGGACGTGTACCGGGCCTCGCTGGCGGACGCGCCGAAGGAGTTCATGATCGCCCCGATGGCGCGCGCCCAGGTGTGCGACGACCCGGCGGAGGGTCTGCTGCCGGTCAAGGCGATGCTCGGCTTCTACATCGGCGGCATGGGCGCCGCCTCCCGCAACTTCCACGCCGACCTGATGGCCAGGATGGGTTACGAGGAGGAGGCCCGGCGCATCCAGGAACTGTTCCTGGCCGGGCGGCGCGAGGAGGCGGTGGCGGCGGTGCCGGACGCCTTCGCGGACGAGATCTCGCTCCTCGGCCCGCGGGAGCGGATCGCGGAGCGGCTGGAGCTGTGGCGGTCGGGCCCGGTGACCGACCTGCTGGTCACCGCGCCCGATCCGGCCACCCTGCGGGTGCTGGCCGAACTCATCCGCCGCTGAGCTGGGACAGCGAGGGCACCTTGTCGGTGACCTTGGCGCCGGCGCCCTCGCCGGCCGACTTGACGCCGGTGATGGTGTCCTGGAAGGTGCCGACGATGTCGTCGGTGCCCTGGCCGCTGCGCAGCTTGGCCGGCAGGTCCTTGAGCGAGTCGATGCCCGCGGTCAGCGGGGCCACCAGTTTGGAGAGGGTCGGGTCGCCCTTGGCGTTCTCCGCGGCGGCCTTGAGCCGGTTGTAGGCGAAGGCCCCGGCCAGGCCCGCCTTCACCAGGGTCAGCTTGCGGCCGTCGGCCTCCTTCTCGAACTTGCCCTCGCGGTAGGGCTTGACGATCCACTGGTAGGTCGCGCCGGCGGCCAGTCCGGCGTTGGCGACGAAGCGCGTCTTGGCGAGCTTCTGCTTCTGCACGGAGGACGTGGGACTCGCGGTGCCGCCGCTCGCGGTGTCGCTCGAGTCGCCGCCGCAGGCGGGGACGAGCAGCAGCACGCCGGAGAGCAGGAGGGCGGTCAGGGCACGGCGCAAGGGCATGACGGTTTCTCCCGGGGGATGCGATGCGTGATCGCATCCTCGCCCGGGCCCCGCGCACCGGCCACCGCACAGGGCCGTACGGGGCGTCAGGCGGCCTCCGGCCGACGACGTTTCACTCCGCCGATCGGGGCAAGACGGCAGGTATGTCCAGACGATATCGCGGCAATCTGGCCGCCACGATCATCATGGTGGCCGCGGACGTGGCGGCCTTCATCCTGATCCTGTGGATCGTGCTGTGGATGCTCGACGCCAACCGGGCGAACGACCTCGTGGAGTGGATCCACGACGTCGCGTCCTGGCTCGGCGGCTGGGCCCACGACATCTTCGACACCGACTCCTCGTGGGCGCGCACCCTGCTGAACTACGGCCTTCCGGCGGCGGTCTACCTGGTCGTCGGGCACGCCGTGGCGGGTCGCGTCAACCGGGCCTGACGCCCGCTCACCGGCCGGCGCAGCACCCCGCCGCCCCGGGCACCAGCCCGAGCGGCAGCCGGTCGCCCCCGAAGACCGCCGTCGTCGCCTCGTCCCCTCCCAGGGCGGCGACGGCGAGCAGCAGGGCCCCGGCCGTCCACGTGGTGCGTTCCCGGGGCCACACCGCGGGGCCGGTCCCGGCCTCCGCGTCGCCCTCGAAGACGTACCCGGTCCAGTACATGCCGTCCTCGGCGCGCAGGTGCCGGATCGCGGCCAGTACCTCCACGGCGCGGTCGGACTCGCCCATCGCCCACAGGGCGAGGGCGAGTTCGGCGCTCTCGCCACCGGTGACCCACGGGTTGGGCACCACGCAGCGGACCCCGAGGCCCGGCACGACGAACTCGTCCCAGCGGGCCAGCACACGCTCCCGCGCGGCCTCGCCGCGCAGCACCCCGCCGAGGACCGGGTAGTACCAGTCCATCGAGTAGCGGTCCTTGTCCAGGAACCGCTCGGGGTGGTGGGCGACGGCGTGCCCGAGGGCGCCGGCCGCCAGCTCCCAGTCGGGCTGCGGGTCCTCGCGGTGCTCGGCGACGGCCAGCGCGCAGCGCAGCGCCTGGTACATCGACGAGCAGCCGGTCAGCAGCGCCTCCGGCGGGTACGTCCCGTCGTCCTCGCGCTTCCAGGCGATCTGGCCGCCGGGCAGCTGGAGTTCCAGGACGTACTCGACGGCCGCGTACAGCACCGGCCACATGCTCTCCAGGAAGGCGTCGTCGCCGGTGGAGAGGTAGTGGTGCCACACGCCGACGGCGACGTAGGCGCAGAAGTTGCTCTCCCGGCCCAGGTCGGTGGGCTCACCCTCGGCGCCGTCCGCCCAGCCGTAGGCGGCGTACCAGGAGCCGTCCGGGTTCTGCCGGCGGGCGAGCCAGGTGTAGGCGGCCTCGGCGTGCTCGTGCTCACCGGCGGCGTCCAGCGCCATGGCGGCCTCGACGTGGTCCCAGGGGTCGAGGTGGCCGCCCTCGAACCACGGTATGGCGCCGTCCGGCCGCTGGACGGCGAGGATCCCGGCGACGGTCTGCGCGGCCTGCTCGGAGGTCAGGACGCCCGGGAGGACGAGGTGTTCGGTCCGCCTCACGCGTCGACGCCCGCCTTCGGGGTGTGCGGCTTGGTGGCGTAGGCGACGAAGCTCTTGCCGATCAGCGGGTTGAGCGCGTTCTCGGCGAGCCGGGTGGCCAGCGGCTTCTTCATGATGTCCCAGACCAGCAGCTTGTGGTACAGCTTCACCGGCAGGGCCTTGTCGTTGTCCACGCCGACGGCGCACTTGATCCACCAGTACGGGGAGTGCAGCGCGTGCGCGTGGTGGCTGCCGTACGGGCGCAGCCCCGCCTCGCGGATCTTGCCCAGCAGTTCGTCGGCCCGGTAGATGCGGATGTGGCCGCCCTCCACCTCGTGGTACGCGTCGGACAGCGCCCAGCAGATCTTCTCCGGCCCGTAGCGCGGCACGGTGACCGCGATCAGCCCGCCCGGCTTGAGGACGCGCACCATCTCGGCGAGCACGCCCTTGTCGTCCGGGATGTGCTCCATGACCTCGGAGATGATGACGCGGTCGAAGGTGTCGTCGGGGAACGGCAGGCTGAGCGCGTCGCCCTCCATGGCCGTGGCGGTCGCCCCGGCCGGGGCCTCCCCGGCCTCCTCCATCGCGGCGAACCACTTGGCGACCTCGCGGATCTCGTCGCCGTTCCGGTCCAGGGCGACCACGTTCGCGCCGCGCCGGTAGCACTCGAAGGCGTGGCGGCCCGCGCCGCAGCCCAGGTCGAGCACGCGGTCGCCCGGGGCGAGCGGGAAGCGGGAGAAGTCGACGGTCAGCACGTGGAGTCTGCTTTCGTCCGGGACGGTGACTGGACAGTGGGCCGCGGCCCCCCGGCGGCCTCGATCGCCGCGCGGTAGTGCTCGGCGGTGCCGATGGCGGCCCGCTCCCAGGTGAAGCGGGCCAGCACGCGCTCCCGGCCGGCCCGGCCCAGGCGGCGGCGCAACCCGGAGTCGCCCAGCAGCCGGCCCAGCGCCGCGGCCAGCGCGCCCGGCTCCCCCGGCGGCACCGCCAGGCACGTCTCCCCGTCCGGGCCGGCGACCTCGGGGATCGCGCCGCCGGTGGTGGCGACCAGCGGCGTCCCGGTGGCCATGGCCTCGGCGGCCGGGAGCGAGAAGCCCTCGTACAGCGACGGCACGCACGCCACCTGGGCGCCGCGCACCAGGTCGACCAGCTCCTGGTCGCTGATGCCCTTGACGAAGTCGACGGCGCCGCCCAGCCCGTACCGCTCGATGGCGGCGGCCACCGGGCCGTCGTCGGCCCGCTTGCCGACGACGACGAGGTGCGCGTCGGGGTGCTCGGTGCGCAGCTTCGCGAGCGCCTCCACGAGGTGGACCAGGCCCTTGAGCGGCACGTCGGCGCTGGAGGTGGTCACGATCCGCCCCGGCACCTCGGGCACGGACGGGTCCGGCGCGAACAGCCCGGTGTCCGCGCCGATGTGCACCACGTGCACGCGGTCCTCGCGCACCCCGAGGTGGTCGACGATCTCCTGACGGGAACTGCCGGAGACGGTCAGCACCGACGGCAGCCGGCGCGAGACCCGCTTCTGCATCCGCGTGAAGCCGTACCAGCGGCGGACCGACGCCCGGCGCTTCCACCCCTGCGCGGCGTCGAGTTCGAGCTGCCGGTCGACGGTGATGGGGTGGTGGATCGTCGTCACCAGCGGCGCCCCGAGGGCGCCCGGGCCGCCGAGGAGGCCGTAGCCGAGCGTCTGGTTGTCGTGGATGACGTCGAAGGCCCCCCGCCGGGCGGCCAGGTGACGGCGGGCCCGCAGGCTGAACGTCAGCGGCTCCGGGAAGCCGCCGGTCCACATCGTGCCGACCTCCAGTGCGTCCACCCAGTCGCGGTACTCGCCGCGCTTCGGGGTGCGGAACGGGTCGGGCTGGCGGTAGAGGTCCAGGCTCGGCAGCTCGGTGAGGCGCACCCCGTCACCGAGTTCGTCGAGCACGGGGTAGGGCTGGGCGCCGATCACCTCGACGCTGTGGCCGAGCCGGGCGAGTTCCCTGGACAGATGGCGCACGTACACGCCCTGTCCCCCGCAGAACGGGTTCCCCTTGTAGGTGAGCAGCGCGATCCGGAGCGGCCTGGCCTCTGCGGTCACTCACGGCCCCCTTCTCACTGCACTTCAGCGGGAGCGTAGCCGCCCGTGCCTTGGTAGAACAAGTTTCAGAATCGGTTACTCAGGAGTTGGCCCGAGAGCACGAAGATACCTGTAGCCGTGCGGGGTGCCCGGGCTGGTCCGGGTGATTCCCGCCACGCCGTCGCGGTTGCGCTCGGGGTTCTTTTTCCCGCCCGCCCGCCCGATTGCCCCGGGACGGTTGGTGCGGGTCTGCGCTCTGTCCGTTGGGTGGGCCGGGGGCGGGGCCTCCGGGGTGGGCATTCTGTACCGCATATTTATGTGCATGGCGGGCGGTCCGGGTTCGGCGCCGCTCTGCCGCACAACAAATACACGTCAGCGTCCAGAACGCCCACCCTCCCCCAGCCTTCGGCCGGGGGTGCCCCCAACTCCCCCACCCC
>NZ_JBHYMQ010000098.1:0-24249 GCF_042742985.1 Streptomyces sp. NPDC058864 | reverse complement strand
GTTACATTCCGAACCCGGAAGCTAAGCCTTTCAGCGCCGATGGTACTGCAGGGGGGACCCTGTGGGAGAGTAGGACGCCGCCGAACAATCTTTATACGCCCGTCGCCGGAGCCTCTTCAGAGGCCCGGCGGCGGGCTTTTTCATGCCCTGATGTAAGGTCGGGTGGAATCATCGGAGCGTACGTTCAACAGGAGGGGCCCCCGGTGGAGGTCCAGGAGACAAGGGTGCAGACGGATCGCGTCTTCACGATCCCCAACATCCTGAGCATGGCACGGCTGTTGGGCGTGCCCGTGTTCCTGTGGCTCATCCTGTGGCCCGAGTTCGGCGGTCCGAAGGTCGACGGGTGGGCGCTGCTCGTGCTCGCCCTGAGCGGTGTCAGCGACTACCTGGACGGGAAGCTCGCACGCCGCTGGAACCAGATCAGCAGCCTCGGCAGGGTGCTCGACCCGGCCGCGGACCGGCTGTACATCGTCTCCACGCTCATCGGGCTCACCTGGCGCGGGATCCTACCCTGGTGGCTGACGGCCATCCTGGTGGCCCGGGACGCCGTCATGGGCGTGATGATCCTGGTCATGCGCCGGCACGGCTGGGGTCCGCCGCAGGTCAACTTCATGGGGAAGGCCGCCACCTTCAACCTCATGTACGCCTTCCCGTTGCTGCTGCTGAGCGACGGTGACGGGTGGCTGAACACGCTCGCTGCTATTTTCGGATGGGCGTTCGCCGGATGGGGTACAACGCTGTATTGGTGGGCAGGGATCCTCTACGTGGTCCAGGTCCGCCGACTCGTCAGGGCGGACGCCACGGCCGATTGAGCCCGCGCACCCGGCAGGAGAGCCTCCTGGCCGGGTGCCCCGCGCGTGACCGGCGGTCCGGGGGACCGCGACGGTCCGCGTAAGAGAGAGCACGGGTGACGTCGGCAAGACAGTCGTCTCTTTGAGGAGGACGCTTCCGACATGAAGGCCGTCGTGATGGCCGGCGGTGAAGGCACGCGCCTTCGCCCGATGACCTCGAGCATGCCCAAGCCGCTGCTGCCGGTCGTGAATCAGCCGATCATGCAGCACGTGCTCAAGCTGCTCAAGCGGCACGGTCTGACCGAGACCGTGGTGACCGTGCAGTTCCTCGCCTCGCTCGTCAAGAACTACTTCGGCGACGGTGAGGAACTCGGCATGGACCTCACCTACGCGAACGAGGAGAAGCCACTCGGCACCGCCGGCAGCGTCAAGAACGCCGAGGACGCACTGAAGGACGATTCGTTCCTGGTGATCTCGGGTGACGCCCTGACCGATTTCGACCTCACCGAGCTGATCAACTTCCACAAGGAGAAGGGCGCGCTGGTCACGGTCTGCCTGACCCGGGTGCCCAACCCCCTGGAGTTCGGGATCACCATCGTCGACGAGGAGGGCAAGGTCGAGCGCTTCCTCGAGAAGCCGACCTGGGGCCAGGTCTTCTCCGACACCGTGAACACCGGCATCTACGTGATGGAGCCCGAGGTCTTCGACTACGTCGAGCCCGACGTCTCCGTGGACTGGTCCGGTGACGTCTTCCCGCAGCTGATGAAGGAAGGCAAGCCCGTCTACGGCTTCATCGCCGAGGGCTACTGGGAGGACGTCGGCACCCACGAGAGCTACATCAAGGCGCAGGCCGACGTGCTCGAGGGCAAGGTCGACGTCGACATCGAGGGCTTCGAGATCTCGCCCGGTGTCTGGGTCGCCGAGGGCGCCGAGGTGCACCCGGACGCGACGCTGCGCGGTCCCCTCTACGTCGGTGACTACGCCAAGGTCGAGGCCGGGGCCGAACTCCGCGAGCACACGGTGATCGGCTCCAACGTCGTCGTGAAGTCCGGTGCCTTCCTGCACAAGGCCGTCGTCCACGACAACGTCTACATCGGGCCCCAGACCAACCTCCGCGGCTGCGTCATCGGCAAGAACACCGACGTCATGCGCGCCGCGCGGATCGACGACGGGGCGGTCATCGGCGACGAGTGCCTGATCGGCGAGGAGTCGATCATCGCGGGCGACGTCCGGGTCTACCCGTTCAAGACCATCGAGGCCGGCGCCTTCGTGAACACCTCGGTCATCTGGGAGTCCAGGGGCCAGGCGAACCTCTTCGGCGCGCGGGGCGTCTCCGGCATCCTGAACGTGGAGATCACCCCGGAGCTCGCCGTGCGCCTCGCGGGGGCGTACGCGACGACGCTCAAGAAGGGCGCCACCGTCACCACCGCCCGTGACCACTCCCGTGGTGCCCGTGCCCTCAAGCGCGCGGTGATCTCGGCGCTCCAGGCCAGCGCGATCGACGTGCGCGACCTGGAGAACGTGCCGATGCCCGTGGCGCGGCAGCAGACCGCGCGCGGCAGCGCCGGCGGCATCATGATCCGGACGAGCCCCGGCATCCCCGACTCGGTCGACATCATGTTCTTCGACGAGCGCGGCGCCGACCTGTCGGCGGCCGGGCAGCGCAAGCTGGACCGCGTCTTCGCGCGCCAGGAGTACCGCCGTGCGTTCCCCGGTGAGATCGGCGACCTGAACTTCCCGGCGAGCGTCTTCGACTCCTACACCGGCGCGCTGCTGCGGGCCGTGGACACCTCGGGCATCGCCGAGGCCGGGCTGAAGGTCGTGGTCGACGCCGCGAACGGCAGCGCGGGCCTCGTCCTGCCGAGCCTGCTCGGCCGGCTCGGGGTGGACTCGCTGACGATCAACCCCGGTCTCAACGAGGCCCGGCCGACCGAGACCGCGGACGGCCGGCGGGCCGGCCTGGTCCGGCTCGGGGAGATCGTGGCGTCCTCGCGCGCCGCCTTCGGCGTGCGCTTCGACCCGGTGGGCGAGCGGCTGTCGCTGGTGGACGAGCGCGGCAAGATCATCGAGGACGACCGGGCCCTGCTGGTCCTGCTCGACCTGGTCGCCGCCGAGCGCCGCAGCGGCCGGGTGGCGCTCCCGGTGACGACGACCCGCATCGCCGAGCAGGTCGCGGCCTACCACGGCACGCAGGTGGAGTGGACGACGACCTCGCCCGACGACCTCACCCGGGTCGGCAGGCAGGACTCGACCATCTTCGGCGGTGACGGCAAGGGCGGCCTCATCGTCCCGGAGTTCAGCAGCGTCTTCGACGGCGCGGCGGCCTTCGTGCGGCTGATCGGCCTGGTGGCCCGTACGCAGCTCACCCTGAGCCAGATCGACGCTCGTATCCCGCGCGCCCACGTCCTCAAGCGGGACCTGGCGACGCCGTGGGCGGTCAAGGGCCTGGTCATGCGCCGGGTGGTCGAGGAGGCGGGCGACCGGAGCGTCGACACCACCGACGGCGTGCGCGTGGTCGAGGCGGACGGCCGCTGGGTGATGGTGCTGCCCGACCCGGCCGAGGCGGTCACCCACCTGTGGGCGGAAGGCCCGGACGACGCCTCCGCGCAGGCACTGCTCGACGAGTGGTCGGGGATCGTGGACAGCGCGGGCCGCTGATCCCGCTCCGGCAACGGCAACGGCTCACGGGCCCCTCCCGACGCGACGAACGGCGCGTCGGGAGGGGCCCGTTCGAGGTAGGTGCCGGGGACGTGCGACGATGTGCGGCATGTCGCAGCAGCACCCCGATCGGAGCAGCGCCCCTGGGAGGGCCGTGACCCGGCGCCCGGACGCCTCCATGTCGCTGCTGACCAACGTCATGGAGCACAGCCTCGACGACGGGTACGCCGAAGCCACCGCACGCCGGGGCGCGACGGGTACGTCCCGGCTGCCCGGAACGCTGCGGGGCCGGCTGGTGCTCGCGCTGGGCCTGGTGCTGGCCGCTGTGGTGGTCACCATAGGCGCGGTGCAGACGCAGGTGGCGGCCCCCACGCTGGCCAAGGAGCGGCAGAAGCTCATCGACCGCATCCAGTCCGAGACTCGTAACGCCGACGAGCTGCAGAAGAACGTGGACGGGCTGCGCGACGACGTGGCGGCCAGGCAGCGGCAGGCGCTCAAGGAGCAGGACGGCGACGCGGAGCGCGTGGCGCTGCTCGCCGGTGCGACACCGGTCACGGGGCCGGGGATCGAGCTGGAGGTCAACGACGCCAAGGAGGCCTCGTCGGGCGGCGGCAACGATCCGCGCACGACCAGTGACTTCTCGGACACCGGGCGCGTCCGCGACCGGGACATGCAGCGCGTCGTCAACGGCCTGTGGGCGTCGGGGGCGGAGGCCATCTCCATCAACGGGCAGCGGCTGACGTCGTTGTCGGCCATCCGTGCGGCGGGTGACGCCATACTGGTCGACAACCGGCCGCTGGTACCGCCCTACACGGTCCTGGCGATCGGGGACCCGCAGAAGCTGAGCACGTCCTTCCTGGACAGTGCGGACGGGCAGTATCTGCACGTCCTGCAGGAGAACTACGGGATCCGTACGCGCGTCTCCGAGAAGGAGAAGCTCGAACTGCCCGCGGCTCCGAGCCTGATCATCCGCTCAGCGACCCCGGTCCCGTCGACCGGGCCGTCGTCGGGCGCATCCGGAAATGGGAAGGGTACGAATTGATCGCCGTACTGGGCCTGATCGTTGGAGTGGTGGTGGGCCTGGTGGTCCGCCCCGTGGTACCGACGGTGGTCGAGCCCTACCTCCCGATCGCCGTGGTCGCCGCGCTCGACGCCGTCTTCGGCGGTCTGCGGGCCATGCTGGACGGGATCTTCGACGACAAGGTCTTCGTGGTCTCCTTCCTCTCCAACGTCGTCGTGGCCGCGCTGATCGTCTTCCTGGGCGACAAGCTGGGGGTGGGTGCGCAGCTCTCGACGGGTGTGGTCGTCGTCCTCGGCATCCGCATCTTCTCCAACGCCGCGGCGATCCGCCGCCATGTCTTCCGGGCGTGACAGCACGATGAGCGACGAGAACGACCAGACGCCGGAGCGACCGGAGGCGCCGCGCCCCGGCACTCCGGGCGAGCCCGCGGAGCCGCGCAGGCCGGCGGAGCGTGCCGAGCCCGAGCGTCCCGCGGTGCGCCCGGCGCTGCCCGCTCCCGCACCGCTGCCGTCCGCCGAGCCGGAGCAGGCGCGGTCCTCCGCGCAGGGTCCGCAGCAGTCACCGCCGGACGCGGGGGAACCCGAGGGCGCGGGCGCGGCACCCGCCGCGACCGGCCGGCAGCGCCTCAAGGCGGGGTTGTGGCCGCCGCGGGTGTCCCGGGCCCAGTTGATCGTCGCGCTGCTGCTGTTCGTGCTCGGTCTCGGCCTGGCCATCCAGGTCCGCTCGACCAGCGACACCAGCGCGCTGCGCGGCGCCCGCCAGGAGGACCTGGTGCGCATCCTGGACGAACTGGACAACCGCTCGCAGCGGCTGGGCGACGAGCGGCGGCGTCTGGAGGAGCAGCGCACGGAGCTGGAGAACAGCTCCGACCAGGCCGAGGAGGCTCGCAAGCAGACCGAGCAGAAGGCCCAGCAGCTCGGGGTGCTGGCCGGTACGGTCGCCGTCGAGGGTCCCGGGATCACGCTGACCATCAACGATCCAGAGGACGCGGTCGAGGCCGACATGCTGCTCGACGCGCTCCAGGAGCTGCGGGCCGCGGGAGCGGAGGCGATCCAGATCAACGACGTGCGGGTCGTGGCCGACACGTACTTCACCCAGGGTTCGGGCGGTGTGCAGATCGACGGGCGCAAGGTGGACGCGCCCTACCGCTTCAAGGTCATCGGTAATCCACAGGATCTTGAACCCGCCCTGAACATCCCCGGCGGCGTGGTACAGACTTTGGAGAAGGAGCAGGCCACAGCGGACGTGACGCGATCGGAGAAGATCGTCGTCGACGCCTTGCGGCCGTCGGAGCAGCCTGACTACGCTCAGTCGTCGACCCGGTGATGCGGGGGCGAGTGGGGTATGCGGGGGAGGGCAGCAGAATGCGGGGGGTCGCCGCACCGCTGGGGTGGCGCGTGAGAGAAACTGTGTGTTCGTCGTGACTGAGGGTTCGTCCTGCCCCACGGGCGGGTCTGTGTCGTTCAAGGGGAATCGCCCGTGAAGTTGTTCGGTAAGTGGTTCGGCAAGAGTTCGCGTCCGGCTGATGACAGCCCCACGGCCCGCCATCGCGCGCCGCGGCACGCGCAGGGGGAGGGACCGGGCGAGGAGCGCCCGCTGTTCCGTGACGAGGCCGCTGCTCCGGGTGGTGACATTTCGGGCGGTCCTGGTGCGGTTTCTGTTGACCCTGCGGCTGCGGGGCGCATAGGTTTCCAGCAACCATCAGCCTCTAGCACGGGTGGAGGGTCCTTGCCGGTCTGTACGCGGTGCGGGTTCCAGAACGCGGAAGCGAGCCGCTTCTGCTCCAACTGCGGCGCGCCGCTGCGTGCCGGAGTGCCGTCCGAGCGTGCCTCCGAGACCACGTCCACGATCTCCATCTCCGGGATCGAGGCGTACGAGGCCGAGGCGACGGGACAGACCACCCTTCCGGCGCTGTCCCCGGAGGCCCAGGCCGCGGTCGACGCGCTGCCCCCGGGCTCCGCGCTGCTGGTGGTGCGCCGTGGTCCCAACTCGGGGAGCCGCTTCCTCCTGGACGGCGAGCTGACGACGGCCGGCCGCCACCCGGAGAGCGATATCTTCCTGGACGACGTCACCGTCTCGCGGCGTCACGTGGAGTTCCGGCGTCAGCAGGACGGTTCCTTCACGGTCGCCGACGTCGGCAGCCTCAACGGCACCTACGTCAACCGGGAGCGGATCGACTCGGTGACCTTGTCCAGTGGCGACGAGGTGCAGATCGGCAAGTACCGACTGGTCTTCTACGCGAGCCAGTGGGGCGCCTGACCCCCGCGAGGGAAGGTTCATGCTTCGTACACCGTCGGGCGGTGCCGGAAACGGCACCGCCACCGCGGACGACCGGCTGCTGAGCATCGGAGCGGTGCTCAACGAGTTGCGGGAGGAGTTCCCCGAGGTCACCATCTCCAAGATCCGCTTCCTGGAGGCGGAGGGGCTGGTGGAGCCGCAACGCACCCCGTCGGGGTACCGGAAGTTCACCGTCCGGGACGTGGAACGGCTCGGGCACGTGCTGCGCATGCAGCGCGACCACTATCTTCCGCTCAAAGTGATCCGCGAGCACCTCGATGCCCTCGACCGGGGCGAACCGCTGCCGCTGCCCGCCCCGGCCTCCGGGGAGTCCCGGGAACTGCTCGAGGTCGGCACGGTGGAGCGGGAAGCGCCCGCGACGCTGCGCATCGGCCGGGAGGAACTGCTGGCCGCCACGGGCGCCGAGCCGGGCGTACTCGCCCAGTGGGAGGCGTACGGCCTGGTGGAGGCCGGTGCCGACGGCGACTATGACGCCGAAACGGTGAACATCGCCAAGATCGTGGCCGATCTGGGCCGTTTCGGGCTCGAACCGCGCCATCTGCGTGCGGTGAAGGCGGCGGCCGACCGTGAGGCGGGTCTGGTGGAGCAGGTGGTCGCGCCACTGCGCAGGCACCGCAATCCGCAGACCAGGACGCACGCGGAGGCCACCGCGCGGGAGCTGGCGGCGCTGTCGGTGCGACTGCACGCGGCGCTGGTGCAGTCCGCGCTCAGGGTGCGGCTCTTCTGAGCCGACATGGCCAGGACACGCCCGGTCGGGGACCGGCCGGGCCGGTCCCGACTACCCAAACCTGCCGGGCACGGCCTAGGGTTGCTGTGTGAACGAGCTCGACGTCGTGGGTGTCCGGGTCGAAATGCCCTCCAACCAGCCGATTGTGCTCCTGCGGGAAGTGGGAGGCGACCGCTACCTGCCCATCTGGATCGGGCCGGGGGAGGCCACCGCCATCGCCTTCGCGCAACAGGGCATGACGCCCGCGCGGCCGCTGACCCATGATCTGTTCAAGGACGTGCTCGAGGCCGTCGGCCAGACGCTGACCGAGGTCCGGATCACCGACCTGCGCGACGGCGTCTTCTACGCCGAGCTGGTGTTCGCCAGCGGCGTGGAGGTGAGCGCCCGTCCCTCGGATGCCATAGCGCTCGCGCTGCGCACGGGAACGCCCATCTACGGGAGCGACGGCGTGCTGGACGACGCCGGCATCGCCATTCCGGACGAGCAGGAGGACGAGGTCGAGAAGTTCCGCGAGTTCCTCGACCAGATCTCGCCCGAGGACTTCGGCACCAGCAGTCAATGAGGGCCCGCCGGAACCATTCGTCCAGCCTTACCCCCACCTGGGACACGGGAAACCACCTCTGGGGTTGATATCACTCGGCGTGCCGAGCGTGGCGATCGTTGACGCACCCGGAGTGACTGCCTACCGTCGAGAAGGAAAGTCCCGATGGCACGTGCGCGTGCCCTGAGGGGTGCGAAGGGACGGGAGGTCGGCGTGAGAAGCACCGGCGACGGTACGGCCTTCGGCGGCCCGTATCCGATGCGCGGGGCCTTGGCCCGCAACGCCGCGACGCCCCCCGGAGGGGGTTCGGGCGACACCTCGGGACAACTGCCGGAGGAGGCCGGCGAGAAGGTCGGCTACCGCGGCCCCACCGCCTGCGCGGCCACCGGCATCACCTACCGCCAGCTGGACTACTGGGCGCGCACCGGGCTCGTGGAGCCCAGCATCCGGCCCGCCTACGGCTCGGGGACGCAGCGGCTGTACAGCTTCCGGGACGTCGTGGTCCTCAAGATCGTCAAGCGGCTCCTCGACACGGGCGTGTCCCTGCAGAACATCCGCACCGCCGTGCAGCACCTGCGGTCCAGCGCGCCCGCCGAGCTCACCCGCATGACGCTCATGAGCGACGGTGCGACGGTGTACGAGTGCACCTCCCCGGACGAGGTCGTCGATCTCCTCCAGGGCGGTCAGGGGATCTTCGGGATCGCGGTGGGCGTGGTGTGGCGGGACGTCGAGGGGGCCCTGTCACAGCTGCACTCCGAGCGGGTCGACACCGGGGAGACCCTGGTCGGCCACAACCCGGGCGACGAGCTGGCACGGCGTCGCAACCGCGCGGGCTGAACCGGGCCGAACGGCCGCTCCCCACCCGTCCGCCGTACACGCGTACGGCGGATGTCGGACCCGTGGTGCACCATCGGTGACTGTGAGAAGCGCGCCGACCATCCTCCATCTGGACATGGACGCGTTCTTCGCCGCCGTCGAGCAGGCCGCGAAGCCGAGTCTGCGGGGGAAGCCGGTCGTCGTGGGGGGTATCGGGCCGCGCGGCGTGGTGGCGACCGCGTCGTACGAGGCCCGGGTGCACGGGGTGCACTCGGCGATGGCGATGGCGCACGCCCGCCGGCTGTGCCCGAACGCCGCCTACCTGGTGCCGCGCTTCGCCGTGTACCGGCAGATCAGCGACGTCGTCATGGAGCTGCTGTCGCGGCTGTCGCCGCTGGTCGAACCGCTCAGTCTGGACGAGGCCTTCGTCGACCTGGAGGCGGGCGGCATCGGTGACGACCCGCGCGCGGTGGGGCAGCGGCTGCGGGCGGACATCCGAGCGGTGACGGGGCTCACCGGCTCGGTGGGACTCGCGGGCTCCAAGCTGCTCGCCAAGATCGCCTCGGAGCAGGCCAAGCCGGACGGGCTGGTGGTCATCGAGCCGGGTACCGAACGTGAGCTGCTGGCCCCCATGCAGGTGCGCGCGCTGCCCGGCGTGGGGCCCGCCACGGCCGAGCACCTGCGGCGGGCGGGCATCCTCACGGTCGGCGAGGTGGTGGAGGCGGGGGAGGCCGAGCTGGTACGGCTGCTCGGCAAGGCGCACGGCGCCCATGTGCACGGGATGGCCCTGGGGGTCGACGAGCGGCCCGTGGTCGCCGACCGCGAGAGCAAGTCGGTCTCGGTCGAGGACACCTTCGACGTCGACCTCACCGACCGGGTGCGGGTCCGGCTCGAGGTGGACCGGCTGGCCGACCGCTGCGTGCGCAGACTGCGCTCGGCGGGCCGTTCGGGCCGCACGGTGGTGCTGAAGGTGCGGCGGTACGACTTCACGACGCTGACCCGTTCGGAGACGCTGCGGGCCCCGACCGACGACCTGGCGGTCGTTCGGGAGACCGCGGCGCGGCTGCTGGAGGCCGTCGACATCACGGGCGGCGTCCGGTTGCTCGGCGTCGGTGTCGCGGGGCTGGCCGACTTCACGCAGGAGGACCTGTTCGCCCAGGCGGCGGAGCGGGAGGGGGAGGCGGCAGGCGAGGAGCCCGGCCCGTCCGAGGCGGCACCGGAGCGGTCCGGGGAGGAGATCCGGGAACCGGGGCCGGCGGAGCGGCGCTGGGTGCCGGGCCAGGACGTACGGCACACCGAGTACGGCGCCGGGTGGGTGCAGGGCAGCGGGGTCGGGAGGGTCACCGTCCGCTTCGAGGAGCCCGGCTCGGCCGTGCCGGGGCGGGTGCGCACCTTCGCGTTGACCGACCCGGAGCTGGAGCCGTCCGAGCCGCTCCCGCTGGTGTTACCGGGCCCGCCGGGGCCGCCGCGTCAGCTGTCGCCGGCGAGCGTGCCGAAGTCGCGGTCCGGCGGGGGCTCCGGCACCGGGCCGGAGAGCGAGGGCCCGCTCATGCCGTAGTGGTGGTAGAGCTGGAGCTCCTGCTCGGGCGAGAGGTGCCGGCCCACGCCGAAGTCCGGGGCGTCCTTGATCAGTGCCTTGTCGAACGGGACGCGCAGCTCTTCCCCCGTGAACTCGCTCGGTTCCAGCGGCACGAACGCGTCCCGGCTGAAGAGACCGGTGCGCACCGCCGCCCACTCGGGCTCCCCGGTGGCGTCGTCGAGGTACACCTCGTCCACCGTGCCGATCTTCATCCCGTTGCGGTCGAAGGCCCTGCGTCCGATGAGGCTGCGCGGATCGATCCCGGTCTGCACGGTCCCTCCAACTGGTCGCGATTAATCCTATTTAGGCACGAAAGGTGGCGGCTGTCACATGACCCGGTACCGGAGCGCGCTGGTACGCTGACAGCGGCTGCTGACCCCTTGCGGGAGAGTCCTGGCGACGCGGGGAACCGCCCGCCGGGCGCCGAAGGAGCAAACCCTCCCCGGAATCTCTCAGGCATCCGTACCGCATGGGCGAGGTCACTCTGGAAAGCAGGAAAGGGCGGCACACCCCGTGCGCGGCCCCTTCCTCACCGACGGTGAAAGCCGCCCCGGCACGTGCGGGGCGGTGAAGCTCTCAGGTTCAGATGACAGAGGGGGAGGCCGTGTCGCGCCAGACCAGGAGGCCTCCGCAGATGACCGCCAACCGCATCCCACTCTCCGAGCTGGAGCGCGGCATCCCCTTCGAGCAGCGCCACATCGGGCCCGACGCCGGCGCGCAGGCCAAGATGCTCGCGCAGGTCGGCTACGGCTCGCTGGACGAGCTGACCGCCGCCGCCGTCCCGGACACCATCAAGAGCGCCGAGGCGCTCGGCCTGTCCGGTGCCCGCACCGAGCCCGAGGTCCTCGCCGAACTGCGCTCGCTCGCCGACCGCAACCAGGTGCTGCGGCCCATGATCGGCCTCGGCTACCACGGCACCTTCACCCCGCCGGTCATCCTGCGCAACGTCATGGAGAACCCCGCCTGGTACACGGCGTACACGCCGTACCAGCCGGAGATCTCCCAGGGCCGCCTGGAGGCCCTGCTGAACTTCCAGACGGTCGTCGCCGACCTGACCGGGCTGCCCACCTCCGGTGCCTCGCTGCTCGACGAGGGCACGGCCGCCGCCGAGGCGATGGCCCTGGCCCGCCGCGTCGGCAAGGTCAAGGACGGCGTCTTCCTGATCGACGCCGACGCCTTCCCGCAGACCGTCGCCGTGATCGAGACCCGTGCCGAGCCCACCGGTGTCGAGGTCGTCGTCGCCGACCTCAGTGAGGGCATCCCCGCGGAGATCGCCGAGCGCGGGGTCTTCGGCGTGCTGCTGCAGTACCCGGGCGCCTCGGGCGCCGTGCGCGACCTCAAGCCGGTCGTCGAGCAGGCCCACGGGCTCGGTGCCGTCGTCACCGTCGCCGCCGACCTGCTGGCCCTGA
This sequence comes from Streptomyces sp. NPDC058864, assembly GCF_042742985.1. Taxonomy (NCBI): domain Bacteria; kingdom Bacillati; phylum Actinomycetota; class Actinomycetes; order Kitasatosporales; family Streptomycetaceae; genus Streptomyces; species Streptomyces sp. NPDC058864. The sequence goes on along the minus strand of NZ_JBHYMQ010000098.1, from coordinate 12,409 downwards.
CCGTGCTCACCTCCCCGGGCGAGCTCGGCGCCGACATCGCGGTCGGCACCACCCAGCGCTTCGGCGTTCCCATGGGCTTCGGCGGTCCGCACGCCGGTTACATGGCCGTCCGCGACACCTACGCCCGCAGCCTGCCGGGCCGCCTGGTCGGCGTCTCCGTCGACGCCGACGGCAACAAGGCCTACCGCCTGGCGCTGCAGACCCGCGAGCAGCACATCCGCCGCGAGAAGGCCACCAGCAACATCTGCACCGCGCAGGTGCTGCTGGCCGTCATGGCCGGCATGTACGCGGTCTACCACGGCCCCGACGGCCTGGCCCAGATCGCCCGCCGCACCCACCGCTACGCCGCGGTCCTCGCCGAGGGCCTGCGCGCCGGCGGCGTCGAGGTGACCACCGGCGCCTTCTTCGACACCGTCACCGCCCGCGTGCCCGGCCGGGCCGCCGAGGTCGTGGCCGCCGCCCGCGAGGCCGGGGTCAACCTGCGCCAGGCCGACGCCGACCTGGTCGGCATCGCCTGCGACGAGACCACCGGCCGCGCCGACCTCGACGCGGTCTGGGGCGCCTTCGGTGTCACCGGTGACGTCGAGGCCCTGGACGCGGCCACCGAGGACGCGCTGCCCACCGGACTGATCCGCGAGGTGGACTACCTGACCCACCCGGTCTTCCACCAGCACCGCTCCGAGACCGCGATGCTGCGCTACCTGCGCCGCCTCGCCGACCGCGACTACGCGCTGGACCGCGGCATGATCCCGCTGGGCTCCTGCACCATGAAGCTCAACGCGACCACCGAGATGGAGCCGGTCACCTGGCCCGAGTTCGGCGCGCTGCACCCCTTCGCGCCGGCCGACCAGGCCGAGGGCTACCTGACCCTGATCCACGAGCTGGAGGACCGCCTCGCCGAGGTCACCGGCTACGACAAGGTCAGCCTCCAGCCGAACGCCGGCTCCCAGGGCGAGCTCGCCGGCCTGCTGGCGGTCCGCGCCTACCACCGCGCCAACGGCGACGCCCAGCGCACGGTCTGCCTCATCCCGTCCTCCGCGCACGGCACCAACGCCGCCAGCGCCGTGATGGCCGGCATGAAGGTCGTCGTCGTGAAGACCGCCGGAGACGGCGAGGTCGACGTCGAGGACCTGCGCGCCAAGATCGAGCAGCACCGCGACGAGCTCGCCGTGCTCATGGTCACCTACCCCTCCACGCACGGGGTCTTCGAGGAGCACATCGGAGACATCTGCGCCGCGGTGCACGACGCGGGCGGCCAGGTCTACGTGGACGGCGCGAACCTCAACGCCCTGGTGGGCCTGGCGAAGCCGGGCCACTTCGGCGGCGACGTGTCGCACCTGAACCTGCACAAGACCTTCTGCATCCCGCACGGCGGCGGCGGCCCCGGCGTCGGCCCGGTGGCGGTCCGCGCGCACCTCGCCCCGTACCTGCCCAACCACCCGCTCCAGCCGGCCGCCGGCCCGGAGACGGGCGTCGGCCCGATCTCGGCCGCGCCGTGGGGTTCGGCCGGCATCCTGCCGATCTCGTGGGCGTACGTGCGGCTCATGGGCGGCGAGGGCCTCAAGCGCGCCACCCAGGTGGCGGTGCTGAGCGCGAACTACATCGCCAAGCGCCTGGAGCCGCACTTCCCGGTGCTCTACACCGGGCCGGGCGGGCTCGTCGCGCACGAGTGCATCATCGACCTGCGCCCGCTGACCAAGGAGACGGGCGTGACGGTCGACGACGTCGCCAAGCGCCTGATCGACTACGGCTTCCACGCGCCGACGATGTCGTTCCCGGTTGCCGGGACGCTGATGATCGAGCCGACGGAGAGCGAGAACCTCGCGGAGCTGGACCGCTTCTGCGACACGATGATCGCGATCCGCGCCGAGATCGAGCGGGTCGGCTCGGGGGAGTGGCCCAAGGAGGACAACCCGCTGCGCAACGCCCCGCACACCGCGGCGGCCCTGGGCGGCGACTGGGAGCACGCGTACTCCCGTGAGGAGGCGGTCTTCCCCGCCGGTGTGTCGGCCGCGGACAAGTACTGGCCGCCGGTCCGCCGCATCGACGGTGCCTTCGGCGACCGCAACCTCGTCTGCTCCTGCCCCCCGCTGGACGAGTACGACGCGTAAGGGCGGTTGACGCGCAAGGGTCGGCCCCGCTGCTGCAGCGGGGTCGGCCCTGTGTCGTTCCCGGCCCGGTCAGGCCGCCGTGACGATGTGCCCGCTGCCGAGCGGTCGGTGCGGGGCGATGATCTGGCCGTCGGGGAGGAGTTCGCCGGTGTCCTCGAAGAGGAGGACGCCGTTGCACAGCAGGCTCCACCCCTGCTCGGGGTGGCTGGCCATGATGTGGGCGGCCTCGCGGTCGGGGCTGCCGGCGGACGGACACTGCGGCTGGTGCGGGCACATGGACGACGTCTTTCGCTGCGAGTGGTGTGAAGTACGGCTGCCTTGGGTAGGAACCTCAGTCATGCCGCTCCCCCGTTCAGTCGGTCGGTCCCAGTGTTGCTCTACTGAGGGATTTCCGCAGGGATTTCGCGTGAGCTGTCCTCGTTAGTTGGGGACGCATTCACTCTCGCGGGCGGTTGCCCGGACAATGCAACGCCTCCGTGACCGGACGGTCACGGAGGCGTGCGGGGTCGCCCCAGCCGGGAGCCTCAGGCGGTGGTGCCGAGCAGTGGTGGCGGAGCCAGGCGCAGGGTCAGTACCGGCACCAGGTCGGAGAGCCGGTGCATGCGGTGCGCGGCGATCCCCGGCGGCGCCGGCGCCAGCGGGACCAGCAGGTCCGAGGGGGCCGGCTGCGCCGTGCCCGCGTCGGCCGTGACGTCCCCGTGCAGCCACAGCGTCAGCATGTAGAGCCCCGGTACGGAGAGCAGGTGCGGCTGGTAGGGGGTGGTGAGCGCGTCGGCCTGGCGCAGCGCGCGCTCGGTGGAGGCCAGGTAAGGGCCCTCGCAGAAGTGCGAGAACGCCCAGCCGTCCGGGGTGTCCACGGTCTCGCCCGCGGCGGCCACCTTCTCGCCCGTGCGGATGTGGAAGCGCCAGCCGGTCAGCCGCGCCCGGGGCAGTCCTCCCGGTTCGGTGATCACGGGGTCGAGGACGTGCAGGGGGAGCGGGTGCTCGGCGACCAGCGGCCCCGTGGCGTTGCGCAGCGAGGGGGTGCGGGCCTCGCGGACGGCGGTGGGGGAGCTCAGGGCGGCGAGAACGCTCCGCAGGGCGGGAGCGGGGGCTGGGGCTACCTGCAGCGGCATGGTGGGCGGCCTCTCATGAGGAGACACGGGGGGTGCTCGGCGGGGTGCGGACAGCACTGTCAGCGGTGGAGCTGATGGAACTGCGGCAGGCCGGGACAGCCCGGATCCGTGAGGCGCGTGGGGGCGGCGACGAACGGAATCAGCGTGGGCATGCGGATCCCTTCCCGTGGCCGGTGCGTCGCGGGCGCGCGGCGGGTCGCGGAGGCTCTGCCTGTGAACGAAGGATATACGAGGAGTGTTCGCGCAGTGTTTCATCTAGCCGTCAGCGATATTACGGGCAAGGCGGTTCCAGGTCACCCTGGGCGCGTATTAGATCCCCGATTGCACCGTCGGCCACGCCGTGAACTGCGCTTTCCGTGTTACTGCGGATGGCTGAATCTCGTCGGTGTTTTTCACGAGAGGGCCGCCGCCGGCATGTGAATTCCGTACATGCCCGCGGAATGTGCCGCGAGACGGTGCTCGTGGCCAGCTTAGCGGTTCCGGGGCGGCGCCGGGGGCCTTATCGATCTCAGGGCTGGGCATGATGTGATCACGGCCCACTCGAGGAAGGACCTCCGATGGGGGAAAAGGTCGTGGCCACGGGGTTCGACCTGGCCGACCGCCAGCGGTTCCGCAGGAAGCTGAAGCAGTGCCTGCTGGGGTTGGAGCGACTGCTGGAGGAGAAGAGGTTCGACCGTCCCCGCAATCTGATGGGGCTGGAGATCGAACTCAATCTCACCGACCGCGACGGGCTGCCGCGCATGATGAACGAGGAGGTCCTCGAGCGCATCGCGAGCCGTGATTTCCAGACCGAGCTCGCGCAGTTCAACATTGAAGTGAACATCGCCCCGCACCGGCTTTCCGGCCGGGTCCTCGACCGGCTCGCCGAAGAGTTGCGCATGGGCCTGGGATATGCCGAGGGAAAGGCCCGCGAGGTCGGCGCCCGCATCGTGATGGTCGGAATCCTGCCCACCCTCGGCGCGCAGGACCTGGTCGGTGCCAACCTCTCCCGCGCCGACCGCTACATGCTGCTCAACGACCGCATCCTGGCCGCCCGCGGCGAGCACATCACCCTGGACATATCGGGGGTGGAGCGGCTGACCTCCGTCTCCGGCTCGATCGCCCCGGAGGCCGCGTGCACCTCGATGCAGATGCACCTCCAGGTCACCCCCGCGCGCTTCGCCGCGGTGTGGAACGCCGCGCAGGCCGTGGCCGGTCCCCAGGTCGCCCTCGGCGCCAACTCCCCGTTCCTGTTCGGCCGCGAGCTGTGGCGGGAGACCCGGCCCACGCTCTTCCAGCAGGCCACCGACACCCGCCCCGAGGAGCACCGCGCCCAGGGCGTACGGCCGCTGACCTGGTTCGGCGAGCGCTGGATCGACTCCGCTTACGACCTCTTCGCCGAGAACGTGCGCTACTTCCCCTCCCTGCTGCCCATCTGCGAGGACGAGGACCCGCTGCACGTCCTCGACGAGGGCGGGGTGCCGCAGCTGAAGGAACTCACGCTGCACAACGGCACGATCTACCGCTGGAACCGGCCGGTGTACGCGGTCGTCGACGGCGTGCCCCACCTGCGGGTGGAGAACCGGGTGATGCCCGCCGGTCCCACCGTCGCCGACGTGCTCGCCAACACGGCCTTCTACTACGGGCTCGTCCGCTCCCTCGCCGAGGCGTCGCGCCCGGTGTGGAGCCGGCTGCCGTTCGCGGCCGCCGCCGCGAACTTCGACGCCGCGTGCCGGTACGGCATCGACGCGGTGTTCACCTGGCCGCGGCCGGGGCGCGGCAACGGGCTGGTGGAGATCGGGGCCGTCGAACTCGTCCTGGACGAACTGCTGCCGATGGCCGCCGCAGGACTCGACGCGTGGGGGATCGACCCGGTGGACCGGGACCACTACCTCGGCATCATCGAGGGCCGCTGCCGCAACCGCATGAACGGCGCCGAGTGGCAGGCCGTCGCCTTCCACCAGGAGCTGGACCGCGGACTGGACCGCCAGCGTGCGCTGGCCGCGATGACCCTGCGCTACTGCGAGCTGATGCACACCGGGGCCCCCGTGCACGAGTGGCCGCGGGAGCGCTGAGCCGCCGCCCGTGCCATCGGGCCGATGAGGCAGGATGGCGCGGGTGGAGGAATCTGTGGACAGGAATTCGGTGGAGCCGGGCGGGTCCGGTGCCGGTGCGGCGGAGCGGCTCGCCCCGCGCACGCTGCGCAGCGAGACCCTCCTGGTGCTCGCGCTGTCGCTCGGTGCGAGCGCGCTCTCGGCGCTGATCAGCTTCATCGGGTCGCTGACCAAGCCCGGCGGGCTCAAGGACCAGGCGGCCACCCTCGTCGGCTCGCAGGCGCCGGGCCGTCCGTGGCTCGACCTGTCCTGGCAGCTGTTCGGCGTCGCCACCGCCCTCGTCCCCGTCGCGCTCGTCGCCCACCTGCTGGCCCGCGAGGGCACGGGCATGCCCGCCATCGGTTTCGACCTGCGCCGGCCGCGGACCGACGTACTGCGCGGTGCCGCGCTGGCCGCGGCCATCGGCGGCACCGGTCTGCTGTTCTACCTGGGCGCGCGCGCCTCCGGGTTCAACCTGACGGTCGTTCCGGAGTCGCTGCCCGACGTCTGGTGGAAGATCCCCGTGCTGATCGCCTCCGCGATCCAGAACGCCGTGCTCGAGGAGGTCGTCGTCGTCGGCTACCTGCTGCGCAGGCTCGGCCAGTTGGGCTGGACGCCGGTCGGCGCGCTGGTGGCCAGCAGTGTGCTGCGCGGCTCGTACCACCTCTACCAGGGCATCGGCGGACTCATCGGGAACATGGCGATGGGCGTCGTGTTCGTGCTGCTCTACCGGCGCTGGGGCCGCGTGGGGCCGCTGGTGGCGGCCCACGCGCTCATCGACATCGTGGCCTTCGTGGGTTACGCGCTGCTCGCCGGGAAGGTCGGCTGGCTGCCGACCGCCTGAGGCCGCCTTACGGGTGGGCGTGCAGCTCGCCGTCGATCACGGTGACGGCGCGACCGCTGAGCCGTACGCGGTCGCCGCCGAGCGCCGTGCGCACCAGGCCCGAACGCGCGGAGGCCTGCAGCCCGGTGAGCTCGTCGCGGCCCAGGCGCCGCGACCAGAACGGAGCCAGGGCGGTGTGGGCGCTGCCGGTGACCGGGTCCTCGTCGATGCCGACGGCGGGGAAGAAGCCGCGCGAGACGAAGTCGTAGCCGCTGGACGCCGGGGACTCGGCGGCCGCGGTCACGATGAGACCGCGCTTGGAGGGCAGCGCGGCGACGGCGGCGATGTCGGGCGTGAGCGACCGCACGGTCTTCTCGTCGACGACCTCCACCAGCAGGTCTCCCACGTCGTCCCCGGTCTCGTACACCGACAGCACGTCGGCGCCGATCGCGGCGGAGATCTCTCCCGTGACGACGACCGAGGTCAGCGGGGCCACCGGGAAGTCCATGGTGATGGTGCCGTCTTCGCCGGCGGCCGTGGTGAGGACGCCGCAGCGGGCACTGAACCGCACCGGGCCACGGGCGGTGCCCGTGCTGTGCAGGATGTGCGCGGTGGCGAGGGTGGCGTGCCCGCACATGTTCACCTCGGCCCTGGGGGTGAACCAGCGCAGGGCCCAGTCCGCGTCCTGGGCACCGGGCGTGGGATGGGCGAACGCGGTCTCGGAGAGGTTGACCTCCGCGGCCACCCGCTGGAGCCAGCCGTCCTCGGGGAAGCTGTCCGCGTCCAGCAGCAGCACGCCCGCGGGATTGCCGGCGAAGGGGCGGTCGGTGAAGGCGTCGACGATACGGATCCGCATGCCGGGAGCCTACGGAGGTCCGGACGCGACCGGCCAGGGCCAATCGAGGGGTGGTGGCCCGCGGCAGGGGTGCCGTGGCCGGTTCCGCGCCCCAACGGGGCCCGGGTCCTGCCCACTTGGGACGGGGGATGCGGCAGCGGCCGGGGTTTCCCGGCTGCGCCGTCAGGAGGGCGGCGCGTCGTCGAGCATCGGACGGACCAGGTCGGCGTGCGCGGCCGGCACCGCCCGGCAGCCCGCGCGTTCCGGCGCGAAGGCGGTGCTGGAACGGCCGGGGGAACGCTGACGGGACGGTGCCCGGTCGCCGTGGGGCGATCGGGCACCGTCCCGTCGTCATGCGTCAGGCCGTGTCTGCCGGCGGGGCCGGCGGAGGTGTCAGCAGGGTCCCGAAGACCATGTCGAAGAAGTCCTCGAAGGCCTCGCCCGACCGGCCGGAGCGCGCGGTGATCAGCGTGCCCTCCCAGGCGTTGAGCACGAACCGTGCCGTCCGCCCGGTGTCGAGGTCCGCCCGCAGCTCGCCGGCCTGCTGTGCCTCGGCGAGCGTGCCGGCGATCAGCGAGGCCCATACGCCGAGGGACGCGCGGACACCCGCGCGGATCGTCTCACTGTGGTCGGCGATCTCGGCGCCGAAGTTGCCGAACATGCAGCCCCGGGTGAAGTCCGCGTCCACGGTCTCGTCCCGCAGGAGCTCGAAGTGCGCGCGCAACCGTGTCAGCGGGGCGGTGCCCGGTTCCGCCAGCTCGTGCGTCCGCCGGTCCGCGCCGTAGCGGTCGAGTGCGACGAGGGCCAGCGACTCCTTGCTGTCGAAGTGGTTGTAGAACGACCCCTTCGGCACTCCGGCCGCGTCCGTGATGTCCTTCACGCCCGCGGCGTTGTACCCCTTCGCGTGGAACTGCGCGACCGCCGCGTCGACGATCGCCTCGCGCATGCTCTGCCGGGCCATGGCGCCACCTCCTCCGCACCGCAATATGGCCGGTCGTCTCCCGCCTGTCAAAAATACACCCGGCAGGGCACGCCCCGCCGGGTCAGGCAGCGGTGTCCAGCACGACCCGGAAGCGGGCCTTCCCGGACATCATGTGCGCGTAGGCCTCGGGTGCCTGCGACAGGGGCATCGTCTCGATCATCGCGCGGACACCGGAGCGCGAGCTGAACTCGAGGTTGTCCTCGTTGTCGATCGCGGAGCCGGTCAGGAGGCCGCTGATGGCGCGCGAACCGAAGATCAGGTCGGGCGTGGCCACGGAGATCGGGTCCATGGAGGCGCCGACCACGACCATGTGCCCGTGCGGGGCGAGCCCGGGAACGAGCGGGGTCATCGACGTGCCGCTGGCCGCCGTGGCGATGACGGCGTCCGCGCCGCCCAGCGCGCGGAGTTCGGCGCCGGGGTCCTGCGCCGAACTGTCGATGTAGTGGCTCGCGCCGAGTTCGAGGGCGAGCCTCTCCTTCTCCTGGCCGCGGGCGATGGCCGCCACGCGGTAGCCGAGGCGGGCGGCGTACTGCAGGCCCAGGTGGCCGAGGCCGCCGATGCCCTGGATCGCCACGAGACCGCCGGGGCGGACGTCCAGCCGGCGCAGGGCGCTGAACATGGTGAGGCCGGCGCAGAGCAGCGGGGCGGCGAGGGTGGGAGGGAGCTCGTCCGGCACCCGGACCAGGCCGCTGCTGCGGGCGATCAGCACCTCGGCGTAACCGCCGTCGGTGGTGGTGCCGATCTGCTGCTGGGCGGTGCAGTTGACGAAGTCACCGCGGCGGCAGGGCGTGCACTCGCCGCAGTGGCCGCCCAGGAAGCCCACACCGACCCGGTCGCCGACGCGCCAGGCGGTCACGCCCTCGCCGACGGCGTCGATGACGCCGACGACCTCGTGGCCGGGGACGACCGGCTGCGACGGGTCGGCCCGCATGCCCTCCACGGCGAGCGCGTCGGAGTGGCAGACGCCGCAGCTCTCCACCTTCAGCCGGACGTGCCCCGCGGGCGGGGCGACGATCTCGCGGGTGACGAGTTCGAAGTTGCGGGCGCCTGTGACCTCGAATGCGCGGTACGTGGACATGGTTCTCCTCGACGGGTCGACCGATGGGTTTCGGGGTGGCCGGGTCGGGCGCCGCGGCAATGACGGCGGTACCGGGCCGCGGCGCAGGCCGCACGCGTCGCGCCGGAGCGACGGGCGACCTGCACCGGAGAACCAATATGACCGGTCGTCTCAAATGCGTCAAGCGCCGTCCGCCGAGCCCGGCGATGCTCCGGTCGTGACGGCGCCGGCCCGCTCCGACGGTGGTCGGGGCGGGCCGGCGTGATGGGTCGGGGGTGGGGGCGGGGCGGTCAGACGACCTGGGCGAAACAGGCGACGCTCACCGCTGCCGCGAGCACCATCAGGGACGCCGCGAGGAGCGGCTTGGGGACACGCACGGGGGAAACCTCCGTCTCCTCGGCCGGTGGGGCCGGCCGGGTCACAGGCAGTAGCGGACGAGCCACTCGTCGGCGGTGTACACGTTCCTGGCCGGATCGGGTGCCGTGGCCGGGCTCTCCTGGACCATCTGGTCGGGCCGGATGCGCTCCGGCAGCCTGCCGAACCGGGCCTGGCGGGCCGCCGCGGCGGCGTCGGGGGTCTTCTGTTGCGTGGGCTGCATCGCGTCGTCTCCTCCGCGGGCGGTTGTCGTTCCCGTTGACGATGTCCTCCTCGTCGTCACCTGTCAAGGGGGTGATTTGCCTCACGGGCCGCAGGGCGGCGGGCGTTGATGGCGACGCGTCACCTGTTTGACAGGTGACGGCGGGTTCTGTCACAGTCGTCACCATCCGGGCAGGTGATATGCCGGACCGGGTTGTCCCCGGACGCGCGAGAAAGGCTTGATCGTGACCGAGACGAACTGCACGGCCGTCGTCACCGGCACCGGAGAGGGCCGCGACGGAGGCCGGGCCGCGTCGGACGACGGGCTTCTCGACCTCACGCTCGCCGTCCCGAAGGAGTTCGGCGGCGACGGCGGGGCGACCAGCCCGGAGCAGCCGCTCGCCGCGGGGTGGGCCTCCCGCTTCCCGGGCGCGGTGAAGATCGCGGCCGCGGAGCGCAGGGTGCGCGTACGGGACGTGGCCGTCGTCGCCGAGGTCACCCTCCACCGCCGGCACGAGCAGGGGGACCACAGCCTCGGCGCCGTGCTCACCCTCGAGGCGGGCGGTGTGGACCAGCGAACCGCCGGCCAACTCGCCACGGGCGCCCACCGGGTCCGTCCCTCCTCCAAGGCGCTCGCCGTCCCGGTGACCGTCGAGGCCACCGCCGCCTGAGGCCGTGCCCGCCGCCGCGCACCGCGGTGGCACCGTCCGTTCGCGTCGTGCCGGGGCTCCGGGCCCCCGCACGACGCCGTTCCCCCCGGGGCCGTCCGTGAGAGCCCCGTCCGGAGGTCGTCTTGCTCACGCTGCTGCTCATCGGGCTGGTCGGCGGATTCGTCACCGCCGTCTCCCCGTGCGTGCTCCCCGTCCTGCCCCTGGTCTTCCTCTCGGGCGGGGTCCCGGCGTCCCGGCAGGGCGCGGAACCGGCGCGCAGGAGCCGGCCGTACGCGGTGATGGCCGGACTGGTCGTCAGCTTCAGCCTCATCACGCTGTTCGGCACCCTTGTGCTCGGAGCCCTGCCGGTGCCGCCGGACATCCTGCGGTGGGCGGGACTCGGGGTGCTGCTCCTGCTCGGTGTGGCCATGATGTTCCCCGCCGTGCAGGACCTGCTGGAGCGTCCGTTCGCGCGGATCGGGCAGCGGCGCGTCGGGGGCGGCCGCGGCGGTTTCCTGCTGGGACTCGTGCTCGGGACGGTGTACGTGCCCTGCGCCGGTCCCGTCCTCGCCGCGATCGCCGTCGCCGGCGCGACCCACCGGATCGGCCCGGGGACGGTCGTGCTCGCCGTCGCCTTCGCCGTCGGCACGGCGGTGCCGCTGCTCTTCTTCGCGCTGGCCGGCCGGAGGGTGGGCGAGCGGGTGCGCGCGTTCCGCGAACGGCAGCGCGGGGTGCGGTTCGCCGCCGGACTGACCTTCGTCGTGCTCGCCTTCGGCCTCACCTTCAACCTCACCGACGTGGTGCAGCGTGCCGTCCCCGACTACACCGCACGCGTCAACGACGCGATCGCCGGCCCCGGCCTCCCCGGCGGGCACGGCTCCTCAGGCCCACGGGAGTTGAGTTCCTGCGCGGCGGAACCCGCGTCCGTCCTCCAGGACTGCGGGCCGGCGCCGGAGCTCTCGGGGATCCAGCAGTGGCTCAACACCCCTGGGAACGCCCCGCTGACGAAGGAGTCGCTGGTCGGCAAGGTCGTCCTCGTCGACTTCTGGGCCTACTCCTGCATCAACTGCCAGCGCGCCATCGAGCACGTCGACGCCTGGTACGAGCACTACCGGTCCGACGGCCTCGTGGTGATCGGCGTCCACACCCCCGAGTACGCCTTCGAGCGCGACCCCGGCAACGTCAAGGCCGGCGCCCGGCGGCTCGGCGTCGACTACCCGGTGGCCCTGGACAACGCCTACAAGACCTGGGACAACTTCGGCAACCAGGCCTGGCCCACGCAGTACCTGATCGACGCCCGCGGCAGGGTCAGGCACGTCGCGGTAGGCGAGGGCGGTTACGGCGGCACCGAGTCGCTGATCCGGCGACTGCTCGCCGACGCCCGACCGGGCGCCGCCCTGCCGCCCCCCACGGACGTGCCCGACGACACGCCGACCGACCAGCGGCAGACACCCGAGATCCCGCTGGGGGCGGGTCGCAGCGCCGCCGTGGTGAACGGGCCCGTGACCACGGGCACCGGCGAGTTCGCCGGCCCGGAGGCGCTCCTTCCCGGCCAGGCCGCCCTGACCGGGACCTGGCAGGCCGGCGAGGAGGCGGTCACCAGCGGGCGGAACGCCGGCATCACCCTGGACTTCTTCGCCCGCGACGTCTACCTCGACGTCGGCGGCACCGGAACCGTCACCGCGACCCTGGACGGGCGGACCACCACCTTCCCCGTCTCCGGAGCCCCCGGCATCCGCCGTGTGGTGAGCGGGAGTTCGTCCCGCCAGGGCGTCCTGACACTGAAGCTCTCGCCCGGGCTCAGCGCCTACTCCTTCACCTTCGGCTGACCGGCAGGCCGTTGACCGGCCGTACCTCCTGCCCGCCCCCGTCCGCCCCGCGGCCGGGGGCGGGCGCCGTCGCGACGGAGATTCGTGCGCCCGGGGGAAGGGCGGCGGAAGGCACGGTGCAGGGGTGGTCCGGCGGGTCCTCGTGGCCCGGATCCGCGACGGCGCCGCGCACACCGGAAAGCCGCCTGCACCGTGTGCGGACGGTACGGCACGGCGTGCGTGACCTCCGTCGCCGGGCGCGCCGCGGCCTCAGGCGCCCGTACGGGACGGCGGGAGGGCGGGAGGGCCCCGGAGGATGTCCCCGCACCGCGTGCGCACAAGGGAACGGGGCGGATCGAGGGCACGGCACCTGTTGGTGC
>NZ_JBHYMQ010000097.1:20307-24783 GCF_042742985.1 Streptomyces sp. NPDC058864 | reverse complement strand
ACCCCGCCGAGCTCCCGAAAGGCGCCCCCACACTCCCCAACACCACGAACACAACCTCCGGATGATCGGCTACACCACAAGAAGGGACGCCATCCCCGGTCGGAGCGTGAGCCTCGTAACGAGGGCTATTGAGCGCGAAACGGCTCCACCGAGCGCGGACCGGCGCCCCCCGGCTGGTCGCCCTCCCTCCGGTAGGCCCCGGGGGATGTCCCTGTAGCGGCACGGAAGGCACGGTGCAGTTGCGCGACACTGCCGAAGCCACACTCCCGGGCGACGCTGGAGAGCGGTCGCTCCGGCGTAGTGCGCAGGACTTGCTGGGCACGGTTCACCCGCAGCCTGCGGATCAGCTCGGTGAGCGTCTCCGCGTCCGCGGACAACGTACGGAACAGGGTCCTGCGGGAGATACCACAACCGGCCGCCACGGCCGAGGCGTCGAGACTCGGGTCGTATGCATGACGTCGCACGAAGCGGTGAATCCGCTCGCGGGTGAGGGCAGAGGTACTGGCTTGCGCGATCCGCCCCTTACCAGCCCATTCAAGGGCAAAGTTGAGCAGTCCCAGTGCGTGCGGGACCAGGGTGACCGCAACTGCCGGGTCGAGGCGCTGCAAACCCACCAGGAAGTCGGAGACGAGCCCGCCGGGCCCTGTGCTTCCGAGCTCGACAGCCGTCGCGTCGGCGAGTACCCGACCGGGAAGCAACGACCGGGGTACCTGGACGGCCAGCTGGGAGAACGCACCATCGGAATCGAGAATGTAGGGACGAGAACTGTCCACAAAGGCCATCCCGCCAGTTGACAGTGCGACGAGTCGCCCGTCCTGCCGCAAACGTGTGACACCATCCGTCTGGATATAGGCCAGCACGAAGTCTTCTTGATCGAGGGCGATCAGACGCCTCGTCCGGAACACTTCCTGCTGCCCCGAAGACACTATGGCCAACCCCAAGCCGTCCACGACGCTGCGTTCGATCCGCCCCGTGAATGGGGCCCTCCCCAAAGTCCTGGCGGCGAGACGGACAGAGCAAGCATCACAGATGACATCTGACCAGTAACGGAACGCATCGGCGGGGTCCACATTCGCTGTGGACCAGACTTGGCGCATCGGGTCCTGCGCTTCTGGTTTCATGTAATCCATCTTGCACTGCTTTCACCGCCTGCCGTGTTCGGAAGGCGGCGCTGAGCGCTGCCCAAGGGCCCAGGCCTCGCCACTCAAGATGGTCCTTCCTGCGGCTTCGTGCCCTGCCTCGAAGTGCAGGGCGAACTGTCCCTGGCATGCGCTGTATTCATCGCAGCGCGAAGTGAACTGGTTACACGGTGATGGAATGTTCGTCACTCGCCATCGCTGTTTCTGGGCCTGCCGGCCTGTTCCTACTGGTAGTAGTTCCACGGAGCGTAGGCAGAACAGTGGCATGGTTGGCACGTGAAATAGCGACCTGCGTAGAAAGTCGGACCGTTGCGCCGGGGGCGTCTGTCGGTTCTGAGCGGCCCTCGGACGCGTCCTTGGAAGTGGTGTACGGGTTCCCGCCCGATCAGGGTCTTTGTTCCGGCGTCGGAGTGAGGGTCCGGACATGAAGACGGCCACCGGCTGATCTTCGAGATCCCCACGGCTCGCTTGACGAAGGACATAGAGGCGCCCCGCTCAGGTGCCGGATGGTGCGGCGGCGGTGCTGCCGCGTTCGATGAGCTGGGGGAGCGGCAGACTCACCTCGCGGGCCACGCCGCCGTCGAGGAGGGCGGTCAGTTCCTCGGCCGCGGTCCGGCCGAAGGCCACCGCGTCGCGGGACAGCGCGGTCAGCCATGGCTGGACCAGGCGGCACACAGCCGAGTCCTCCCAGGAGACGATGGAGACGTCGCCGGGCACCTTGCGGCCCAGGCCGACGGCCGCCCCCCAACCTGCCGCCGCCATCACGTCGTTGTCGTAGATGATCGCCGTAGGCGGATCGGGCTCCTGCAGCACCCGGCGTGTGACGGCGGCGCCCTCGGCGTCGGAGTAGTCCGTCACCACGGACCGTGCCGCAGCCAGCCCTTGGCGTGCGGCCTCCTTCGTGAGCGACTCGATGCGGCGAGCGGTGTGGGCCAGGGTCGGAAGGCCCGCGACATGGGCGATGCGCCGGTGGCCCAGGGCGTGCAGGCGGCCGACGACGGCCGCCATGGCCTGCGCGTCCTCGACGCGCACCTGTGACAGACGGCGGTGCGCACCGGGATCGGACTCCGGCAGGGCACCGATCACCACGCCGGGAATGCCGAGTTCATCGAGCAGGGCTGGGCGCGGATCGTCAGTGCGCGGGTCGACGACCAGTACCCCGTCGACGCGGTGCTCGGCCCACCAGCGACGATAGACACCGCACTCGGCTTCGGTGTCTTCCACCACCTGGAGCAGCAGGCCCAGATGACGCGGGGCCAGCACCTCCTGGATGCCCGAGACCAGTTGCAGGAAGAACGAGTCGACGCCCAGGGTTTCGGCGGGCCGGGCCAGTACGAGGCCCACCGTCGCCGCCCCCTCGCCGGACAGGGCCCGCGCCGCGGCGCTGGGTCGCCAGCCGAGTTGCTCGGCGACGCGGCGCACGCGGTCGCGCGTGGCCTCGGAGACGCCGGGACGGCCGTTGAGCGCGAACGAAGCAGCGCTCTCGGACACCCCCGCTCGCTGGGCGATGTTCTTGATGGTGGGTCGGCGGCGCCCGGTCGGACGGCCGTGCCCCGGCGCATCGGCCACGCCTTTGCCCTGCTGCTCGTCTGCCACCGCGAGTGGTCCCCTTCCCTGCACGTGAGCACACATCGTACGGCCCCGCGCGCGCTTTTCCGACTCGGACCGACGGGCGGAACTAAAGCGCTTCAGTAGACGGATCCTAAAGCGCATTAGTTGCGAGTGCAAGACTCCTCTCGTACCTGCTCTGACCTGCGCATATGTACCGGTCGAGAAGAAGCCTCCAAGGAATTCGTTGACTTTCCCCGCGTCGGCTGGAATGGTCTCCTCCACGTGCGCACCCGGCTGGCCCGGCCCCGGGTCGTCATCCACGCGCAAGGTCCGAGCAAAGGAGCCGTCCACCGTGCGTTCCTCCTACAAGGCGGTAGCTGCCGCCGCCGTCGCCGCCGCGACGTTGTCCCTCTCCGCCTGCGGGAACGGCGGGGGAGATGTGTCCTCCGACTCGTCGGGCAAGGTGACGGGCACGATCACCTTCCAGACCTGGAACCTGAAGGCCAACTTCGCGGGCTACTTCAACGGTGTCATCGCCGACTTCGAGAAGAAGTACCCCGGCACCCACGTCAAGTGGGTCGACCAGCCGGCCGACGGCTACGCGGAGAAGCTCAGCGCCGACGCGTCCGGCGGGACCCTCCCCGACGTCGTCAACGTCACCCCCGACCTGCTGGCCCCTCTCGCCAAGGCCGGCCTGGCGCTGGACCTCGACAAGGACGCCGCTCAGTACAAGGCGGAGTACCTTCCCGGTGCCTGGTCCTCCGACGCAGTCCCGGGCCTGGAGGGCACCTACGCCTTCCCGTGGTACCTCAACACCGGCCCGCTGTTCTACAACAAGGCGCTGTTCAAGAAGGCCGGGCTGGATCCCGAGAAGCCGCCGAAGACCTACGACGAGCTGTTCACCGACGCCCTCGCCATCTCCAAGAACAGCAAGGGCAAGGTGGCCACCTTGTCCAACGTGCCCACCATCGAGGACTTCGGTCGCTACGGGGCCCAGCTGGTCAACAAGGACGGCACCGCGTTCACCTTCAACGACGCCAAGGGCGTCGAACTGCTCACGCAGTACAAGAAGCTGTACGACGCGCACGCACTGGACCCGCAGGCCCTGACCGCCACCCCCGAATCGGCCGGTCACAAGTTCCTCACCGGCGCGGTCGCCATGAACCCCGGCAGCGCGCTGGACCTGAAGAACTTCAAGACGCAGGCGCCGACGCTCTACAAGAACATCGGGATCACCGACCAGATCACCAGCACGGGCAAGGTCAACGTCTACGTGCAGAGCATGATGGTGAACTCCAAGGCCAAGCAGAAGGCCGCCGCCATCGCCTTCGCCCACTTCGTCACCGACAACACTCGGCAGATGGAGTTCGCCAAGCAGGTCGCGATCTTCCCGAGCACGGCCGGGGCCCTGAAGGACCCGTACTTCACGAAGGAGGACGGCACGGACGAGACGCGGGTGCGGATCGCGGCGGCCAAGTCCCTCGCCAACGCCGTGAACTACACCCCGGTGCAGTTCAGCGACCAGATGAAGACCGCTCTCGGCAACCAGGTGGCCAAGGCGCTGCAGGGCAAGGAGAGCCCCAAGGAAGCGCTTGACAACGCTGTCAAGGAAGCCAACCAGCTCCTCGCCCAGAGCTGACCGGGATACGCCATGACGTCCTCGACCGCCCCTGGCGCGATCGACGGCGGTCCGCGGGCCGCGGGGCGCGGGCGGGGGGCCGGCGGGCGGCGGGCCCCCCCCCCCGCGGGCCCCCCCCCCCGCGGTGGGCGCCGGGGGGGTGTGCGG
>NZ_JBHYMQ010000097.1:0-20297 GCF_042742985.1 Streptomyces sp. NPDC058864 | reverse complement strand
CCCCTTGTGTTCCCGGTCTTCCCAAATCCGTACCCCCCCCCCCGGGGGCGGCTGCGCGGGGGGCGCGGGGCCGGGGGCCGCCGGGTGCTCCGGCTCCGGACGGCCGCGCCCCCGCGGGATCCGCCGCCACCGCTGGTGGAGCCCGTGGCTGTTCGCCGCGCCGGGCCTGATCGTGGTGTGCGCGTTCAGCCTCTGGCCGTTCTGCAGCACCCTGTACAACTCGCTGACCGACCGCCGGACGCTCGTCGGCGGCAGCTACGTCGGGTTCGAGAACTACCGAGCCCTGCTCCACGACGACGCGTTCTGGATCGGGCTGCGCAACAGCTCCCTGTACGTGGCGGGTGTGGTCCCGGCGCTGGTCATCCTGCCGCTGCTGCTGGCCCTGCTCGTGCAGCGGCGCATCCCCGGCATCGCCTTCTTCCGCGCCGCCTTCTACACGCCCGTCGTCGCCTCCGTGGTCGTGGTCGGCCTGATCTGGGTGTGGCTGCTCGACGACCGCGGCCTGCTCAACTCCATCGTCACGGCGGTGGGCGGGAGCCCGGTCAACTTCCTGGGCGAGCAGTGGACCCTGTTGCTGAGTGCCATGGCTCTGACCATCTGGAAGGGTCTGGGCTACTACATGATCATCTACCTGGCGGCGCTCGCCGACGTCCCGCGCGAGCTGCACGAGGCGGCCGCGGTCGACGGCGCGGGAGCCCTGCGCCGGTTCCTCACCGTCACCATCCCGGCCGTCCGCTCCACCATGGTGCTGGTCGCGGCACTGTCCGCGGTCTCCGCGTTCAAGGTCTTCACCGAGGTGTACGTCCTCGCCGGGCCGAACGGCGGCCCCGCCGGTGAGGACACCACGCTGGTGATGCTCGTCCAGCGCACCGGCACCGGACTGACCGGGCGGGTCGGATACTCGTCGGCCATCTCCGTCGTCATCTTCGTGGTCGTGGTCGCGCTGATGCTGCTTACCCTGCGCGCCGACCGGAAGGAGGATGCGTGACCATCGCCACCGAAACCCCGACCGCTCCCGCCGGCACGCCGGCCGTCCGGCGCCGGCCGCGGCGCGGAGTGCTGGACGCCGACGGCCGCCGTGTGCGGATCCCCGAACTCGTCCTGCGCTACCTGCTGCTGCTCGCCGTCCTCGCCATCACCATCGGGCCGTTCCTGTGGCAGCTGTCGACCTCGCTGAAGGGCCCGCACGAGGACATCTTCAGCACGCCGCCCTCGTTCCTGCCGCAGCAGCCCACGCTGCACAACTTCGGACGCGTCTCCGACACCATCCCGGTGTGGGACTATGCGCTCAACTCGCTCACCGTGGCGGTGTCCAGCGTCGTCACCAACTGCGTCGGCGCTGCCCTCGCGGGCTACGCCCTGGCCCGGCTGCAGCACCGCGGACGGCGCGCGCTCCTCCTGGCGTTCGTGCTGGCGATGCTGGTGCCCGTGGAGGGCCTGATCATCGCCCAGTTCACCTTCGTACGTGACCTCGGCCTGAACAACACCCTGATCGGCGTGTTGCTCCCCGGCTCCGTTGGCGCGCTGAACGTGCTGCTGATGCGCAACGCGTTCCGCAACCTGCCCGACGAGGTGGAGGAGGCCGCGTACATGGACGGCGCCAACGTCTGGCAGCGCTTCTGGCGGATCGCTCTGCCGTCCGCTCGGGGCACCCTGGCCGTCGTGGCGATCTTCGCCTTCATGGGCGCCTGGGACGACTTCCTGTGGCCGCTGGTGGTGCTGAGCGACCCCTCGAAGTACACGCTGACGGTCGGTCTGAACTACCTGCACGGCACCTTCGCCAACGACGAGCGCCTGGTGGCCGCCGGGACCATCATCGCGGTGGCCCCCCTGATCGTGCTCTTCGGCGCTCTGCAGCGGTACTTCTTCCGCGGCGTCGGGGAGGGAGCCGTCAAGGGCTGACCGTACGGCCCTCGCAGCTACACACCGGCACCGCCCCATCCGACTGCCCCGCCCCGGCGGAGCAGGCCCCACAAGAGTCAGGACACCCGTTCCGATGCCCGTTCAAGGACCGCGCTTCGGCGTCAACTACACCCCCAGCCAGGGGTGGTTCCACCACTGGCTCGACTTCGACCTCGATGCGGTGCGCAGGGACCTCGACGGGATCGCGGACCTCGGTCTGGACCATGTCCGGGTCTTCCCGCTGTGGCCGGTCTTCCAGCCCAACCGCTCCCTGATCCGGTCCCGGGCCGTCGAGCAGCTCGTCGCGCTCGCCGAGGCCGCCGGCGAACGCGGGCTCGACGTCAACGTGGACGGACTGCAGGGACACCTGTCCAGCTTCGACTTCCTGCCCTCCTGGACCCAGACCTGGCACCGGCGCAACATCTTCACCGACCCCGACGTCGTCGCCGGCCAGACCGCCTACCTGAGCACGCTGGCCGCCGCCCTGGACAGCCTGCCCAACTTCATCGGCATGACCATCGGCAACGAGATCAACCAGTTCTCCGGGCCGCCCCATCCCGACCCCGACCCGATCACCCCGGCCCAGGCGGCCGCCTGGCTGCGGACCGTGCTCGCCGCATGCGAGGACGCCGCCCCCGGCAGGCAGCACCTGCACGCCGCCTACGACGCCGCCTGGTACCTGGACGGGCACCCCTTCACCCCCGCGCACGCGGCGAACCTGGGGGCGATGACCGCCGTGCACTCGTGGGTCTTCAACGGCACGGCCCAGCGGCACGGCCGCACCGGAACGGCCACCGAACACCACGCCGCCTACCTCATCGAGCTGTCCAAGGCATGGGCCGGCGACCCGCACCGCCCGGTCTGGCTCCAGGAGGTCGGCGCGCCCGCGCCCCTGATACCGGCCGAGCACGCCGCCGACTTCACCGAGGCCACCGTCGCGAACGCCCTGGACTGCGAGGACGTGTGGGGCATCACCTGGTGGTGTTCGCACGATGTCTCCCGGGACCTCGCCGACTTCCCCGAACTCGAGTACTCCCTCGGCCTGCTGACCACGGAGGGCAAGGTCAAGCCGGCCGGCGAGGCGATCCGGAGGATCGTGGGGGAGCGCCGTGCCGAACCGCACCGGCCGCCGGTGACCCGCACCACCGCGCTCGCCGTCGACGTCGGCGACGACGAGACGGCCCCCGACCGCTCCGTATGCGCGCCCGGAGGCGCGTTCTACGAGGCGTTCGTCCGGCTCACCGCCGACGGTGTCCGCCCTGCCGCCGTGCTCGCCTCCCGTGCCGACGACGCCGCCCACCTCGCCGCACGCGGGATCACCGAGGTCGTCCGGCCCGGCCAGGTGCGCTGACCCGCGGCCCGCCCCCCGTACCGTCCACCCTTCCGCCCCACCCGCACAGGAGCCACCCCATGCACGACGACCGCAAGCTGGTCGAGGCCCGCCTCAAGCGCGTCCTCGAAGAACGCATCCGGCCCGCCCTCTACCCGGAGTCGACACCGCTCGAGGTCGCCGTCTGGACCGCACCGGGAGAGCCGGTACCGGTCACCGAGGGCCTGACCGCCCCCGTCGAGCCGATCGCCGTCGGCGACCGCTGGGGCGCCCCCTGGGGCACCAGCTGGTTCCGTGTCTCCGGAACCGTCCCCGAGGCGTGGGCCGGGCGGACCGTCGAGGCGGTCCTGGACCTCGGCTTCGACGAGAACATGCCCGGTTTCCAGTGCGAGGGCCTGGTCTACCGGCCCGACGGCAGCCCGGTGAAGGGCCTCAACCCCCGCAACCAGTGGGTGCGGATCGCCGCCCCGGCCACGGGCGGTGAGAAGGTGCTGCTCCACATCGAGGCGGCCTCCAACCCGGTCCTGCTCGACTACCACCCCTTCCTGCCGACGCAGCTCGGCGACAAGGACACCGCCGGCGACGACCCCCAGTACACCCTGACCCGCATGGACCTGGCCGTTCTCGACGAGACCGTCTGGGAGCTGGTGCAGGACCTGGAGGTGCTCGGCGAGCTCATGGCCGAGCTCCCGGAGGACTCCGACCGCCGCCACGACATCCTGCGCGCCGTCAGCCGCGCCCTGGACGCCGTCGACCTGCAGGACGTCAACAGCACCGCGGCCGCCGCCCGCGAGCGGCTGGCAGACGTGCTCGCGGTACCCGCGCGGCCCACCGCGCACCGCATCAGCGCGGTCGGGCACGCACACATCGACTCCGCCTGGCTGTGGCCGCTGCGCGAGACCGTGCGGAAGGTCGCCCGCACGACGTCGAACATGACCGCCCTGCTCGAGGACGAAGGCGACTTCATCTACACCATGTCCCAGGCCCAGCAGTACGCATGGATCAAGGAGCACCGCCCCGAGGTCTACGCGAAGGTCAAGAAGGCCGTCGCGGAGGGACGCTTCGTACCGGCGGGCGGCATGTGGGTGGAGTCCGACACGAACATGCCCGGCTCCGAGGCGATGGCCCGCCAGTTCGTGCACGGCAAGCGCTTCTTCCTCGAGGAATTCGGCATCGAGAACGAGGAGGCGTGGCTGCCCGATACCTTCGGCTTCGCCGCCGGCCTCCCTCAGATCATCAAGGCCGCCGGGTCCAAGTGGCTGCTCACCCAGAAGATCTCCTGGAGCACCATCAACAAGTTCCCGCACCACACCTTCACCTGGGAAGGCATCGACGGCACGCGGATCTTCACCCACTTCCCGCCCGTCGACACCTACAACTGCTCGATGAAGGGCAGCGAGATCGCGCACGCCGCGCGGAACTTCAAGGAGAAGGGCAGGGCCCGGCACTCCCTCGCGCCGACCGGCTGGGGAGACGGGGGCGGCGGCACCACCCGCGAGATGATCGCCAAGGCCGCCCGGATGCGCGACCTCGACGGTTCTGCGACGGTCCACTGGGAGACCCCCCGCGAGTTCTTCACCAAGGCCGAGGCCGAGTACCCCGACCCGCCGGTGTGGGTGGGCGAGCTCTACCTCGAACTGCACCGTGCCACGCTGACCAGCCAGGCCCAGACCAAGCAGGGCAACCGGCGCAGCGAACACCTGCTGCGCGAGGCCGAACTGTGGGCGGCCACCGCCACCGTGCGGACCGGCTTCAGCTACCCCTACGAGCAGCTGGACCGGCTCTGGAAGACGGTCCTGCTGCACCAGTTCCACGACATCCTGCCCGGCTCCTCGATCGCCTGGGTGCACCGCGAGGCCCGCGCCACGTACGCCGCCGTCGCCGAGGAACTGCTCGGCATCATCGACGCCGCGCAGCGCGCCCTCGCCGGCCCGGCCACGGGCGGCGAACTGGTCTTCAACGCCGCGCCGCACACCCGTGCAGGCGTGCCCGCCGGCGGCGCCGCCTCCGTGACCCCGGCTGCGGCCACGGCACCGCTTCCCCGCGACGGCGGCGGATTCGTCCTCGACAACGGCCTGCTGCGGGTGGAGATCGACGGACGCGGCCTGGTCGTCTCCGCGTTCGACCACAGCGCACGCCGCGAGGCCGTGGCCCCCGGAACGGCGGCCAACCTGCTGCAGCTCCACCCCGACTTCCCCAACCAGTGGGATGCCTGGGACGTCGACGAGTTCTACCGCAACACCGTCACCGACCTGACCGACCTGGACGAGCTGGTCCCAGCCGGCGACGGCACCGCGTCGGTACGAGTGGTCCGCCGCTTCGGCTCCTCCACCGTCACTCAGGTGCTGTCCCTGGCGCCTGGCGCCAAGCGCCTCGACATCGACACCGAGGTGGACTGGCAGGAGACGGAGAAGTTCCTCAAGGCCGCCTTCCCGCTGGACGTCCACGCCGAGCGATACGCCTCCGAGACCCAGTTCGGACACGTCTTCCGGTCCACCCACACCAACACCAGCTGGGACGCGGCCAAGTTCGAGGCGTGCAACCACCGTTTCGTCCATGTCGAGGAGCCGGGCTGGGGGGTCGCCCTGGTCAACGACTCCACCTACGGGCACGACGTGACACGCACCGTACGAACCGAGGACGGCGGGACCACCACCACCGTGCGCGTCTCGCTGCTGCGCGCGCCACGCTTCCCCGACCCGGAGACCGACCAGGGTGTGCACCGCTTCCGCCACGCCTTGGTGCCCGGGGCCTCGATCGGCGACGCCGTCGCCGAGGGCTACGGCATCAACATCCCCGAGCGCCGCGTGGCGGGCACCGTGGCGGTTGAGCCCCTGGTCACCGTGGACAACGACGCGGTGGTCGTGAGCGCGGTCAAGCTCGCGGACGACGAGAGCGGCGATGTGATCGTCCGGGTGTACGAGTCGCGGGGCGGGAGGGTGACCGCACGGCTGCGGCCGGACTTCGCTGCGGCCGATGTCACCGTGACCGACCTGCTGGAGCGACCGCTGGCCGGCGTGGCCAGCCCGGAGTTGGTCGACGGCGCCGTGGAACTCCTGCTGCGACCCTTCCAGCTGGTGACGCTCCGGCTGGCCCGTAGCACCTCATAACGGCACGACGTCGGTGCCCGGAAGCCGGGTTGGGCTTCCGGGCACCGCCGACAGGGACTGAGCCGGACACCGACCCGGATTACACAAGCGGCGGAGGACGGGCGGTCGCTGCATTCCTCGCGCCGGCCCCGGCCCCGGTCCAGCGGCCTGAGTAGACTGCGCCGGCGTGATTGGAATGGACGCTCGATTCGTTGGTATCGCTGAGCTGGTCGAGGCCCCGTCCGTGGCCGTCGTGGTCGACGTCATGCGTGCTTTCACCGTGGCTGCCTGGGCCTTTGCCCAGGGGGCGGAAAAGATCGTTCTTTCCGAGTCACTGGACGACGCTCTGGCGCTGAAGACCCGCCACCCGGATTGGATGGCACTCAAAGACGGTCCGCCCGCGGCTGGGTTCGACATGGTCAACTCTCCGGGCATGCTGCGGACTGCTGACCTTCGCGGACGGACCGTTGTGCAGAAGACCACCGCAGGGACGGTCGGCGCGCTTGCCGTCAAGGACGCACCGCTCGTGCTGTGCGCCGGCTTCGTCGTGGCGGAGGCGACCGCCCGGTTCTTGCGGGCACGCGGGAGCGACAGCGTCACGTTCGTGGTCACGGGCGAAGACGGACAGGCCGATGAAGATGTGGCGTGTGCTGAATACATCGCTTGCAGGTCGGCCGACGCCGAGGCGGACGCTTCCGTGTTCCTCCGCCGAGCTGCCGAGTCGCGCGCCGCTGCCGAGCTTGCGGAGGGGGTCCGTCAGGGAGTGCATCCTGACGACGTTGCACTCTGCCTTGAGCTCGACCGTTTTCCCTTTGCCATGGTGGCGGCCTTGGAAGACTCGCTCATGGTCCTGCGTCGGTGTGCCGTACCTGCGCGGGCCGACGACCCTGCGATCTGCTGAGCGACAGCCAACGTCCGGTCGGGCATGCGGCATCCACCTGCTCTACGGCGGCGGACGACTCGGCCTGATGGGCACCCTTGCTGACGCCGCCCTGAACGCCGGCGGCCGGGTCGCCGGCGTGAACCCGGGAACGCGCTGGTCGCGTTGATTCCACAGTGTGTGGCTGCCTGCGTGGAACGGATGTCACTCCTCCCGCCACCTGAGAGACCCGTTCACCACCTGTGGGCGCTGCACATCCCAGTGGCCACGCTCAAATCCGTCGGCGAACGACGTCAGCAGCTCGCCCAGGGAATCCTTCGGATCGGTTTCGTTCGGGCTTGCTTCGGCATAGTGGAGCACACCGATTCCGGAGGACCCTGAAGCGTCCAGGGCACAACCGTAGTAGGCGCCTTCGAAGTCCCAGAGGACCGGGATCAAGTGGGGCTGCCAGTAGCCCTCGGCTTCCTGTGCCAGGTCCAGTAGCCGGGCGCGGGTCGCGATGATCTCCTCGCACCCCAGGTACACCTTGCTGAACGGGAAGATCACCGAATCCAGGTGATTGAACGGTACAACGCGCCCGTTGGGGAGGGTCTGCGTGGTGTCCTTCGCGCCGCTGCCGTTGTTCGCCCGCAGCAGGACTTCGAGCACGTCCGGCACCTCGTACCCCAGCGCGTCGCGCAGACCCGCGATGTCCTCGTCCGTCGCCGGACCGCGCAGCGCCTCTTTCGTGGACGGCGCGTTGACCCCGAGCCAGCGCACGATCCGCCCCCAGGCCGCCTGCACTTCCTCGATCTCGGACACTCCGGCTGGATCTCCTTGATCTTGACGCAGTAACAGTGGGCGACATTGCCCCGCATCATCGGCACACCACTTGGCTCTCCCCGCCGGATGCTTGCCGCTCTACGGCGACACCCTTTCGCGCGGCCTGACTTTAGCGGGTCATCGATGTTGAGCGGTGCGGAGGTCCAGCAGGTGGCGTACGGCCGGGGCCGGCTGCCTCGCACGAGGCATCGCCCACCTCACGTCGCCGCGGGTACGCCCCGGAGGGGACTTCGCCACGGCACATCCCGGCTTCGCACCGGGGCCGGTCCCCAGGCCGTGCCGAGCGGCCGGGGCGTTCCGGGACAGGGGTCTTTCCTCGATTCGAAGGGACCCGGCCCGGTGGTGTCCTGGCGGTCGTGCACATGATCGCGAGGAACTCCGCTGACATCGATGTCGTTGCCGAGCCCCAGGCCCGGCCGGGGAGACGTCCGCCGCGATCGCCTGATCCTGAAAGGCCGGTCATGAAGACGACATTCTGGGATGCCGCGGCGAACCGCCGCTCCCTGCTGCGCACGGCGGCCGTGCTGCCCGCGGCCGCCGCGCTCGCCGGCGGGGCCCTGGGGGGCACGGCGGCCGCCGCGGCCGACACCCCCGGGCTTCCTGATTTCGCGCCCGTCCCGCCCGCCGCGACCGGGCCGAGAATCAACGACGCGGGCTACTTCGTGGGCCGGATCGACGGACACCTGTACTGGGTGACCGACGGCTTCTACCAGGCGATGTTCCTCAGCACCAGGGAAGGCGTCGTCCTGGTCGACGCCCCTCCGACCATCGGCCACAACCTGCTGCGGGCGATTGCGGAGGTGACACGGGCCAACGGCCGTCCGGCAAAGGTGACCCACCTCGTCCACTCGCACTCGCACGCCGACCACGTGGGCGCCTCGTCGATCTTCGGCAAGGACGTCGTGCGCATCGGACATGCCGAGTGCCGGCGCCTGCTGCTGCGCGCCGCCGACCCGAACCGCCCGGCGCCGACCGTCACCTTCGAGGACCGCTACACACTGCACGTCGGCGGGGAGCGGCTGGAGTTGGCCTACCACGGCCCGAACCACTCCCCGGACAACATCTTCGTCCACGCGCCGGAGCACAGGACGCTGATGGTCGTCGACATCCTGTATCCGGGCTGGGTGCCGTTCAAGAACCTGGCGGTCTCCCAGGACATCCCGGCCTGGCTGCGGGCGCAGGACATCGCCATGGGGTACCCGTGGCGGACCCTGGTCGGCGGTCACCTCGGCCGGCTCGGCGTGCGCGCGGACGGCGACCTCCAGCGCGCCTACATGGCCGACCTCGAAGCCTCCACCCGGGCCGCCATGAACCTGGACCCCACGCCCTACTTCGACAAGTACGGCCCGCAGGGCAACTCGTGGGCGATCTTCAAGACCTATCTCGACGCGGTGGCGGCGCAGGCCGCCGCACCGGTCGCCGCGAAGTACACCGGGGTCCTCGCGGCCGCGGACGTGTTCACGCTCGACAACGCGGCGGCCCTGGTCGAGTCCTTCCGCATCGACGCCGGGACGCTGGGCCCGTTCGGCACCCGTCCCTGACGCCGGCCCCTGACTCGGGCCCCTGACTCGGGCCCCTGACTCGGGCCCCGACCTTCGCTCCCGATCCTCCGCCCGGTCCCGACTGGGCCCGCCCACCCATCAATTCCGCTCGCGAGAAAGGCCCGACGGCCATGACCAGTCCCACACCCGTCCTCTTCATCCACGGCCTGTGGCTGCACAGCACGTCCTGGCAGCCGTGGATCGACCTGTTCGGCGACGAGGGCTACGCCCCGTCCGCGCCCGGCTGGCCCGGCGACCCCGACACCGTGGAGGAGGCCCGGCAGAACCCCGAGAGCATCGCCGACCACGGCATCGACGACGTCGTCGAGCACTACGCGTCCGTCATCCGCGGCCTGGACACGCTGCCCATCCTCATCGGCCACTCCTTCGGCGGCATGATCGCCCAGAAGCTGCTCGGCCAGGACCTGGCCGCGGCCGCGGTGGCCATCGACGCGGCGCAGATCAAGGGGGTCCTGCCGCTGCCGCTGTCGGCGCTGCGGTCGACGCTGCCGGTGTTCAAGAACCCGGCGAACAAGCACCGCGCGGTGTCCCTGAGCGCCGAGCAGTTCCGCTTCGCGTTCGGCAACGCCGTGAGCGAGGAGGAGTCGGACGCCCTGTTCGCGCAGTGGACCATCCCCGCACCGGGCAAGCCGCTGTTCGAGGCCGCCGCGGCGAACTTCAACCCGCACTCGCCGGCCAAGGTCGACACCGGGAACTCCGGGCGCGGCCCGCTGCTGCTGATGTCCGGCGGCAAGGACCACACCGTCCCGGAGGCCGTCACCCGCGCCACGCTCAAGCAGTACCGGCACTCCGAGGCGGTCACCGACTTCATGGCGTTCCCCGACCGCGGGCACTCGCTGACCATCGACAGCGGCTGGCGCGAGATCGCGGACGAGGCGCTGTCCTGGCTGCGGCGGCAGGGCCTGGAGGGCTCGCGGTGACCCCTCCTTCCCACGACCTCGGCCTGGAGGGGCAGCGGGCGGTGGTCACCGGCGCCGGCCGGGGCATCGGCCTGGCGATCACGCAGGGCCTTCTCAGGGCCGGGGCCCGGGTCGTCGCCGGGACCAGGAGGCGCACGGAGGAACTCGACGACCTGATCGAGCAGGGGGCGGAGCTCACCGTCGTCGAGGTCGACCTGGCCACTCCCGACGGTCCGGGCGCGCTGGTGGCCGCCGCTGTGGAGCTGCACGGCGGGCTCGATGTCCTGGTGAACAACGTCGGCGCGGTGCGGCCGCGGGTCGAGGGCTTCCTGGCCATGACCGACGCCGACTGGGACTGGACGTTCACGGTGAACTTCATGGCCGCGGTGCGCACCACCCGCAGCGCGCTGCCGCATCTCATCGACACCGGGGACGGCCGGATCGTCACCGTATCCTCGGTCAACGCCCGGCTTCCCGATCCGCTGGTCATCGACTACAGCGTCGCCAAGGCCGCCCTGTCCAACTTCTGCAAGGCGCTGTCCAAGCAGGTGGGTCCGCAGGGCGTGCGCGTCAACTCGGTGAGCCCGGGGCCGGTCGAGACCGCGCTGTGGCGGGGCGCGGACGGGGTGGCCGCGACCGTCGGCGCGAACCTGGGCCTGGATCCGCACGCCGTCGCCGACACCGCCGCGGCCGAGGCGGTCACCGGGCGGTTCACCCTGCCCTCCGAAGTGGCCGACCTGGTCGTGTTCCTGGCCGGCCGGCGCTCGGGCAACGTCACCGGCGCCGACTTCCTCATCGACGGCGGCATGACCGACACCCTCTGATGATTCTGGAGCCCAAGTGAGATTCCACCTGCCCGGAAACCCACGCGGAAGCGAGCGCGGTAACCCGCGCCGAAACCGCCGCCTGCTCGGCGCGGCCCTCGCCGTGGCCGTCGCCCTGGGGGTGACGACGTTCACCACGAACGCGGCCCCCGCGTCGGCCTCGTCCGCCGGCGAGCGGTTGCCCGCGGGGTTCAGCGAGCACAAGACCCGCGTCGCCGGTATCGGCCTGCACTACGTCATCGGCGGCCACGGGCCGACGTTGCTGCTCGTCCACGGCTACCCGCAGACCTGGTACGAGTGGCACGGCATCATGCCCGCACTCGCCGCGCACTACACGGTCGTCGCCCCCGATCTGCCCGGCGCCGGGCAGAGCGACGCCCCGCCCTCCGGCTACGACAAGAAGACGATGGCCACCGAGCTGCACGCGCTGCTGGTGTCCCTCGGCAGAGCCGGTGACGTGCGGATCGTCGGCCACGACATCGGAACGATGGTCGCCTACTCCTACGCCGCGCAGTACCCGGCGACGGTGAAGAAGCTGGTCCTCAGCGAGGCGCCGATCCCGGACAAGAGCATCTACTCGATCCCCTCGCTGACCGAACAGGGGCCCGGCGTCTGGAACTTCGGCTTCTTCAACCTGACCGACGGCCTGCCGGAGAACATGATCAGGGGCCGGGAGGTCGCCTGGACCGCCGGATTCATCGGCGGGTTCGAGGGCGTCCGGGGAGCGGTGAGCCCGGCCGACATCCGGGTGTACGCGCACTACCTGCGCGACCCCGCCCACCTCGAGGCGAGCCTCGCCTGGTTCCGGGTGTTCCCGCAGGACATCCGCGACAACGAGGAGTTCGCGAAGACCCTGCTGCGGATGCCCGTGCTGGCGATCGGCGCCTCGGGCAGCCTCGGCGACGCCGAGGGCGAACAGGTCGCGCGGTACGCCTCCGACGTCACCGCGGTGACCATCCCCGACTCCGGTCACTGGATCTACGAAGAACACCCCGAGGAACTGACCGCCATGCTGCTCGGTTTCCTCGACCGCCCCGCCTCGCCTCTGGAGCAGCGATCGTGATCAAGAGTTTCCCCGGCTTCGAAGCCACAACCGACACCGAGCCGTTCTGGTTCCTCGGCGGGCAGGCCAGGATCCTGCTCCCGGGCCGGGCGACCGGCGACGCGATGAGCCTGATGGAGTTCTCCGACCCGATAGGCCACGCGCCGCCGCACCACGTGCACGAGAACGAGGAAGAGCTCTGGTTCGTGCTGGACGGCGAGGTGTCCTTCTTTGTCGGCGACAAGCGCCACGACCTGATCCCCGGGCAGGTCGCCTTCGGCCCGCGCGGCGTGCCGCACAGCTACCTGGTCCGTTCCGAGGGCGCGCGGCTCGCCGTCGTCTTCAGCCCGGCCGGCATCGAGGAGTGGTTCAGGGTCAACGGTGTCCCGGTGACCGACGCCAGGGACATTCCGCCGGCCTTCGACCTGGCGTCGATCGTGGGCTCGGCCGAGGCCTTCAAGCTGCGCGTCACCGGGCCGCCGCCGACGTTGTGACGCCCCATAAGTTGCCGACATCCAGAAGGGAAGCCGACATGAAGTACACCCTGCCGGTGCCGTCGGGACGGGCCCTGCTGCGACGCAGGAGCGTGGTGATCCCCGCGCTGGTGGCCGCGGCCCTGCTGGCCGTCCCGGCGAGTTCCGAGGCCGTGCCGCACTTCCACGCCCCGGCGCCCGCCGCCGCGCACACGGCCAAGCCGACGGTCGTACTGGTGCACGGCGCCTTCGCCGACTCCTCCAGCTGGAACGGGGTCGTGACCCGCCTGGAGCGCGAGGGCTACCCCGTCCTCGGCGTGGCGAACCCGCTGCGCGACCTGGCCGGTGACTCGGCCTACGTCTCCAGCGTCCTCGACAGCATCCCCGGGCCGGTCGTCCTGGTCGGGCACTCCTACGGCGGCGCGGTCATCACCGATGCCGCCGCGGGCCACACCAATGTCAGGGCCCTGGTCTACATCGCCGCCTTCGCGCCCGACCAGGGCGAGAGCGCCCTGGGGATCACCAGTGAGTACCCGGGCAGCCGGCTGCCCTCGTCCCTGGTGGTGCGGTCGTTCCCCGGCGGCGGCCAGGACGCCTACATCGACCCCGCCGCCTTCCGGAAGGTCTTCGCGGCGGACGTGCCGGCCCGCGAGACCCGCCTGATGGCGGCCGCGCAGCGCCCGGTGGCCGTGGGCGCGCTGGCCGCGCCCAGCGGCGCACCGGCCTGGCGGACCATTCCGTCGTGGTACCTGGTCGCCGGGGCCGACCAGGCCATCCCGCCGGCCGCGGAGCGGGCCATGGCCCAGCGTGCCCACTCCCGCACCGTGACGGTACGGGATGCCTCGCACGCCGTGTCGGTCTCCCACCCGGGAGCCGTCGCGGACCTCGTCGAGGCGGCCGCCCGGGCCACCGTCTGACCGACACGTACCGGTGAGCACCGAACGGCGGGACCGTGCGGCACCGCGCGGTCCCGCCGCCGGGCGGCGGGTGTCAGCCGGCGGAGGGCTGATCGCCGTGGCGGGTCAGTGCGGCGGCCAGCTGGCCCCGGGAGGCGATGCCGAGCTTGGGGAAGATGCGGTACAGGTGCGAGCTGACCGTGCGGTGCGACAGGAACAGCCGCTGTCCTATCTCGCGGTTGGACAGCCCCTGCGCGGCCAGCTCGGCGATCTGGGTCTCCTGCGGCGACAGCAGTTCGCGCGGGTTCGACGTGGGCTGCCACCCGCGCTCGCCCGTCGCACGCAGCTCCTGGTCGGCGAGGTTCGCCCAGGTGCGGGCACCGACGGCGTCGAACGCCGACCGTGCCGCCCGCAGCGGTGCACGGGACTCCAGGACACGTCGCTGCCGGCGCAGCCACGAGCCGTGCGCCAGGTCGATGCGGGCGCGGTGCCACGGCATCGGGGCAGCCGCGC
The DNA here is from genome assembly GCF_042742985.1 of Streptomyces sp. NPDC058864. Classification (NCBI taxonomy): domain Bacteria; kingdom Bacillati; phylum Actinomycetota; class Actinomycetes; order Kitasatosporales; family Streptomycetaceae; genus Streptomyces; species Streptomyces sp. NPDC058864. The sequence continues at coordinate 6,065 of NZ_JBHYMQ010000097.1, read as the reverse complement.
CGTCCCTGGCGGCGTGGAACAGCGAATCGGCCGACGCGCGGTCGGCCAGCACCGCTCTCGCGTACTCCAGGGCGATGGCCGCCCCCGTGGGCGGGGAGGCACCCACGAGCCGCTCGACGGAGGCCAGCGCGGTTCTCGCCTCGGCCCGCCGATCGGTGCGGACGGCGGCGTCGGCCAGGTAGCCGAGCGCCCACACCTGCTGCATCCGCTGGAACGCGGGATCGGCGGTCTCGAACATGCGGCGGAGCTCGCCGTACGCCTGCTCGTGCCGGTTCGCGCCCAGTTCAGCGGCGCCCCGCGCCAGCTGCACGCCGGCCAGCAGGGACGACGCGGCGTTCGGGGTGCGCAGCGCCACGTGCTCGGCCTCGGAGAGCAGGGTGTGGCGTGTGTCCCAGCCTTCGCGCACCGCGTCGATCAGGGCCACGGCGATGCGCGCGGTCGCGGCCCACAGCGACTGGCCGGTCTCGTCGGCGAGCCGCATGGCCTCGTCCGCCGAGCGCGCCGGGTCGAAGACCCCCAGGTAGACCTCGGCCCATGCCCGGATCGCGAGCGCCTCGGCGAGCAGGCTCATGCGGCCCTGGGCGCGGAGTTCGCGGACGGGGGTGGACAGGAAGCCGACGGCGTGCCGGAAATCGCCCGTGCAGAAGGCGGCGATGCCCAGCAGGCCGGCGAGTTCCGGTTGCCCGTCGGCGTCCGCCGGCCACCGGGCGAGCTGCTCGACCACCATCGGCGTCCGCTCGTGGAATCCGCACAGCGCGTGCAGGGCCAGCAGCCGCGGGTCGTGCGCCGGCAGGTTCACCCGCTCCGCGGCCCGGACGATCTCGTGCCGCAGTGTCGGACCGGGATCGCGCCACCACACTCTCCGGGCGGCACCGACCAGCAGCTGCATGGCGAGGTCGACGTCCCTCTCGCCGGTGGCGTGCCCGGCCAGGTCCACCAGGTGGCGCACTTCCGCGGGTTCACCTGTGGAGCCGTCGTGGAAGACGCCTTCGAGCCACGCCAGCCGCGACCGGTCGCGGTGCCGGAGCGTCATCCCCGCGACCTGGGCCTTGATCTGCTCGACGTGGCTGAACCGGCCCAGTTGGAAGCCGAGTTCGGCGGTGCCCAGCAGGCGTGCGGCCTGCGACCGGGGGTCCGGGCTCAGTGCGGCCGCCCGTTCGAGCCACGCGGCGGCCGAGGAGATCGCACCGCGGCGCCGGGCGTTCCCGGCGGCCTGTTCCAGCTCGGCCGCGATCCGTTCGTCGCGTCCCGACACCGAGGAGGCCCGGTGCCACACCGCGCGGTCCGGATGACCGGTCAGCACCTGCGCGAGCGCCGCGTGCGCCTCCCGGCGTGCGGCCGGCGGCATGCCCTGCCGCAGGGCCGAGCCGACCAGCGGGTGGGCGATGCGGTACCGCTGGCCGGTCACGGTCAGCAGCCCGTGCTCGAAGGCCGGCTGAGCCGTGCCGAGGTCGACCGGCGAACCGTGGAGGATGCCCGCGGCGGCGAGGACGTCGTCGAGGTCGTCGCCGTCGTCGACCGCGGCGACGGTCAGGACGGCGCGGACGGCCGGGTCGAGGTGCTCGGCCCGTACGGCGAACGCCCGCTCCAGGCGGGTGGTCATGGGCAGGTCCTCGTCGAACTCGGTCCACGCGTACCGCCCCGACTCCAGCGCGCCGGCGAACTCGACCAGGGCGAGCGGATTGCCGCGGGCCTGCCGCAGCACGCGCTCGCGCACGGCCGGCGGCAGCCGCGGCGCCCGTGCGTCCAGCAGCTCGGCCGACGCGGCGTCGTCCATGCCGTCCAGCTCCGTCCACGCGATCGTGTGTGGGTCGGCGAACGGCGGGGCCTCGGGTCGCGACGTGCACAGCACGATCACCCGCTCACCGGCGATCCGGCGACAGACGAAGGCCAGCACGTCGGTCGACGGCTGGTCCAGCCAGTGCAGGTCGTCGAGGCAGACCAGGACCGGGCTCTCCTCCGCCGCGTCGACGAGCAGTTCCAGGACCGCCAAGGAGGTGAAGAACGGCTGCACCTCGATCGAGTCGCTCATGGCGAAGCAGACGAGCAGGGCGTCGCGCTGCGGGGCCGGCAGCCGGTCGACGCGGGGGAGCAGGGGCCGCAGCAGTTGATGGAGGCCGGCGAACGGGAGGTGCGTCTCGGACTGGCTGCCCCGCGCGGTGAGCACCGTGAACCCGGTGGATCGCGCGTGCTCCACGACCTCCGCCTGCAGCGCGCTCTTGCCCACCCCGGGCTCCCCGAACAGCCCGATCGCACGACCTCCGGAATCGACCGCGTCCAGGTGCCCGAACAGGGATCGCAGTTCGTCGTCGCGGCCGACGAGACGCCGGTTGTCGGTGGTGCTCACAAGAATCGATCATGCGGTCGATGGCGCCGCATGTCCACCTGCGTCCGGATCGCGGCCCGGCCGCCCGGCCGCCCGGCCGCCCGGCCGCCCGGCCGCGCGACCGGGGCCCGGAGCCACGACGGCTGCGGCCGGGCGGGGATCAGCCTGTCGTCGGTTCACCGATTGCCGCGGCGATCCGCCGGCGCGAGGTGATGCCGAGCTTGCGGAACACCTTGTTCAGGTGGAACTCGACCGTCGAGGTCGTGATGAACAGCCGGGAGGCGATCTCGGCGTTGGTCAGTCCCGAAGCGGCCAGCAGTGCCACGTGCCGTTCATGGGGCGTGAGATCGGACCTGGTCTCCGGTACGCGCCGGCGCGCCTTCTCCCCGGTCGCGAGGAGTTCGATCCGGGCCCGTTCGGCGAACAGCGCCGCGCCCCAGGCGGCGAAGGACTCGTACGCGGCTCGCAGGTGGTCCCTGGCCTCGGCGCGGCGCTTGCGCCGCCGCAGCCACTCACCGAACAGCATCCGGGACCGGGCGTGTTCGGCGGCCAGGGGGACCCTGCCCAGGAGGTCGATCGACTCCCGGTACCACTTCTCTGCGTCGGCGCCCTCTTCGGTCAGGGCCCGGCAGCGGGCTAGGAGCCCCAGTGCCCACGGCGTCCCGGCCAGCCGCGCGCGGTGTTCGAGCCGCTGGAGCGCCAGGGCCGCCGTGGGCCGGTCGCCCGCGCGGACGGCGGCCTCGACGAGGAGCGGCAGCATGAGGTTGCCCTCCGACGGGAAGTCCTCCTCGTAGGCGGGCAGCGCGTGGCGCAGCGCCTCGTCGTAGCGGGCCATGCCCAGTGCGAGAATGCACCGGGCGTGGAGCGCCAGCTGGCGCAGCATGCCCAGTCCGTACTCCGCGGCGACGGCGTCCATCGTCGCGACGACGGCGCGCACCTCGCTCTCCTTGCCCATCCACGCGTACAGCAGGGCCTTGTTGAGATCGCCCTGGGTCGCCAGGCCGATGGCCGCGGCGAAGTCGTCGGCCTCGGCGAGGAGCGCGTCGGCCGTGGCCAGCCGCCCGTTCCAGATCTCGGTGTACGCCTGGACCGTCAGGGACAGGGTGAGGCTGTACAGCGCTCCCTGGCTGCGGTTCTCGGCGGCGAGCCGGCCGACGATCCCGGCGTACGCGTCGATGTCCCACACGTCGCCCGCCACGAGGCCCACGATGATGCTGAGCGGGCTGGCCATGTCGTGGAGTTCGGCCGACCCGCGGAGCCCCGCCAGGGCCTCCTGGATCACCGGGACGCTGCTCTCGTAGCCGTAGGCGGTACGCAGGGCCAGGCCCTCGATCAGCCGGTCGGGGCTCCAGTCCGGGGCGTCCTGGTCGTGGGAGGCGCCGATCACGGCCTTGGCCACCTCGGCCAAGGTCGTGCGGTGCAGGGTGTTCTGGGCGATGACGGCGGCGTGCATGGCCTCGTAGAGCAGCTCCCGGGTCATGCGGGGATCGGCGTCGCCGAGTTCGGCCACGGCGTCGAGCATCATGGCGGGGACGCGGTCGTTGCGGGTGTCGAAAAGCTCGGCCGAGGCCCGGATCCGCAGCGCACGGGCGCGGGCGGAGGGCCGGTCGAGGGCGGGAAGCGCGAGGTCGAGCAGGGGGTTCACGGCGGCGTGGTCGCCGGAGGCCAGATGGGCCTGGGCCGCGCCGAGGTAGCGCTCGGCACGTCTGGCCGGCTCGGTGGTGAGTTCGGCCGCCCTGGACAGGAACAGCGCCTCGGCGGAGTAGCCGCCCCTGGCCCGCGCCCGGTCCGACGCGGCCTCCAGGTCCGCGGCCGCCGCGTCGTCGGTGCCGAGGACCGCCTCGGCACGGTGCCAGGCGCGCCGGTCGGGAATGCGGGCCGGGTCGCTGGCCGCTTCGAGGGCGGCGTGGATCCGCCGCCGCTCGTCCCCGGAAGCCGCCGCGTAGACGGAGGACCGGATGAGCGGGTGGCGGAATCCGGCGCCGGGCCCGTGTTCCAGCACGCCGGCTTCGACGGCCGCGGCCACTGCGCCGGCCGGCAGGCCCAGCGCGCCCGCGGCGTGCCGGACCACCGCCATGTCGTCGGTGGGCGCTGCCGCCATGAGGAGGAGCAGCGTCCGGGTGTCGGGTGGGAGCGCGGTCACGGACTGCCGGAAGTGCTCCTCCAGTAGCCTGCTCACCGGGAGCGGTTCGGGCAGGGGTGCGACTCCGGCCAGTTGCTCGGCGGCCAGGTGTGTGGCCAGTTCGACGAGGGCGAGCGGGTTGCCGCCGGTGCCGGTCACGATCCGGTCGGCGACGGCCGGGTCCAGGTGCCCGGCGGCGGCATGGGCCAGTACCTCCCGGGCGTCGGTGGCGGGCAGCGCGCCGACCTGCAGGGAGGGCAGGGCGTCGAACAGTCCCCGGTCGCCGAGGCCGTCCCTGGCCGCGAAGATCAGGCCCAGGGAGTCGGCGTGGAGCCGCCGGGCGACGAACGCCAGTGTTGCGGCCGACTCGGGATCGAGCCAGTGGACGTCGTCGATCAGGCACAGCATCGGCAGCTCCGACGCCGCGTCGGACAGCAGGGTCAAGGTCGCCAGACCGACGAGGTACCGGTCCGGGCGTGACGCGTCGGTCAGGCCGAACGCGCCGTTCAGGGCGTCCTGCTGCCGGGCGGGAAGCCGGTCGGCGCGGTGGAGGTGCGGCCGCAGGAGCCGGTGCAGCGCGCCGTAGCCGAGGGGCCTTTCGGCTTCGACGCCCACCAGCCGGGTCAGCGCGACGCCGGTGGCCTCGGCCGCCGCGTGGTCCAGCAGCCGTGTCTTGCCGATCCCGGCCTCGCCCACGAGCACCAGGACGCCGCTGAGTCCCTCCCGCACCGCTTCGAGCAGCCGTGCGATCGCCTCGCGTTCGGCGGGGCGGCCGACCATCGCCCGCCCCGTCGCGGAACGAGCCCCGCGCCACGCCATGGGAATCCCCTGTTCATCGAGTTCCTGACGGGAGAACACGCTAGGCGCGCGGTGGCGAGGCAATCGACCGTCACATGACGGTGGTTGCCCGCACGCCCCGGCCCCTTGGGGCGGATTCCTCGTTCTGGTCGCCCGTGTAGGCGGTATCGGGTCTGTTCATCGAACGGCTCTTCTCGTATTCGGTGGTGGCAGGGTGTGCTGCTATCCGAGGAGGATGCGGTGGTGAAGGAGGGTGGAGCCTGCTCGTCCGTGCATCTGTTGTGCGATCCGCTTGGGTTTCGTGTTGATGCCTTCGGTGGGGCTGTTGCTGTATGGAAGCGTGAGTGCGGTGATCACCGCGTCCCGGTCTCGCACCAGATTCCGGGCGAAGGAGTGCAGATGGGGCAGATCGGTTGCGCGGATCTGGCACCGCAGAGCACATCGCGGCCCTGCCCGGCGTCGCCGTCGTCGACCTCGGCCTACCCGCAGTCCTGACGGTGGCCCGCGGGACCACCTGGGCCACCGCCCGTACCCGCCACTCCGCCCAGCCGACCCCGGAAGGCCCCGGAAGGTCCCGGAAGGTCCCGGAACGCCCTGACGGCGCGGTCATACGGTGGGCCGTCCTGGGGCCGTCCAGGGCCGTGGCCGTCCCGTCGGGGGGCTTGCCCGGCGCTGCCGGGACGGCGTCGAGATGGGGCTGTGGGCCTCTTTGTGGCCGCTGGACGCGGCCCGGGCCGCCGGCCCGTGCCCGTGATGCCCGTGCGCCGCGCCCGCGGGGCAGTACGGAAAAGCGCCGGTGGGCGGGGCCGTGATCACGGC
>NZ_JBHYMQ010000096.1:0-25237 GCF_042742985.1 Streptomyces sp. NPDC058864 | reverse complement strand
CGCCCACAGTCGTCTGCATGGTGTCCGAGGGGGGACTTGAACCCCCACGCCCGATAAAGGGCACTAGCACCTCAAGCTAGCGCGTCTGCCATTCCGCCACCCGGACAAGGTGTTCGCCGCCCGGCACTCGGCCCGGCGACGTGGAAAACAATAGCAAACATCCGGAGGTCCCCGATCACACGCTTCCCGTGACGGGAGCGTGACGGCCGCCGAGGGGCCCTCGCGGGCCGAGGAGGGTGCGGGGGAGGATGGCCGGGACCGACGAACGAAGGAGACAGCGTGAGTGAGTCGAACCCGGCTGCCCGTACGACCACCGGAGAGGACGAGGTCGTCGGCCTCTGCCGGGACCTGATCCGGATCGACACCAGCAACTACGGCGACCACTCGGGGCCGGGTGAGCGGGCTGCCGCCGAGTACGTGGCGGAGAAGCTCGCCGAGGTCGGCCTCGAGCCGCAGATCTTCGAGTCGCACAAGGGGCGGGCCTCCACCGTCGCCCGCATCGCCGGCGAGGACCCGTCCCGTCCGGCCCTGCTGATCCACGGCCACACCGACGTCGTCCCCGCGAACGCGGACGACTGGACCCACCACCCCTTCTCCGGCGAGATCGCCGACGGGTGCGTCTGGGGCCGCGGCGCGGTCGACATGAAGGACATGGACGCGATGACCCTGGCCGTCGTGCGCGACATGCTGCGCAGCGGCCGCCGGCCGCCCCGCGACATCGTGCTGGCCTTCCTCGCCGACGAGGAGGCGGGCGGCGTCTACGGGGCGCGGCACCTGGTCGACCGGCACCCCGGGCTCTTCGAGGGCGTGACCGAGGCCATCGGCGAGGTCGGCGGCTTCTCCTTCACCGTCAACGAGGACGTCCGCCTGTACCTGATCGAGACCGCCCAGAAGGGCATGCACTGGATGCGGCTCACCGTGGACGGCACCGCCGGCCACGGCTCCATGACCAACACCGACAACGCCATCACGGAGCTCTGCGAGGCGGTCGGCCGGCTCGGCCGGCACGAGTTCCCGGTGCGGGTGACCAAGTCCGTGCGCGGTTTCCTGGACGAGCTGGGCGACGCCCTCGGTACCGAGCTCGACCCGGAGGACATGGACGCGACGCTCGCCAAGCTTGGCGGCATCGCCAAGATCATCGGGGCCACGCTGCGCAACACCGCGGCCCCCACGATGCTGGGCGCCGGCTACAAGGTGAACGTCATCCCCGGTCAGGCCACCGCGCACGTCGACGGGCGCTTCCTGCCGGGACACGAGAAGGAGTTCCTTGCCGACGTCGACCGGATCCTCGGCCCCCGGGTCAAGCGCGAGGACGTGCACTCGGACAAGGCGCTGGAGACCAGCTTCGACGGCGCCCTGGTCGACGCCATGCAGGCGGCGCTGAAGGCCGAGGACCCGATCGCCCGCGCGGTGCCGTACTGCCTGTCCGGCGGGACCGACGCCAAGTCCTTCGACGACCTCGGGATCCGCTGCTTCGGATTCGCCCCGCTGCAACTGCCGCCGGAGCTCGATTTCGCGGGGATGTTCCACGGCGTGGACGAGCGCGTTCCGGTCGACGGACTGAAGTTCGGCGTGCGCGTTCTCGACCGTTTTCTCGCGAACTGCTGAAACGACGCTCGCATCATCGACATTTCTTGCCGCTTAGCCGAAAAGAGTGAATGAATCCTGGCGGCAGTAGCGCGCCTCCTCCCTGGTCGTTGGTTCGTGTGCGGTCCGAGGTTGGGGCCGTTTTGCCAACAAGGAGGAAAAATGATCAAGAAGGTCGTCGCTGCTGCCGCTGTCACCGGTGGGCTCGTGGCTGCGGGTGCCGGCGTGGCCGTCGCCGACTCCGGCGCTCAGGCCGCCGCCGTCGGTTCCCCGGGGGTCCTCTCCGGCAATGTGATCCAGGTGCCCGTCAACATCCCGGTCAACCTGTGCGGCAACACGATCAACATCGTGGGGCTGCTGAACCCGGCCCTGGGCAACGCCTGCTTCAACAACTGACGTCGCGGCGGGCCGCACTGCTGCAGGCCTGATCCCGGCGGCCCCGGATGCGCCATCTCCGCGTTCCGGGGCCGCCGCACCGGCTAGGGGTGGGACACCGGTCATCCGGCCCCGGGGGGTCATTCATTCCCCCGGCGGGCGACAGTCCGCCGGTTTCCGTATCGGAAAAGCAAGAGGCAGGGACATTCAATGCGACAAGTCGCGAAAAAGGGGCTGCTCACTGCAGTCGCGACAGGCGGCGTGCTCGCCGTCACCGGCGGTATGGCCTACGCGGACTCCACCGCGTCCGGGGTCGCCGCCGGCTCTCCGGGCGTTCTGTCCGGCAACACCATCCAGGCGCCGGTGAACATTCCGATCAACGCCTGCGGCAACACCGTCAACGTCGTCGGGCTCCTCAACTCGGCGGCGGGCAACACCTGCGTCAACGGCTCCATCGACCACGGCAAGGGCCACGGCTACGGCCAGGGCAAGGGCTACGGGAAGAAGGAGAGCGGCGGCTACCGCGGCAAGGCCAGCGGCGGCTACGGCGACAAGGACGGCGGCTACGGCAAGGGTGGCGGCAAGGGCTACGGCGGCGGCAAGGGCTACGGCCAGGGCGGCAGCAAGGGCTACGGCGGCGGCAAGGGCCACGGCGGCTACGGTGACGACGGCTACGGCCACGGTGGCGGCGCCTCGGCCCGCGCCGCGGCGGTCGGCTCCCCGGGCGTCCTGTCCGGCAACGTGATCCAGGCGCCGATCAACATCCCGGTCAACGTCTGCGGCAACACGATCGACGTCATCGGGATCCTGAACCCGGCGGTGGGCAACACCTGCGCCAACACCGGTGGCTACTACCACCACAAGGGCGGCAAGGGCCACCACCACAAGCCCGAGCACCACGGCAACCGCCACAAGCCGGGCAAGGAGAACAACGGTGGCGGCGGTGGCGGTGGCGGCGGTGGCGGCGGCGGTGGCAACCAGCCGCAGTCCATGGGCCACGGCGGTCCGTCCCTGGCCCGTACCGGTGCCGGCGACATCGCCACGGGCCTGCTGACCAGCGCCGGTCTCCTGCTGGGCGGTGCGGTGCTCTTCCGCCGCGCCCGCGCGGTCAAGAACTGAGCGTCACGGTCTCACCCCTTCGGGGCCCCGCGTTTCGCGGGGCCCCGTTCCGCGTTCGGGTGACCTCACCAGGTGGCGCGTATCTGCCGGATGATCCGGCGGCGCAACCGCACCCTGCGGCTGCCGTCCGGGTAGAGGCGGAGCCGGTCGAGCTCCCAGTGACCGTACTCGGCGTGGTCGGTCAGCAGGCGTTGAGCCTCCTTGCGGGAGACTCCCCGAGGCACGTACACATCTCTGAATTCGTATTCAGGCATCGCATCTATTGTGCGGGGAACGCCTCGGTACGGATAGCGTCTTCTGCATGTCTGATGCCGCGCAGCCCACCGTTGCCGAGGTACGAGCCGCCGTCGAGGCGGTGAAAGCCGCGCTGGACCGCCACCTGGACGCGATCGAGAACCGCACCGGGGAGGACGATCCCGCGGTCTACCAGGCCTTCGAGGGCCTCGCCTCGGCCGCCGAGGCCTACGACGAGCTGCTCTACGACACCTACGACGAGGTCACACCCTTCGAGGTGCCGCTCGGGGACACCCTTCCCGAGTACTCCGGGCCCGAGGAACCGGGCGCGATCAGCGTGCTGATCCGCCGGGACTACACCGTGGCCGACCCGCAGCGGCTGCGCCGGCAGGCGGAACGGGTCTCCGACTCCGCCGCGGCCGGCGGCGGGGACATCGGTGCGGCGGTGGGCGCCCTCTTCGGGGAGTTCGAGCCCGACGAGATCGCCGAGCGCCACAAGGAGTTCGGTCTGGAGGAGGGCGACTCCACGCTCTGGGTCACCGCGTCGGGGCCCGCCGAGCCCGGCGAGTGGCTCTCCGCCCCCTTCGAACAGGCGGACCCGCGGTTCCTGCTCTGCCGTTTCGACGTCAGCGCGGTCTACGACGACGAGGCCGACGCGGACGAGCTCGACCGGCTGGCCTGATCCGGCGTCCGCGCGGCTCCGCCGCGGGCCCGGTGAAGCCTCCCCGGGCCCGCGCCGTGGATCACTCCGCGGCCGCGGCGGCGGCCTGCTCGCGCAGGATGTCGCGCAGACGTGTGGTCCGCTCCCGCGCGGGGACCTCCGCCACGGCGTGGGGCAGCGCCTGCTCGACGCCCTGGACCACGGACAGATGGCGCTCCCCGCGGCTGAAGGCGGTGTAGACCCAGGCCCGGGTCAGCACCTCCGCGGCGTCCCCCGGCAGGACCACGACGGCGGCCGGCCAGCGGCGGCCCGCCGCTTGGTGCGCCGTGACCGCCCAGCCGTGCCGCACCTCGGCCGGCACGGCGTCGGGCGCGACCACCACGGGCGTGCCCCCGCAGTCGAGCCGCAGCCCCTCCGCGTCGGCGGAGACGACGGTGCCCGGCACGGCCGTCCCGGCGGCCGGGGCGTGCACGATCCGGTCACCCGGGTCGAAGCCGCCGAACCGGCCGGGCCCGGGGTTGAGACGTTCCTTGAGCGCGGCATTGAGCACCCGGGTGCCGGCGGCACCGCCGTGCCCGGGGGTGATCACCTGGGTCTCCTCCGGGGGCACGCCGATGACCCGGGGCACGGAGTCCACGACCAGCTGGACCGTGCGGTGCACGGCCTCGCCGGCGTCCCGCACCGGGACGATCACGACCTCCTTCCCGGGCGCGTCGACGGTGGCCAGCTCGCCGAAGCCGATCCCGGAGACCAGCTCGCCGACGGGGCCGGGGTCGGGCGTGCGCGAGGCGACCTGCGGGCACACCTTCGCCGCCAGCAGGTCGGCGAAGACCCGGCCGGGTCCGTGGGACCACAGCACCGCCGGATCACCGGAGAGCACCAGGCGCGCACCGTCGGGCACGGACTCGACCAGGGTCGCGGCCGTCTCCACGTCGAGCTGGGGCGCGTCCAGCACCGCCAGCAGGTCCAGCGCCAGCGCGCCGTCCTCGTCCCGGCCGGGGCCCTCACGGCCCGAGAGCAGCCCGGCGAGGGTGGCGGTCGCCTCCGCGTCCACGGACCCGGCCAGCCGTCGCCTGCCGTCCTCGGTGGCCGCGACGGCCCAGGCCCGCAGTCCCAGCGAGCGGGCGGCCGCCACCAGCGCCGCCGGCTCATCGCGGGCCGCCTCCGAGCCGGTGTGGGCGGCCAGCCCACTCCCGGCGACCGCCCGGACCAGTGCCGCGGCGGACGGGGACGGGGCCGCGGCGGCCGCGCCCTCCCAGACCTGCGACCCGTCCGCCTCGAAGGTGTTCAGGAGCCGGCTCAGGCCGTCCGCGAGGCTCTCCTCGGCGAGCGCGTAGCGGTCCAGGCCGAGGAGCAGCCGCACCGGCGCCTCCTCGTCCTCCTCGCCGGCCGCCGGACGGGCACCGGCGCTCTCGTCCGGGACGTGGAAGACCAGCACCAGGCCGTCCGCCACGGCCGCCTTCAGGGTCTCCTCGGCATCGGTGACCCCGTGCTGCCCGAGCGCCGCGCCGAGCGTGCCCCACTCGAGCGCGGTGTGGCCCCGCTCGGCGGCCCGCTCCAGCAGCCACACGACCAGTGCGCGCACCCGCCGCTCGTCGCCGGGGCCGCCCTCGCCGCCGAGCAGCGTCTTGGCGAAACCGTCGGCGTGCTCCACCCGGACCCCGGCGAGCGCCAGAACCTGCCACGGGTCCTCGCGCAGCGCCTCCCCGGCCCGCTCGCCCAGCGCCGCCACGGCGGCCTCGGCCAGGCTCTCCGGAGCGCCGCCCGCCGCCAGCACCGTCCGCGCGGCCGCCACGGCGTCCCCGCTGAGCTGCGCGGGCAGCGCAGGCCGCACAGCAGGGGCCGGCGCGGGGGAGGGGGCGGCAGCGGGGCGCGGCGCCGCGGGACGCGCGGGCCCGCCGCTCCTCGCCGGCGCCGCGGGACGCTCACCGCGCTCGATGGCCCGCACCGCCGCGGCCAGGTCCGTGAGCTCGGCGGGCAGCTGCGTACCGACGCCCTCGGTCGACGGCCGGGGCCGCCGGGGAGCCGCGGTCTCCTCGCCGGCGGCCTCCTGCGGCTCGGCGCCGTCCTCGCGGGCGCCGTCCTCGCGGTCGTCGCGGTCCTCGGTCACGGTGGCCTCCGTTGTACGGCGGACTACGGTCGGGGCCCGATCACAGCGTGCTCCAGTCGTGGTCCGGATAGCGGTGCACCGGCGCAGAGACGTCGTCCAGCGCCTGGCAGATCTCATCCGGAAGACTAAGGGTCTCCACTGACAACGCCGCCGCGAGCTGCCGGGCGTTGCGCGCGCCGACGATCGGCGCGGTGACGCCGGGGCGGTCCCGCACCCAGGCGAGCGCCACCTGCAGCGGGCTGGCGGCGAGCCCGTCGGCCGCTATGGCCAGCGCGTCCACGATGAGCCGGGCCGTCTCGTCGAGGTAGGGGGCGACGAAGGGCGCCATGTCCTCGGAGCCGCCGCGGGAGTCCTGCGGCGTCCCGTGCCGGTACTTGCCGGTCAGCACCCCGCGGCCCAGCGGTGAGGAGGGCAGCAGTCCGACCCCCAGGTCCAGCGCCGCCGGCAGCACCTCGCGCTCGATGCCGCGCTGCAGCAGCGAGTACTCCATCTGGGTGCTGGCCAGCGGCGTGCGCGCCGGCACGGCCTGCTGCCAGGTGGCCGCCTTGGCCAGCTGCCAGCCGCAGAAGTTGGACACCCCGACGTAGCGGGCGCGGCCGGAGCTCACCGCGAGGTCGAGGGCCTGCAGCGTCTCGTCCAGCGGGGTGGCCGCGTCGTACGCGTGCACCTGCCACAGGTCGACGTAGTCGGTGCCGAGCCGCTCCAGGGAGGCGTCCAGCGCGGCCAGCAGATGGCCGCGCGAGGCGTCGAAGCGGCGGTAGGGGTCGGGGACGCTGCCGGCCTTGGTGGCGATCACCAGGTCCGAGCGCGGCACCAGGTCCTCGACCAGCCGGCCGAGGAGGTACTCGGCGCCGCCGTCCCCGTACACGTCGGCGGTGTCCACGAGCGTGCCCCCGGCCTGCCAGAAGGCCTTGAGCTGGTCGGCGGCGTCGAGTTCGCCGGTGTCGCGCCCCCAGGTCAGTGTGCCGAGCCCGAGCCTGGACACGCGCAGTCCCGTACGGCCGAGGTGCCTTTGCTCCATGAGGGGTGAGATTACTGGTCGTCCGGGACCTTTGGGCAGGAGTGACGTACCCGACAGGCGCCGGCGCGCGCCCGGAGCGATAAGGTCCGGGGAACAAGGACGTTACTCATCGGTAAGGGGATCGCCATGCGGCTCGGGATCAACCTCGGCTACTGGGGCGCCGGGATGGACGCCGACAACCTCGCCGTGGCGCAGGAGGCGGACCGCCTCGGCTACTCCGTGTGCTGGGCCGCCGAGGCCTACGGCTCGGACGCGCCCACCGTGCTGTCCTGGGTCGCCGCGCAGACCGAGCGCATCGACGTCGGCTCGGCCATCTTCCAGATCCCGGCCCGTACGCCCGCGATGACGGCGATGACCGCCGCCACCCTCGACTCCCTGTCCGGCGGCCGCTTCCGGCTGGGTCTGGGCGTCTCCGGCCCGCAGGTCTCCGAGGGCTGGTACGGCGTCAGGTTCGACAAGCCGCTGGCCCGTACGCGCGAGTACGTCGACATCGTCCGCAAGGCGATGTCCCGGGAACGGCTGAGCCACGAGGGCGAGCACTGGACGCTGCCGCTGCCCGGCGGCCCCGGCAAGGCGCTCAAGCTGACGGTGCACCCGGTGCGCGAGCGCATCCCGCTGTACATCGCCGCGATCGGCCCGAAGAACCTGGAGCAGACCGGCGAGATCGCCGACGGCGCGCTGCTGATCTTCCCCTCCGCCGCCCACCTGGAGGACACCGCGCTCCGCCACATCCGGGCGGGCCGCGAGAAGGCCGGGAAGACCATGGAGGGCTTCGACGTCTGCCCGACCGTGCCGCTCGCCGTCGGCGAGGACGTGGACGCGCTGGCCGACCTCTTCCGCCCCTACACCGCCCTGTACGTGGGCGGCATGGGCAGCCGCGAGCAGAACTTCTACAACCGGCTCGCGCAGCGCATGGGGTACGAGAAGGAGGCCGCCGAGATCCAGGACAAGTACCTGTCCGGCGACAAGACCGGCGCTGCGGCCGCGATCCCGCGCGAACTCATCGACTCCACCACCCTGCTGGGCTCCGTGGAGCGGATCGCCGACCGGATGCAGGCCTACGCGGCCGCCGGTGTCACCACGCTCACCCTGGCCCCGGCCGGGTTCACCCTGGACGAGCGGGTCGCCGCGCTGCGCGCGGGCGTCGAGGCGCTGGAGCACGCCGGACTCGCGGGGTAACCGGACGACGGGGAGACGGCGCCGGTCCCGGCTCAGCCCGGGACCAGGCGCCCCATCATCCGCCCGAAGGCGATCAGGCGCGCTATCTGGCCGGCCCCGCCGTCGTCGAGGGACTTGCTGAACCGGAAGGACTCCGGGCGGAAGCGGGCGGCGGAGACCGCGCCGTCGGCGTCCCCGCGCACCGCGCTCAGTTCGTGCGGCGTGGCGGTGGCCAGCACCACGTACACCCCGCGGTCGATCCGCCGGCCCTGCTCGTCGCGGCCCACCAGGGTGCGCATGCCGACGTGGCCGATCGCCTCCAGGGGCAGCACCTGCACGGAGGAGTCCAGCACCCGCCCGCCCGGCGCGTCCTCGTCGGCGACCTCCTCGCTGTGCCACAGGATGAGCCGCCGGCCGTCGCAGACCGCGGCCTCCTGCCACACCGAGGTGCCGGCCTCGGTCAGGTCGACGACGCGCTCGAGGGTGAAAGCGCGGACCCGCCGCCGGCCCACGATGCCGTCGATCGCATCGAGGGCCACGTCGGCGTGGAGGAAGTAGGCGCGTGCCGCGTCGTCAAGGCGCGCATAGGGAGCCCAGTCCGAGCCCGCCGGGCCTCCGGGGCGTGCCGTCGTCCGGCTGCGCGTCGCCTTGCTGAACATGTCTAGGTCGTGACCCCTCCGAGGGGCTATGAAATCACGGGCACTTCGGCCGGCGGCGGGGCCCCTCGGTTTCCGCGGCCGTGGTGGGGGCTCGGGGGTCTTCCCCGCCACGGCCGTCACCAAACACAACGCCCGGAGGCGCCGGCGGTTACGTGCCCGGTGCCGGACGGCCCTCATCCGTTCGGCCGAGTTGACGCCCGGGCCTGTTGCCTCATGCTTTACGGGCGACTTGACTCTTCTTTTGCGTATGCCCGATTCGCGCAGGAGGTACGTCATGCTCTCCGCCCGGAGTCTGTTCCAGGAGATCCTCGACAACGACGACTCTTTCCGGCTGTTCTGCTCGATCGCCGCCAGCGGTGAATCGCAGGGCGGCTGGGAGAACGGCAGGATCTCCGCACTGGTCCCCGAGTCCCAGCGTGAACTGGCCCCCAAGATCGCCCGGCACGGCGCCGACGAGGACAAGCACGGCCGGATCTTCCAGGCCCTGATGCGCAAGCGCGGCCTCGAACCCGTCCCGGTCCCACCGGACACCGACTACACCGTGCTCCTCGAGCGCGGCGGCATCGGCCTCGCCCACGACAAGCTGCGCCGCGACGAGCCCCTGACCGTGCAGGACGTCGTCACCTACCTCGCCCACAGCCGGGTCACCGAACAGCGCGCCTCCGAGCAGATGGCCCTGCTCACCAAGCACTTCGCCGACCACCCCGACATCGGCAGGGCGGTCCGCATGATCTCCGCCGACGAGGACAACCACCTCGCCTACTGCCACGAGGAACTGCTGCGCTTCGCCGGCGCCGGCCACGGCGCGGTCATCGAGCGAGTCCTGCGCGAGTGCGCCCACGCCGAGATCCGCGTCTACCGCGACGTCAGCCTCGCCGTCATGGCCCACATGGGCCGGATCCTCGGCTGGTCCGCGGCGAAGGCCGCGGTGCTGCGGGCCGGCATCCACGGGGTGTACGCGTACGAACGCCTGGGCGGCTGGAGGCGGATGGTACGGCTCGCCATGCCCCAGCGCCGAGACGCCCTCGGTGGTCCCGAGCCCGCGGCGGAACCGGCGGTCTGAGCGGCCTCCCGGCCCCTCGCCCGCACCCCGCGCGGGGCCGGGAGGCCGCTCAGAGCCAGCCGTGCCGCTTGAACATCCGGTACAGCAGGACCTCGGACACGGCGATGACGGCCAGGACCGCGGGATAGCCCCACACCTGGTGGAGTTCGGGCATGTACCGGAAGTTCATCCCGTAGATGCCCGCGATCATGGTGGGCACCGCCGCCATGGCGGCCCACGCCGAGATCTTGCGCATGTCGTCGTTCTGCCGCACCCCCACCTGGGTCAGATGGGAGCTCAGCACGTCGCTGAGCAGCCGGTCGAGACTGTCCACCTGCTCGTTGGCCCGGGTCAGGTGGTCGGCCACGTCGCGGAAGAAGGGCCGTGTGCCGGCCGCCACATGCGGCACCGTGCCCGCCGCGAGCCGGATCATCGGCTGCATCAGCGGCGCGGTGGCCCGCCGGAACTCCAGCAGCTGGCGCTTGAACCCGTAGATCCGGCTCGCCGTGCTCTCGGCGCCCCGGCGGGCGACGGACCTGCGGGCCTCCGGGGCGAAGACCTCCGTCTCGAGGTCCTCCAGGTCGGCCTGGAGATCGGCCGCGACCACCATGTAGTCGTCGACCACGGTGTCGCTGATGGCGTACATCACGGCGGTCGGACCGTGCTTGAGGACCTCGTGCTCCGCCTCCAGACGGTGCCGGATCTCACCCGGGGCGATCGCCTCGCCGTGGCGGACGGTGACGACGAAGGCCTCCCCGACGAAGATCATCAGCTCGCCCGCGGTGACCGTGTCCCGCTCGTCGTCGTACGACACCGGCTTGAGCACCAGGAACAGCGAGCCCTCGTACACCTCCAGCTTGGGCCGCTGGTGCGCGCAGAGCGCGTCCTCCACGGCCAGCGGGTGCAGCCCGAACTCCCGGCTGACGAGGTCGAACTCCTTCTCCGTCGGCTCGTACAGGCCGATCCACACGAAGGCCCCCTCCGTCGCCCGCGCCGCATCCAGCGCGTCGGAGAGGTCGTCGGGGGCGGCGGTGCGCTCCCCGTCGCGGTAAATGGCGCAGTCGACGATCACACATGTCTTCTTCCGCGTCAGGCCGCCGCCACACCGGACAACCGGTGGTCGTATGGTGGCGGTCATGCCCACCGTGATCCTGGTCCGGCACGGCCGGTCCACCGCCAACGCGGAGAAAGTGCTGGCCGGACGGCTCCCCGGAGTCGCCCTCGACGAGACCGGACGCGACCAGGCCGCGGCGCTGGCGGCCCGGTTGGCCGGACTGCCTCCGGCCGCCGTTGTCACCAGCCCCCTGCAGCGCTGCCGGGAGACCGTGCAGCCCCTGCTGGACGCGTTGCCCGGCGTTCCGCTCCACGTCGAGGAGCGGATCTCGGAGTGCGCCTACGGCGACTGGAGCGGCCGCAAGATCGCCGAGCTGGCCGACGAGCCGCTGTGGGGCGTGGTGCAGCGCTACCCCTCGGCCGCCGTCTTCCCCGGCGAGGGGGGCGAGTCGGTGCGCGCCATGCAGGCCCGCGCGGTCGACGCGGTGCGCGACTGGAACACGCGCATCGAGGAGACCCACGGACCCGACGCCCTCTTCGTGATGTGCTCCCACGGGGACATCATCAAGTCCGTCGTCGCCGACGCCCTCGGCATGCACCTGGACCTCTTCCAGCGCATCGCCGTCGACCCCTGCTCGGTCACCGCGATCCGCTACACCCCGGAGCGGCCCTTCCTGCTCCGGCTCGGCGACACCGGCAGCCTGGACGGACTGCGCCCGAGGGAGCGGCCCACCGCGGCCCCGGGCGACGCGGAGGTCGGAGGCGGTGCGGGCGCACCGTGATCAGCTTCCGCAGTAGGGTGGACCGAACCTCGAAGACACCGAACTAACGGAGCAGGACGTGCCTCGTCAGGTGTTCCTCTACGACAAGCCCGAACGCTTCGTCGCCGGCACCGTGGGCCAACCGGGCCAACGCACCTTCTTCCTGCAGGCGAGCGCCGCCGGCCGGACGACCAGCGTCGCGTTGGAGAAGACCCAGGTCGAGGCACTCGCCGAGCGCATCGACGAACTCCTGGACGAGGTCGTGCGCCGCACCGGCGGAGCCGCCCCCGTACCCGCCGTGGCCCCCTCGGAGCTGCTCGACAACAGGCCGCTCGAGGTTCCCGTCGAGGAGGAGTTCCGGGTCGGCACCATGGCCCTGGCCTGGGACGGCGCCGAGGAACGGATGATCCTGGAGGCCCAGGCGCTGGTGGAGATCGAGGCCGAGGACGAGGAGGACCTCGAGGCGGCCGAGGAGATGCTCCTGCAGGACGAGGAGAACGGACCCCCGCTGCTGCGGGTGCGCCTGACCGGCGCCCAGGCCCGCTCCTTCGCCAAGCGTGCCCTCGACGTCGTCGCGGCCGGCCGCCCGCCCTGCCCGCTGTGCAGCCTGCCCCTGGATCCGGAAGGACACGTATGCCCGCGTCAGAACGGGTACCGGCGGTCGGCGACGGCCTGAGCGGGGAGATAGCGGCCGAGCTGCTCGCGCACGGCGAACTGACCGTGCGCGGGCGGTTGCGCGACGCCTCCAACGCGGTGCTCTACTGCGCGGTCGAGCACGACGGCGTACGCGCACACTGCGTGTACAAGCCGGTGGCCGGCGAACGGCCGCTGTGGGACTTCCCCGACGGGACGCTCGCCCAGCGCGAGGTCGCCGCCTACCTGGTCTCCGAGGCCACCGGCTGGGGCCTGGTGCCGCCGACCGTGCTGCGGGACGGGCCGTACGGCGAGGGCATGGTGCAGCTGTGGATCGAGACCCCGGAGGAGGGCGGCGAAGGGCTCCTCGCCCTCGTCGAGGGGGAGGAGCCGGGAGAGGGCTGGAAGGCCGTCGGCTTCGCCGAGGTGGGCGAGGGCCGCACCGCGCTGCTGGTGCACGCCGACGACACCCGGCTGCGCCGGCTGGCCGTCCTGGACGCCGTGATCAACAACGCCGACCGCAAGGGCGGCCACCTCCTGCCGGCCCCCGACGGGCAGCTGTACGCGATCGACCACGGCGTGACCTTCAACACGGAGAACAAGCTGCGCACCCTCCTGTGGGGCTGGGCCGGCGAACCCCTCACCGAGGAGACCGTGGAGGTCCTCGGCAAGCTCGCCGCGGAGCTCGCCGACGGGGGCCTCGGCGCCCGGCTGGCGGACCTCATCACGGCCGACGAGCTCGACGCGCTCCGGTCCCGGGTCGCCGCGCTGCTGACCTCCGGGCGGCATCCCGAACCCTCGGGGGAGTGGCCCGCCATCCCCTGGCCGCCCATCTGAACCCCGGGTCCGGCCGCCGCGGGCGGACCCACCGGTCGTTTGTGGATCACGCGGGCGGTTAATCTCATGACATGCATGCCTGGCCCGCTTCCGACGTCCCTGCCCTCCCGGGCACCGGGCGCGACCTCCGCCTCCACGACACCGCGACCGGTGGCCCGGTAACCCTGAGCCCCGGTCCGGTCGCCCGCATCTACGTGTGCGGGATCACCCCCTACGACGCCACCCACATGGGTCACGCGGCCACCTACAACGCGTTCGACCTCGTGCAGCGCGTGTGGCTGGACACGAAGCGCCAGGTCCAGTACGTCCAGAACGTCACCGACGTCGACGACCCGCTGCTGGAGCGGGCCGGCAAGACCGGTGAGGACTGGACGGCCCTCGCCGAGCGCGAGACCACCCTCTTCCGGGAGGACATGACCGCCCTGCGGATGCTGCCGCCGGCCCACTACATCGGCGCCGTCGAGGCCATCCCGGGGATCGTCCCGCTGGTCGAGCGGCTGCGCGAGGCCGGTGCCGCGTACGAACTGGACGGCGACATCTACTTCCACGTCGACTCCGACCCGCACTTCGGCAGCGTCTCGCACCTGGACGCGGCCGCCATGCGCGCCCTGTCGGCCGAGCGCGGCGGCGACCCGGACCGCCCGGGCAAGAAGAACCCCGTCGACCCCGTCCTGTGGCTCGCCGCCCGCGAGGGGGAGCCCAGCTGGGACGGCGGCAGCCTGGGCCGGGGCCGGCCCGGCTGGCACATCGAGTGCGTCGCCATCGCCCTCGACCACCTCGGCATGGGCTTCGACGTGCAGGGCGGCGGCTCCGACCTCGCCTTCCCGCACCACGAGATGGGCGCCTCGCACGCCCAGGTGCTCACCGGCGAGTTCCCCATGGCGAAGGCCTACGTGCACGCCGGCATGGTCGCGCTGCACGGCGAGAAGATGTCCAAGTCCAAGGGCAACCTCGTTTTCGTCTCCCAACTGCGCCGCGACGGCGTGGACGCGGCGGCCATACGGCTCAGCCTGCTGGCCCACCACTACCGCCAGGACTGGGAGTGGACGGACGCCGTGCTCGCCGACGCGGTGGAGCGGCTGGCCCGCTGGCGCGCCGCCGTGTCGCGGCCCGACGGGCCGCCGGCCGAGGCGCTGGTGGAGGAGATCCGCGAGGCGCTCGCCGACGACCTGGACGCCCCCGCCGCGCTCGCCGCCGTGGACCGCTGGGCCGCCCGGCAGGAGACCGAGGGCGGTACCGACACCGGCGCCCCCGGCCTGGTCTCCCGTGCCGTGGACGCCCTGCTCGGCGTCGCGCTCTGACGCAGCGGGGGCGCTCCGGGCGCTCCCGCGGAAACGGCCCGGCCGCCGCCCCCTGTGCGGGGCGGCGGCCGGGCCCTGTCGTCCCATGACGTGCCGGCCGGGTCACTCCCCGTCGGCGCCGTCCTCCTTCTCGTCCCGGTCGTCCTTGGGCTTCTGCGACATGTCCCGCAGGTAGGGGCCCGCCTCGGGCTCGCCCGTCTGCGGGTCACGGCGCCGCAGGTAGCGCTCGAACTCGCGGGCGATGGCCTCGCCCGAGGCCTCCGGGAGCTCCGCGGTGTCGCGGGCCTCCTCCAGCGTCTGGACGTACTCGGCGACCTCGCTGTCCTCGGCCGCGAGCTGGTCCACCCCGACCTGCCAGGCACGTGCGTCCTCCGGCAGCTCGCCGAGCGGGATGCGCAGGTCCAGCAGGTCCTCGAGACGGTTGAGCAGCGCCAGCGTCGCCTTCGGGTTCGGGGGCTGCGACACGTAGTGCGGCACGGCCGCCCACAGGCTGACCGCCGGGATGCCGGCGTGGGTGCAGGCCTCCTGGAGGATCCCGACGATGCCGGTGGGACCCTCGTAGCGGGACTCCTCCAGGCTGAGCGCGGTCGCCAGGTCCGGGTCGGAGGTGACGGCCGTGACCGGCACCGGACGGGTGTGCGGGGTGTCGCCCAGGAGGGCGCCCATCACCACCACCATCTCGATGCCGAGCTCATGGGCGAAGCCCAGGATCTCGTTGCAGAACGAGCGCCAGCGCATGCTGGGCTCGATGCCCCGTACGAGGACGAGGTCGCGTGGCTTGGGGGTCTCGATGCGGATGACGGACAGCCGCGTGGTGGGCCAGGTGATCCGCCGCGTGCCGCCGTCCATCCAGACCGTGGGGCGGTTGACCTGGAAGTCGTAGTAGTCCTCGGCGTCCAGTGCGGCGAACACCTCGCCCTTGAACTCCCGGTCCAGATGCCCGACCGCGGCGGAGGCGGCGTCCCCGGCGTCGTTCCAGCCCTCGAACGCGGCCACCATGACCGGGTCGATCAGCTCGGGAACCCCCTCGAGCTCGATCACCCAGCGCCTCCTTCCGGCCGGAAGGGGGATCGTGCCACCCCCGCCGGCTGCCGTTCCTTCGCGTGCGGCACCAGCCTACGGCTTCGCGAGGCAGGTGCCGCCGCCTTCGTAGGGGGATGATCCCCACAGTCATCGGACGTACGCGTCCGGTCAGCCACCGCTCCACGCCGAGCGGTACGCGGCCCAGTCCGCCGGGGTCGCGGCGAAGTCGACGTACAGCGCGAGACCGAAGCGCTCACGGGAGGGCGCCTTCCGGGCGAGGCCGAGCCGGGCGCCGCGCACGGCGGCCGTGACGGTCTCCGCCCAGGCATGGCGGCCCAGGTTGTTCGTGTGGTAGCCGGGCAGGCCGACGAGCAGGTCGGTGCCCGCCGGGGTGACCTCCAGGGCGAGCGCGGTCTGCTGGGCCACGTAGCCGCCGTAGAGGCCCTCCAGGGGCAGGGCGGTGTCGTAGGTCATCATCGCGACCTGGTCGACGCGCCGGGCCACCTCACCGAAGTAGCGCTGGGACCACCACTTGGGGTGGTTGAACAGCGGGCCGCTCACCGAGTGCAGGGAGGGCAGCGGGTCGATCTGGTGGGTCGCGACCGACAGCGGCGCGCCGCGGGCGGCGGTGAGCCGGTGCACCGAGTCCAGCAGCGTGAGGAAGCCGCGGTCGTCGGAGTACATCGGCTCCAGGTCCAGGTGGACGCCGTCGAACCCGGCCGCCAGCACCTGGGCGGCGCTGTCCGCCACCCGGGCGCGGGTCGCCGGGTCGTCCAGGTGCAGGCCCTCGGAACCGTCGTGCGACAGGACCTGGCCGAGCCATGCCTGCACGCGCACCCCGGGCAGCTCGGTGTGCATCCGGCGGATCATGTCCCGCGCGTCCGGGTACAGGCCGGCGTCGAGGCTGCCGTCGAACTCCAGGGGCCCGGTGTGCACGTACAGGTCCCGGGTGCCGCTGCCGCGCAACTCCCGGGCCAGCGCGTCGAGGTCGGCGCCGTCGCGCTCTCCGTCGACCCACGCGTGCCCGAGCCACACCGCGTTCCGGCCGCGGTTGGCGCCGGCGCCGGAGGGGTCGCCGGCGTACTCCAGGCGCAGGGCGACCCCGGCGGCCAGCACCGGGAGCAGGACGGCGAGGACGACCAGCAGCGTGCCGCGGCGCAGCGTACGGGCCGAGGGGCGGCGCAGGCGCAGCCTGAAGCGTGGATTCATCCGATCCCTCTTTTCGATCACTCTTACGAAGGACCGGACGCACCCCGGCACGCGGCGGTTCGCCCGCCGGCGGGATCCCGTGGGGACCCGCCGGGTCTCAGAGCGTGGAGCGCAGCCACTGCTCCACGCTGGCGACGTGCACCGTCGCCCAGGACCGCGCCGCCTCCGCGTCCCGGTCCCGCAGGGCCGCGAGGATCGCCCGGTGCTCGTGCAGGGTGCGGCTCACCGCGTCCTCCTGCGTCAGCCCGCGCCAGATCCGGGCCCGGGTGGTCGGCCCCGACAGCCCGTCCAGCAGTGAGCACAGCACCGAGTTCCCCGAGGCCTGGACGATCCCGCGGTGGAACTCCAGGTCGCACGCGACCAGTTCCTCCACCGACGGCGCCGTCCCCAGCGCCTCCAGCTGCTCGGTCAGGGCCTCCAGCTGGGACTCGGGGATGCGCGTGGCCGCCATCGCGGTGGCCGCGGGCTCCAGGATGCGGCGCACCGCGAGGAACTCCAGGACGGTGTCGTCGCGGTGGAAGTCCACCACGAAGCTCAGCGCCTCCAGCAGCAGCTGCGGGTCCAGGCTGGTGACGTAGGTGCCGTCGCCCTGCCGTACGTCCAGGATCCTGATCAGCGAGAGCGCGCGCACCGCCTCGCGCAGCGAGTTGCGCGACAGCCCGAGCTCCGCGGCGAGTTCGCTCTCCTTGGGGAGCCGGTCGCCCGGGCGCAACGCACCGGAGACGATCATCCCCTTGATCTTCTCGATCGCCTCGTCGGTGACCGCCATGAGCCCCTCGCCTCCCCGGACATCCGATGTATCGGGCCATTATGCCCGCACGGCCGGCCATGGGGAGCCCTCTGCGGGGGCCCGCTCCACCGCCCCGCGGCGTTACGGCCCGCGGAACGCAGAAAGGCCGTGTCCGCTGCTGCGAACACGGCCTGCTACCCGCGAAATCACCGTCGGGACGACAGGATTTGAACCTGCGACCCCTTGACCCCCAGTCAAGTGCGCTACCAAGCTGCGCCACGTCCCGGTGAGGTCCCCCGGAGCGATGCCCCGGAAGATCACGTAAAGAGGAGGATACCCGAACCTCGCTGATCAGCCGAATCGCTCGATACGGATCCGGTCGAGCGGCTGCCCGGCGTCCGCCAGCAGACGCGAGGCGTGCTCGGCGAAGCCGTTGCCGCCGCACACGTACGCCTCCCAGCCGCCGGGCGGCGGATCCGCGAGGTACGGGGCCAGATGGGCGGCGGTGAGGCGGCCCTCGGCGCGGGTGAGCAGCACGGTCGTCTCCGGTCCGTACTCGGCGGCGTAGATCAGGTCCTCACGGGTGCGCGCCGAGACGATCAGCCGCAGCGGCACGTCCAGGCCGCGCAGCCGGTGGTGGCGCACCATCGACATCAGCGGGACCACCCCCGACCCGGCCCCCAGCAGCAGCGCCGGATGGTCCCCGGTCCAGGCGAAGAAGCCGCTGTGCGGGCCGCGGACCTCGAAGGTGTCGCCCGGCCGCGCGACGGTGTGCAGGTGCCCGGAGACCTCGCCGCCGGCCACGTGGTCGAGGGTCAGCTCGATGTGGCCGGACGCGTCCGGGGCGGAGGCGACCGAGTAGTTGCGCTGCGCCGTGTAGCCGTCGGGGGCCGTGAGGCGCAGCGTCAGGTACTGGCCGGGCCGGTGGCCCGCCCAGCCGGGCACCGCGAGCCGGAAGGTGGAGGCGCGCGGGGTCTCGCGGCGGATCTCCGTGATCACCGCGCGCCGCCAGACCGACGACGCGGCCTCGGGCACGGCGATCCGGCCGGGGACGGCGAAGCGGGTCGGCGGGACGAACGCCGGGGCGGGCGCGGGGACGGCGAGGTCAGTCATGGGCGTAGCGCTGCTCCTGCCAGGGGTTGCCCCGGTGGTGGTAGCCGTTCTGCTCCCAGAAGCCCGACTCGTCGTGGTCGAGCAGGCGCAGGCCCGCGATCCACTTGGTGCTCTTCCAGAAGTACAGGTGCGGGACGACGAGCCGGGCCGGGCCGCCGTGCTCGGGGGCGAGCGGCGCGCCGTCGTACTCCCGGGCGATCCAGGCGCGGCCGCCGGTGACGTCCGCGAGCGGCAGGTTTGCGGCGTAGCCGGTGTGGGACCAGGCGACGACGTGGGTGGCGGCGGGGGAGGGGCGCACGGCCTCCAGGAAGGCGTCGACCGACACCCCGCCGAAGCGCACGCCGAACTTGGACCAGCCGGTCACGCAGTGGATGTCGCCTCGGTACTCGGAGCCGGGCAGGGCCTGCACCGCGTCCCAGTCCCAGGTGTGCGGGCGCTCCACCAGCCCGTCCACCCGCAGCGTCCAGTCCTCGGCCGCGATCGTCGGCGTGACCTCGGCGGAGAGGACCGGCCAGGTGTCGCGGGCGTCGTACTGACCGGGCGGCAGCCGCGGGTCGCGGTCGGCGGCGCGGCTGCGCCCGGTGAAGCCCCGGGTGGGTCCGACGGCGGAGGTCATGCGGGGTGCTCCAGCTCCAGCGCCTCCAGCTCGCGCAGCGCGGCCGGTTCGTCGAGGGTGAGCAGCACCCGGTCGCGCATCAGGACCCGGCCGTCGACGACGGTGTCCCGCACATCCGCCGCGGCGGCCGCGTACGCCAGCATCGACCAGGGGTCGTGGCGCGGCGCGAGGTGCGGCCCGCCCAGGTCGAGGACGGCCAGGTCGGCGCGCTTTCCCGGCTCCAGGGACCCGAGGTGATCGGCGAGGCCCAGGGCGCGGGCGGCCTCGATCGTCGCCATCCGCACCGCCTGTTCCGCGCCGACCGCGGTCGGGTCGCCGGCTGCCTTGTGCACCAGGGCGGCGGCCCGCACCGCGCCCAGGACGTCGAGGGTGTTCGAGCTCACCACACCGTCCGTACCGAGGCCGACGGTGACCCCGGCGGCCAGCAGCTCCGGGACGCGGGCGATCCCGCAGCCCAGCTTCAGGTTGGAGACCGGGCAGTGCGCGACGGACGTGCCGGTCCTGGCCAGGGCGGCTATCTCGCCGTCCGTCAGGTCCACCGCGTGCGCCAGCAGCACGTCGGGCCCGAGCACACCGAGCGAGTCCAGCAGCTCGACCGGCCGCTTGCCGTGCGCCTCGACCACCGTCGCGACCTCGGCCGCGTTCTCCGCCGCGTGGACGTGCAGCAGCGCGCCGTGCTCGCGGGCCAGCGCGGTGATCGCGACGAGCTGCTCGGGGTCGAGGGTGTAGGCGCTGTGCGCGAAGACCACCGGGCGGGTGCCCGGCATCGGCGCGGTGCGAGCGGTCAGGTCGGCCGCGGCCCAGGCCATGCGGTCGCCGTACGGGCGGCCGTCCGGCGGGCCGGGCACGTCCATGAAGGTCGGACCGGCCAGCAGCCGCCAGCCCGCAGCCCGCGCCGCCTCCTCGGCGGCCTCGTGGAACCAGTACATGTCCAGGCCCGTGGTGACCCCGGCCCGTACGCTCTCCGCCACGGCCACCCGCACGCCCGCGGCCACCGCCCGCGGCGACAGCAGCTCCGCCTCCCGGGGGATCACCCGGGCCAGGAACTCCTGGAGGTCGACGTCGTCGGCGCAGCCCCGCAGCAGGGTCATCGCCAGATGGGTGTGCGTGTTGACCAGCCCGGGGAGCACCAGGCACCCCGAGGCGTCGATCTCCTCGGCCGCGCGGTGCGCCGCGCGCACCTCCGCCGTCGGTCCCACGGCGACGATCTCGCCGTCCCGCACGGCGACCGCGCCGTCGGTGACGACGGTGCTCGCCGCGTCGACCGTCAGCACATCGCCGCCGTGCACCAGCAGATCGGCGTCCTGAGCGCTCACTTCTCGTCGCTTCCGTACTCGGTGGCCAGCAGATGCAAGGCGTCCAACGTTACCCGGCTGCCGCGGGCGACCCCCTCGGCGACCACCGTCCGGTGCGGGTCGTAGCCGCCGGTGGCCTCCACGTCGACCAGGTCGTCGGCGTTGGCACCGTCGACGACGAGCGCCCCGCCGGCCACCAGGCCGCGCGTAGAGGCCAGCACCAGCAGCGCCGACAGCTCCATCTCGATCGCGGCGATCCCGGCCGCCGCGTACGCCGCGCCGGGCAGCGGCAGGAAGCCCGGCTGGAAGGCCGCACGTGTCCACACCACGCCCCGGTGGTGCGGCGCCCCCGCCGCCCGCGCCGCCCGCTGCAGCGCCAGCACCGCCTCCGGCGCCGCGAACGCCGGGTACTCCGGCGGCAGCAACTGCTGCGTCACCCCGTCGTCCCGCACCGCGGCCTCCGCGATCACCAGGTCGCCGTCCCCTATGCCGGCGCGGATGGCGCCCGCCGTGCCCAGGCGCAGGATCGTGCCGACGCCCGCCTCCGCCAGCTCCTGGAACAGGCACATGGCGCCCGGCCCGCCGACGCCGTGCGAGGACACCACGACGGGGGTGCCCTTCCAGGTGCCGGTGAAGGTGCGGTACTCGCGGTGGTGCGACACCTCACGCGGCCCCGTGAGCAGGGCGGCGACCTCCGCGGCGCGCGCCGGGTCGCCCACGACGACCGCGTGCCGGGGCAGCCCGGTGCGCGGGATGCGGGAGATGGGCAGCTGATCCGTGGTCATCGGGCCTCCGGGCCGGGCGGGACGATGCTGTGCGGATCACCCTACGGCCCCGCCTCAGGCGGTCCGGCGGCGGAGCAGCGCGAAGCAGGCCCAGCAGGCGAGGGCGGCGAGGCCCAGCACGATGCCGGTCTCGACGAGCTGCAGCGGCCAGTAGTGCGAGGCGGGGTGGACCATCGCCACGGCGTCCCCGACCCCCACGCCGTCCGCGGGCTTGGCCACTCGGTCCTTTGACCAGTCCGTGGCACCGACGTGCGCGAGTCCGGTCCTGACCCTCGGCCACAGCGCGGAGCGGTACAGGCCCGCCGCGACGAGCACGAGGGAGGTGCCGAAGAAGGCCAGGCCCAGTCCGCTCAGTGTGCGCCGCATCAGCATCCCGGCCAGCGCACCCAGAGCCAGGGCCAGGAGCACATGGGCGACCAGGACCGGGCCGGTGGCGAGGAAGATGTCGTTCTCGTACCAGCCGGGGCGGTCCTCGGGGTGGCCCGTGCTCCACACCCAGCGGAAGAGCAGCGTCAGGCCGGTCGTGCCGCCGGTCAGCAGCAGGGCCGGTACGGCGAGCCTGGTGGCGAGCCAGCGCGTGGGGGTGACCGACTGGACCCACCCGAGCGCGGCGGTCCCCCGCTCCAGTTCCCGGCCGACAAGGGCCCCACCGGCGAACACCGCGACGGCGAGCGGGAGGAGCGCCATCACACGGCCCTGCAGTTGAAGCGGAAGGTAGGCGTCGAAGGGTTCCGGGTCGATGCAGCGCGGGGCGCAGGCGGGGTCGTACCGTTCGTCCCCCGCGCTCAGCCACAGGGCGCGAAGGAGCCAGCCTGTCCCGGCCGCCACGAAGGCGATCCACAGCCACAGCGCCGTACGGTGCAGCC
Organism: Streptomyces sp. NPDC058864; assembly: GCF_042742985.1. Lineage (NCBI taxonomy): Bacteria > Bacillati > Actinomycetota > Actinomycetes > Kitasatosporales > Streptomycetaceae > Streptomyces > Streptomyces sp. NPDC058864. The sequence continues at coordinate 3,049 of NZ_JBHYMQ010000096.1, read as the reverse complement.
GCACCACGGACCAGGGCAGTCCGCGCAGGAGCGGCGGGCGCGGGGCGGGGGCTACGGCGGTCATACGGCGGCCTCCTGGCGGGGTGCGGGCGTGATCTCGGCGGTGCGCAGGGCGGGCGCCCCGGGGTTGCGCAGATGGGCGAGGACCAGCTCCTCGAGGGTGGGCTCCTCGACCAGCCAGCCGCCGTCGCCGTCGTCCAGCGGCCCGCCGGGGCGGACCAGCGCGGTGCGCCCGCGGCCGTTGGCGTGCTCCTCGACGACCGTGTGGGGCTCGAAGTCCGTACCGGTGCCGGTGAGCCGGCGGTGCGCGGCCAGCAGGTCGTCGATGTCGCCCGCGAGCCGGACCCGCCCCTCGCCGAGGAGCAGCAGGTGGTCGCAGACGCCTTCCAGTTCCGCGACGACGTGCGAGGAGATCACGACCGTGGTGCCGTGCTCGGCCGCCGAGGCCATGAGGGCGCCGGTCAGCTCGTGGCGGGAGAGCGGGTCGAGGTCGGCCGTCGGCTCGTCCAGGAGGACCAGCTCGGCCCGCTTGCCCAGGGCCAGGGCGAGCGCCACGCGGGTCCGCTGCCCGCCGGAGAGGGCGCGGACGCGCGCACCGGGCGTCAGGCCGCCGCCGTACGCGACGCGTTCGGCGGCCTCCCGGTCCCAGTTGCCGGGGTTGAGCTCGGCGCCGAGCCGCAGCGTCGCCGCCACGGTGAGCTGCGGATGGAGCGGCTTGTCCTGGGCGACGTAGGCGAGCCGCGTGCGGGCCGCGCCGGGCGTCGTACCCCACACGCGCAGCTCCCCCTCGGTGGGGCGCAGCAACCCCGCGGCGAGCGCGAGCAGCGTGGACTTGCCCGCGCCGTTGGGCCCGACGAGCGCGCAGATCCGGCCGGCCGGCAGCCGGAACGAACAGTCCCGCAGGACGGGGTCCCGGCCCCACGCGTAGCGCATGCCGAGCCCGGCCGCCTCGACGGCGGCCGCTTCCTGATTCATCTCTCCCCCTCGGAGAATTCCTGGTCGAGCACGGAGTGGAACAGCGCCGCGGCGTCCTCGCGGTCGAGCCCGGCGGCACGCGCGCGGCGCATCCAGTCGGTCAGTTCGCCCGCGAGCGGTGAGTCGGCCGGGCCGGCGCCCAGCGACTTCTGGACGAAGGTGCCCAGGCCCCGGCGCGCCTCCACCAGCCCTTCGCGCTCCAGTTCGCGGTAGGCCTTGAGCACGGTGTTGGGGTTGACGGCGGTCGCCTCGACGACCTCGCGAGCCGTCGGCAGCCGGTCGCCGGGCTCCAGCAGCCCCAGCCGCAGGGCCTGTTTGGTCTGCTGGACGATCTGCAGGTACGTGGCGACACCGCTGCGGCGGTCGATGCGGAACTCGACCATGCGCGAAACACCCTTTCACTAAGCAAGTGGTGAAAGGGTGAGGCCTGGGCTGACGTCCTGTCAAGCCGCGGACGCAGCGGCTCCGGACACGACACTTCGGCGTGCGCCGAAACGTCCGGGGCCCATGCTGGGGACATGGAACGGAACGACCACGCGGGAAGCGCCCTCGCCGCCCTCGCGGCGCTGCTCGCCGACGAGACACGGGCGGCGATGTGCCTGGCGCTGCTCGACGGCCGCGCCTGGACCGCGGGGGAACTGGCCCGGCACACCGGGGTGGCGCCCTCGACCGCCAGCGAGCACCTGGACCGGCTCGTCGCGGGCGGCCTGCTCGCCGAGGAACGCCAGGGCCGCCACCGCTACGTACGCCTCGCCGACGCCCCCACCGCGCAGCTCGTCGAGGACCTCGCCGCGCACGCCGGACCGCCGCCCGCCGCACCCCGCACCCTCGCCCAAGCGGGCGCCGGAAGCGCCATGGCCCGCGCCCGGACCTGCTACGACCACCTCGCGGGACGCCTGGGCATCCTCGTCACCGACGCCATGACCGAACGCGGACTGCTCCGGCAGAGCACCGGCTTCGCCCTCACCGACGAGGGCGTGGAGTGGTTCACCGGGCTCGGCGTCGACCTGGCCGCCGCCCGCACCGGCCGCCGCCCGCTCGCCCGGTCCTGCCTGGACTGGACGGAACGCCGCCCGCACCTGGCGGGCGTCGCCGGGGCCGCGCTGTGCGGACACGCCCTCGCGTCCGGCTGGTGCGTGCGCATCGGCAGCGGCCGGGCCCTGAAGCTCACCGCGCGGGGCCGCACGGCCCTCCACACCCACCTGGGCATCGCGCCCGACGCCTTGGAGGCACCCACCGCATGAACCGCTTCGAGGCCTTCCGCGCGCTCCACCGGGCCGGCCGCCCGCTCTTCCTGCCCAACGCCTGGGACCGCGCCTCCGCGGCAGCCCTCGCCGCCCGCGGGTTCCCCGCGATCGGCACCACCAGCCTGGGCGTCGCCGCCGCGGCGGGCCTGCCGGACGCGACCGGTGCAACCCGGGAGACGACCCTGTGGCTGGCCCGCGACCTCGTCCGGCTGCCCGTCCTGGTCAGCGTCGACATCGAGGGGGGCTTCGGTGCCACCCCCGAGGACGTCGCCGAACTCGCCGCCGACCTCGAACGGCTGGGCGTCGCGGGCGTCAACATCGAGGACGGCCGCCCAGGCGGCGCGGGTCTCACCGACCCCGTCCTGCAGAGCGAGATCATCGCGGCGGTCAAACGCGCCGCGCCGGGGCTCTTCGTCAACGCCCGCACGGACACCCACTGGCTCGGCGCGACCGAGGACCCGGAGAGCGAGACCCGCCGCCGTGCCGCCGCCTACCTGGCCGCCGGCGCCGACGGGATCTTCGTGCCCGGCCTCGCGGACGAGAGCGCCATCGCCGCGCTCGCGGCCGGCCTCGACGCCCCGCTCAACGTCCTGCTCCCGCAGGGCGGCCCCGGCCTGGCCCGGCTCGCCGCCCTCGGGGTGAGCCGGGTCAGCACCGGCTCACTGCTCTTCCGCGCCGCGCTCCACGCCGCCGTGGACACCGCCGGCCGCGCCCTGGAGGGCGTACCCCTCCCGGCGGGCCTGCCCTCGTACGCCGACACCCAGGAGCTCGCGGCCGCCTACGTGCCGCCGGAAACACGGCGGCCCGGGCGTCCGGGGTGAGCGGGG
>NZ_JBHYMQ010000095.1:0-25261 GCF_042742985.1 Streptomyces sp. NPDC058864 | reverse complement strand
CAAGGTTCCTTCCGGTCGGGGGCCCGTGAGCAGGCAGATCGCAAGATTCCGTTCTGCAGTCTGTACATTGCATACAGCCGACGAATACTGTATGCAGACGTTTATCCCGCATCGACGACCCGGTGTCCAGAGGTGTGCACCGGATTATCGTTCGACCCCGAGTCAGGGCAGGTGCGTTTGACGATGGATCTGTTCGAGTACCAAGCACGGGAGCTCTTCGCGCGGCACGGTGTCCCCGTGCTCGCCGCCCACGTGGTGGACGACCCCGCCGAGGCCCGCCCCGCGGCCGAACGCCTCGGCGGGCAGGTCGTGGTGAAGGCACAGGTGAAGACCGGCGGCCGGGGCAAGGCCGGCGGCGTGAAGCTCGCCTCCGACCCCGCGGACGCGGAGGAGAAGGCCCGCGCCATCCTCGGCCTGGACATCAAGGGCCACACGGTCGGCAAGGTCATGCTGACGCCGACCGCCGACATCCAGGACGAGTACTACGTCTCCTTCCTCCTCGACCGCGCCGAACGGACGTTCCTCGCCATGGCCTCGGCCCAGGGCGGCATGGACATCGAGGAGGTCGCCGCCACCCGGCCGGAGGCGCTGGCCCGCGTCCCCGTCGACGTCGCCGAGGGCGTCACAGAGGAGAAGGCCCGGCAGATCGCCGAAGCGGCCGGGCTCCCCGAGGAGACCGTGCCCGTGCTGATCGCGCTGTGGGAGGTCTTCACCGCGGAGGACGCCCTGCTGGTCGAGGTCAACCCGCTGGTCCGCACCACGGACGGCCGTCTCCTCGCGCTGGACGGCAAGGTGTCCCTCGACGCCAACGCCCGCTTCCGCCACCCCGTCCACGAGGCGTACGAGACCCCCGGCGAAGGCGACCCCCTGGAGGCCGCCGCCCGCGCCAAGGGCCTCAACTACGTCAAGCTCGACGGCACCGTCGGCGTCATCGGCAACGGCGCGGGCCTGGTGATGAGCACCCTCGACGTGGTCGCCCACCACGGCGCGGCCCCCGCCAACTTCCTCGACATCGGCGGCGGCGCCTCCGCCCAGGTGATGGCCGACGGGCTCGGCGTCATCCTCTCCGACCCCGACGTCACCTCCGTCCTCGTCAACGTCTTCGGCGGCATCACCGCCTGCGACGCGGTCGCCGAGGGCATCGTCCAGGCCCTCGACCTGGTGGAGCTGACCAAGCCCCTCGTCGTCCGCCTCGACGGCAACAACGCCGAGCGCGGCCGGGCCGTCCTCGACGAGGCCGCGGCGTCGCTGGGCCCCCTCGTACAGCAGCTGGACACCATGGACGGCGCGGCCGCGCGGGCCGCCGAGCCCGCAAGGAGCTGATCGCGATGGCCATCTTCCTCGACCGCAACAGCAAGGTGATCGTCCAGGGCATGACCGGCTCGGAGGGCATGAAGCACACCCGCCGCATGCTCTCCTCGGGGACGGACGTCGTCGGCGGCGTCAACCCGCGCAAGGCAGGCACGAGCGTGGAGTTCGACGGGCGCACCGTCCCGGTCTTCGGCTCGGTCAAGGAGGCCGTCGGCATGACGGGCGCCGACGTCAGCGTCGTCTTCGTGCCGCCGCCCTTCGTGCGCGCCGCCGTCGACGAGGCCGTCGACGGCGGGCTCGGGCTCGTCGTCGTCATCACCGAGGGCGTCCCCGTCCACGACACCGTCGCCTTCCGGGCCCGCGCCGTCGCCTCCGGCACCCGCGTCATCGGACCGAACTGTCCCGGGCTCATCAGCCCCGGGCAGTCCAACGCGGGCATCATCCCGGCCGACATCACCACCGCCGGCCGCATCGGCCTGGTGTCGAAGTCCGGCACGCTCACCTACCAGTTGATGTACGAGCTGCGCGACCTCGGCTTCTCCACCGCCGTCGGCATCGGCGGCGACCCCGTCATCGGCACCACCCACATCGACTGCCTGCGCGCCTTCCAGGACGACCCCGAGACCGAGCTGATCGTCATGATCGGCGAGATCGGCGGCGACGCCGAGGAACGCGCCGCCTCCTACATCTCCCGCCTGGTCACCAAGCCGGTCGTCGGCTACGTGGCCGGCTTCACCGCGCCCGAGGGCAAGACCATGGGTCACGCCGGCGCCATCGTCTCCGGCTCCTCCGGCACCGCCCAGGCCAAGAAGGAGGCGATGGAGGCCGCCGGCGTCAAGGTCGGCAGCACCCCGTCGGAGACCGCGCGGCTCGTCCGAGGGCTGCTGCGGTGACCGCCCCCGCGAGGACCGCGGGCGTCGAGGAACTGCTCATCCGCAGGCACGACGTGGGCGCGGCACTCACACCGATCGACCTCGGGAGGAAGGAGGCCCGTACCGGAGTCGCCATCGTCGCGTGCATGGACTCCCGCCTCGGCGTCGAGGCGATGTTCGGGCTGCGGCCGGGCGACGCCGACGTCATCCGCAACGCGGGCGGGTGCGTCACCCCCGACACCGTCCGCTCGCTGCGGCAGAGCCAACTGCACGGCGGCACCCGACAGATCGTGCTGGTGCACCACGAGGACTGCGCGGCGCTCGGCGACCCGGCCGAGGACCTCGTCGCGTGCCTCACCCGCCTCCGCGACACCACGGAACTGCCCCGCACCGAGCTGGTACGGGCATTCCTCTACACCCGCGGCGGTGCGCTGCGCGAGATCCGCCCGGAACGAGCGGAGAACCCGTGACCCTCGTCCTCAAGCCCGGAACGGCCTGGGCGGACGCCTGGGGGCGGTGCCTGCGGGCCGCCCCCGAGGCGTTCCACGACGACCGCGTGCTCAACCTGTGGGCCGGGGCCTGGCAGGCCGACGGCCGGATCCTGCCGGCCACCAGTCCCGTCGACGGCAGCCCCGTCGCCGGGGCGCCCCGGCTCGGCGCGGACGCCGCCCGGCGGGCCGTCCGCGCCGCCCTCGATCAGCACCGCGCCTGGCGGGTGATCCCCGTGGCCGAGCGCAGGGCGCGGGTCTCCGCCGCACTGGACGCCCTCTGCGAGCACCGCACGCTGCTCGCCCTCCTCCTGGTGTGGGAGATCGGCAAGCCGTGGCGGCTCGCCCTGGCCGACGTGGACCGGGCCGTCGACGGCGTCCGCTGGTACGTCGGGGAGATCGACGACATGGTCGAGTGGCGCCGCCCGCTGCCCGGCCCGGTCGGCAACATGGCCGGCTGGAACTACCCCATGAGCGTCCTGGTCCACGCCATGCTCGTGCAGGCGCTGGCCGGCAACGCCGTCATCGCCAAGGCCCCCACCGAGGGGGGCGTGGCCTGCCTGACCCTGGCCTGCGCGCTCATCGCCCGCGAGGACGTACCGGTGACCCTGGTCAGCGGCGGCGACGAGCTCTCCGCGGAGCTGGTGCGGGCCCCGGAGATCGGCTGCGTCTCCTCCGTCGGTGCCCGGGACGCGGGCGGCCGGGCCGCCGCCGCGGGCGCGGACCCGGGCCGACGCCACGTCCTGGGGGAGGAGGGCCTCAACACCTGGGGCGTGTGGGACTACAGCGACTGGGAGTCCCTGACCGCCCAGATCCGGGGGACCTTCGACTACGCCAAGCAGCGCTGCACCGCCTACCCGCGCTTCGTCGTGCGGCGCGAGCTCTTCGACGACTTCCTGTCCGCGTATCTGCCCGCCGTGCGCTCCGTACGGCTCGGACACCCGCTCGCCGTCGACGACCCCGGGGACGACCTCCCCGAGCTCGACTTCGGGCCGCTGATCAACGCGGCGAAGGCCAAGGAACTCGGCGACCTCGTCTCCGAGGCCATCGACCACGGCGCGATCCCACTGCACCGCGGCAGCCTCGCCGACGCCCGCCTCCTGCCAGGCCAGGACACCTCCGCCTACCTGGCGCCGGTTGCCCTCCTCAACCCGCCCCCCACCTCCCCGCTGCACCACGCGGAGCCCTTCGGCCCGGTCGACACGATCGTCCTGGCCGACACCGAGGCGGAACTGCTGGCCGCCCTGAACGCCGGCGGCGGCACCCTCGTCGCCACCCTGTCCACCGACGACGAGGACACCTACGCCCGGCTCGCCCCGCAGATCCGCGCCTTCAAGGTCGGCCACAACCGGCCCCGCTCCCGCGGCGACCGCGCCGAGCACTTCGGAGGCCTCGGCGCCTCCTGGCGCGGCGCCTTCGTCGGCGGCGACCTGCTGGTCCGCGCGGTCACCCAGGGCCCCGCGGACGAGCGCCCCCCGGGGAACTTCCCCGGCTACCACCTCATGCCGCCCGAAGCGGCGTAGGCCGCCGGTGCCGGGGCCCGTCCACGGGGCCCCGGCACCCCGTGCACCCAGCGGATACGCAGGTGAAACCCACCCCGAATCCTTGGTATCGTTGTGCCTGTCGCCGCGGGGCCAGCCCTGCGGATCACCTGTCCGGGTGGCGGAATGGCAGACGCGCTAGCTTGAGGTGCTAGTGCCCTTTATCGGGCGTGGGGGTTCAAGTCCCCCCTCGGACACATCGGAGTACCGAACGGAACGGGCTCCCGGCAGCGATGCGAGTCGCCGCCGGGAGCCCGTTCCGCTTCCGTGACCGCGGGGTTGTGCCGCATTCGCGGGAGAGCCGGGTGATCATCCAGAGGCCGCGGCATGTTGCTGTCGAACACCGTGCGGGTCAGTACGCGGTGCCGGATCAGGCGCGGGCCGATCGGGCCGTCGGACGACCCCGCCGACAACCGCACCCTCACCGAGCTCGGCCGGCAGATCGGAGCCAGTGCCCGCACGCTCTCCCGGCTCTTCCGCAGCGACCTCGGCATGACCTTTCCGCAGTGGCGCACCCAGCTACGGCTTCATCACGCCCTCATCCTGCTGGCCGACGGAACACCCGTGACCACCGTGGCCCATCGGTGCGGATGGTCGTCGGCCAGCACCTTCATCGACGTCTTCCGCCGGACCTTCGGCCACACCCCGGGAACCCACCTCGGAACCTGACCTCCGGCGGCGCAGGGCCGCCGCGCGGGCCCGAGGGGCGGGGGACGGTGGCTGATCAGGCGGCGGCGCGCAGCGGCTGCAGAGCCTTCGACCAGCTGACGACCTGGTCGACATGGCCTCCGCGGCGGGCCGGTGGTGCGGGCCCGGCTTGAAGACGCTGTCGTTCTCGAAGTCGGTGAGGAGGGACAGCGCGACCTGCGCACGCACCGTGGCGACCTGCAGCTCGCTCGCGATGAGGCGGAGGTGCTCCACGGCACGGGTGCCACCGCCGGAGCCGTAGCCCACGAAGCCCGCGGCCTTGTTGTTCCACTCCGCGTACGGGTAGTCGAGCGCGTTCTTCAGGCCGCCCGTGGTGGAGTGGTCGTACTCGGAGGTGACGAACACGAAGCCGTCGAACTCGGCGATCTTCGACGCCCACGCCTTGGTGTGGTCGTTCTGGTACTGCCCGACCGACGGCGGGAGCGCCTCGTCGAGGAGCGGCACCGGGTACTCCGCCAGGTCCACGAGCTCGGACTCCGCATCGGAACGCTGCTTGGCGATGTCGAGAACCCCGTCCGCCACGGCGGCACTCCGATTCGCTCCGTCCGTTGCGTTATGCGCGCATCGGGGGTGGCCGATGCCGGAGTGGGCGTCTCGGCGCTCGGTGGCGAAACCGACGCACGGCGCCGCAGCAGGGCGATCCCCGAGTGCGCCGCCGCTCCACGCATCCGCGGGAGTGCCCACGGGTAGGAGCGAAACGGGTCGCCGCGGCTGGGAAGCTACCGTGCCGCGGGAGCCACGTGCTCCAGCTGCGGCCCGGTCCTGACGTGGGCTCATGTCATGGACCGCCGCGACGGAGGAGGCGATGGCGCTGGCCGGTGAGTCGGTGCGCTGGACCGGTCGATCTCGAGCCGACCGTCGTCGTGGCCCTGATCGGCCAGGGCAGGTAAGGACGGTGCCCCCGCTTGCCGGATCCGGCCATCCAGGGCTTGCGACTCGAACACGCTCTGCCTGCTGCCTTTCTGTGCGCTGTTCCCACGCCGAGTCGCTCACTTTTCGCCGGGCCCGCCTCGTGGCAGCGTTCCTTGGCGCGGACCGTGGGAACCGCGAGCCACGGCCTGTTCTACCGGGTGTGATCCACCTGACCCACGTTGCGCCGGGCACGGTGCGTGAGCATCTGGCTGAAGTACTCGTCCAACGACTTGACCGGCCCAGGTGAGGCGGCGATGGAGGCGGAGCGGGATCGGTTCGCCATGCTGATCGCCCTGCTGAGGCCGACGGGCCTCGACCCCGACGCCGTTCGGCCTGCCGACGCTTTATGGCTCGCCGGACACCTCGGCGGTTCTCCGTGGGCCGTCGGCATGTCCGCCGCCCCGTCCGCCGGATGGGATCCGGACGTTGGCGGCGTCGGCTCTCCGGGCGGTTCCCGGAGGCGGGATTCCGTGCCGCCTGCGGAAGATGTGGGACCGGAGTCGGGCGCATTGTCCCTCGACGTGGCGGCCACCGTTCCGGTACCAGACGCCGTCACGGACCCGCACGCACCCGGCCCGCACCACGCATTGCGCCCGCTCTGGCGTCACCGCACGGCCGGCAGCCGTCCCCGGCTCATCCTCGGCGAAGGTGCCGCTGCCGAACTGAGCGTCGTGGCAGGTCCCTTCCTGCCCGCTCACCGCGGTGAGACCGTCGAACGGCCGCGGCGTGTGCAGTCCGACGCCGTACCGGCGGAGTCCGCCACACGTCCGCCCGCACCCTGAGCACCGGCCGAACGCCGGCCCCCGACTACGACGAGGACAACGGTGTGTTTCCCTCCCCTCTGCAAGCCGTCCGGCGGCTGCGCGTGGCCACCGCCCGGCAGGACGCCGATCCCGTCCTTGACGCCGAGTGCGCCGGCGCGCTGCTGCTCCTGTGGCATGCGCACGGCGCTCCTGCCCTCCTCGCCGAGGCACTGGGCCACGCCCGCAGGTCCGCCCGCCGGGCCCCGACCGGACCGGGCCACGCGGCCACGGCCGCCGTGCTGGGCGCCCAGGCCGGCGAAGCCGTCCGCGACGCCGACCCCGCCACGGCCCTGCGGCTGCTGGCCCGCGCCGACACCGCCTACGCCGCGGCCTGCCGCGCTGCCGCCGATACGCCGACGCTGTGCCGGCTCATCCTGGATCGCGTCAAGGCCCTCGAGATGCGCTGGAGCCTGGACGGTGACGACACGGCCCTGCACAAGGGCATCGGCATGCTCGAGGCCGTCACCGACTTCGCCGGCGCACCGCACGACGTCGCGCTGGTCCACGGTCGCCTGCTGCGCCGACTCGCCGCCACCAGCGACGACCCGGTCGAGGCCCGCGACCACGTGGCACGATCCGTGCACTGTCTCACCGCCGCCGTCGCCGGACTGAGGCCCGGCCAGGTCCCCGAGCTCGACCTGGAGCTCGCCGACGCACTCCTGGACGCGGGCCCCGACCACCACGAGGAGCTCCACGCCTTCCTCACCCGCCGCCTCGCCGACACCTCGGGCAGCCGGCAGGCCCACCTCCTCGTGCGCTCCGCACGCTTTTCCCTCGCCCTCCATCGGGAGACCTGGGACAGGCACCACCTGGACACCGCCGAGGAGCACCTCACTCGATCCCTGGCGGACCTGCCTCCGGACGGCCCCCAGCACACCGCCGCCCTCGAGCTTCTCGCCTCGGTTCTCCTGCGTGCAGCGCCTCCCGCCGCCCAGGAGACCGGCCGGGCCGTCTCGGCCCTGCGTGCCTGCATCCGGGCCACCCCTCACCACGACCCGGCCCTGGCCGAGCGTCGTGCCCTCCTTGGCCGCGCCCTGCTTGCCCGCTATCGCCTCACCGGTGACCGGATCGACCTCCGCGAGGCGGAGCATTGTCTGCGTCTCGCCGCCGACACCGTCGACGAGCCGTTCACCAGGGCATCCCGGCTCCTCGAGTGCGGACAGGTGCGGATCACCGCAGCCGCGGGCCTGGACCGCCCGGCGCGCCTCGACGACGCCGTGGCGGCCTTCCGTGCCGCGGTCCGCGCCGCGCAGGAGGCGATCGACGTGCCCGACGCCGCGGCCCGTACGCCACGGCGCACCGTACAGGCCGTCGTCCTCACCGCACGTGCCCTGCACCTCACGGGCACGGCGTACGAAGCGGCGCAGCGGCCCGTTGCAGCTCACGCCGCCTACCATCGGGCGGTGCAGGAGTGGACAGGACTTCCGGCGGGCATGGAAGTGACAGCAGCACCCGCGCCAAGGGACAGCGCGCAACGTCTCGCAGCGCTCGACGGGACACCAGGACTGGCGACCACCACGGGGGACCCATGACCGAGAGCACGCCGCAGGAACTGCCCGACTTCTCTCGTCTCGACCTGGAAACCCTGCGAACCCTGGACCACCCCGTTCTGAGTGACCTCCTCGAACGGCTCACGGACAGACAGGACAGCGCCGCCGAAACCCTCTGGGGCTTCAACAACGCCGTGCCACGGTGACGCACTCGTCCGGCACCGTTCATACGCCCGACCCCGCACCCGGCACCACGCGGACCTCGGTGCCGTTCAACCAGTTCATCGTCAAGACGCACGCCCGCTGCAACCTTGCCTGCCGGTACTGCTATCTGTACGAAGGGCCTGACACCACATGGCGCGACCGGCCCCCGGCCGTCCTGCCTGCCGTCCGGGACCAGACCGCCCGCCGTATCGGCGAACACGCAGCCGCTCACGCGCTGCCCCGCATCTCCCTGGTTCTGCACGGCGGTGAGCCACTGCTGGACGGTCCCGGGCCGTTGACCGCCTACGCGGACGCGGTGCGCCGCGCGGTTCCCTCCGGCTGCGCCGTGGATGTCACGGTGCAGACCAACGGCACCCTGCTCACCGAGGCCACCGCCGCCCGGCTCGCCGAGCATCGCATCAGCGTGGGTCTGAGCATCGACGGCGGCCTTCCCCACCACAATCACCGCCGCGTCGACCACGCCGGACGGCCCGCCCACGCCCGGACCGTTGCCGCGGCCCGTCTCCTGGCGCGGCGTCACCCCGGCATCTACGCCGGCATCCTCACGGTCGTCGACCCCGCATCCGACCCCGCCGAGGTCTACACGTCCCTCCTGGAACTCGAGCCCCCCGTTCTCGATCTCCTCCTGCCGCACGGCAACTGGAGCGCGCCGCCGCCTCTGCTGCCCAGTGACTCCGCCCCCTACGGCGACTGGCTGTGCGCCGTTTTCGACCAGTGGTGGCACGCCCCGAGCCCTCGAACGAGGATCCGGCTCTTCGAGCAATGTGTCGCGCTCCTCCTCGGCCTTCCCGCAGCGGGCGAATCCCTGGGGACAGCGCCGTTCACCGCGCTGGTGGTGGAGACGGACGGTGGCCTGGAGCAGGTCGACTCCCTGAAATCCGCCTATCACGGCGCGGCCGCCACCGGCCTCGACGTCTTCCGTCACACGCTCGACGACGCGCTTCGCCACCCCGGTGTGCGCGCCCGCCAGGCCGGTGCGAGTGCGCTCGCCCCCGCCTGCCGCGCCTGCCCCGTCGTCGGCGTCTGCGGAGGCGGTCACTACGCCCACCGCTACCGTGCCGGCGCCGGCTTCGCCCATCCGTCCGTGTACTGCGCCGACCTGCAGCGGCTCATACGGCACATCGCTGCAGCCCTGGCCGCCGTGGCCCCGAAGGGGGGAACGCGTTGACCGTGGTGCTTCCCGGGCTTACCCCGGTGCCGCGACACGTGCTCGACCTGCTCGCCCGTACCGGCAGCGACGACGAGTCCCTGGACCTTCTCCTCCGCGGCCAGCAAGCCCGCCGACTGCTGTTGCTGCGGCTGCTCCTCGACGCCAGCAGTGCCGCGGCCCCCGCCGAGAGGTCGCGGTTCCGTGACCACTGGGACTTGCTGGAGTCGGCCGAGCGATGCGGCCCCGATGCCCGGGAGGCCGTCCACCGTGGCCTCCAGCATCCGCTCGTCGGCCCCTGGGCCCGGCAGGCCCTCGCCGGCCTGACCGCCGGGCGCTCAGCGGACCTCGGGTTCTTCGGGGCGGTCGTCGTCGCCGCCGCGGTCCGCTGCGGCCTGCCGTTCCGGACACGATTGAGCACCGAGCGGGGCGAACTCCACCTGCCCGGGCTCGGGGCGCTCGCCTGCGGGCCGGACACAGACGTGAGCGCCCGCTTCGACGGGACCGTGCTGCGCCTGACCCCCGCGGCGGGCCGTGAGGTCATCGTCCGCCCGCAGCCGGAGCACGGGGCCTGGTCCACGGACCCCGGATGGCGGGCGGCCCACGCCCTGCCCGCGCTCATCCCCGGCGGGCGACCCGTGCCGCTCGACGACCTGGGCCCCTACCGGCACGACGCGGCTCTCGGTATCCACGCCGCCACCCTTGATGACGCCGGACGCAAGCGTTGGCACGAGGCGTGGAGCGGTCCGCTCGCGGCTCTCCTGCGGCACGGTCACCCTCACCAGGCCGCCGAGACCGGCCGGCTGCTGGCCTCTCTGGTCCCGGTTGCCGTGCCTGAGGAGGCCGGTCCGCTCGGCTACTGCAGCGGAACCCGGCGTGGCGCCTTCGGCTGCGTCTACTCCAGTCTGCCGCCCGGCCCGCTGGGCGTGGCCGAGATGCTGGTCCACGAGACGCAGCACGCGAAACTCTCCGCGCTGACCGACCTCGTCACCCTGCACCACGCCCCGCCCGACGCCCGGTACTTCGCCCCCTGGCGGCCGGATCCACGTCCCCTGGACGGGCTGTGGCAAGGGGTCTACAGCCATCTCGCCCTGGCCTTGTGGTGGCAGGGCTACGTCCTGAACACGCCGGACGGGCACGGGCGGGAGCGCGGTTGGGCCGAGTACGCCCGGTGCCGCGAACAGGTCACGGCTGCCCTCGGGCAGCTGGCGGGTTCGACCGACCTGACACCTGAGGGACGGCGCTTCACCGACGGAATGATCGCCGCCCACCGGCGCTTGGACGAGCCGCCGCGCCCTCATCGGCACCGCGCACAGGCCTACGTCGCCACGGCACGCGAGTTATGGAAGCGGAAAAACCAGATGAAACAGGATAAGATCCCATAAACCCCTGCAGGCGGAACGGATGCGATGGGAAAGTTGCCTGCGGGCACTCGACCTGCGGTAGGAGTGGCGCAAACCTTGCCCGCCCCGGGGCCGCACACCCTAAAGTCGGATAACCGAGTGACCTTATGACGGGGGATCAGGTGACCGTGCGACCACGGAACGACGTCGTCACGATCAGTTACGCGGGGTTCAACCGGCCCTGGGCCACGTGGATCGCCGACCGCGTCGAGCGGCGCGGCGTCCACGCCGTACTCCAGCGCTGGGACCCTGCGAACGAGGAGTCGCTCGTCGAACTCCTCACGGACCTCGCCCTGTCGCCCGGTCGGGTTCTGATCCTCTGCAGCGACTGGTACTTCCAGATGGGCCCCCGCACCCAGGCGGAGTGGAACCAGGCCCTGCGCACCGTGCTGAGCGAGCACCCCGGCCGGTTCCACGCGGTGACGATCGCCTCCAAGGCCCTGCCCTCCGCCTCGGCGGGGCTCGCCCCGGCCGAACTCCTCGGCCTGCGCGAGCCCGACGCCGAGCACCGCCTCCTGGAGCGGCTCGGCCTCACCGGCCTGCCCGTCGGCCCCGTCCCGACCCGGGTCCACCGCTTCCCCCGCGACACGCCGGACGTCCGCGGCAACGTGCCCCGCCGCAACGGACGTTTCACCGGCCGCGAGGACCTGCTCGGCGACATCTACCAGTTCTTCACCACCTCCGACGAGGGCTCCGGCGTCCTCACGCTGCACGGCATGCCCGGCGTCGGCAAGACCCAGCTCGCCGCCGAGTACATCCACCGCTTCGGCTCCGAGTACGACGTCGTCTGGTGGACCGGGGCCGACAACGCCTACACCTACCGCGAACAGCTCGCCGGACTCGCCCGCCCCCTGCGGCTGGCGACCGGACCCGGCTACGGCGAGCGCCTGCGCGCGGTCCTCGAGGCCCTCCGCAAAGGAGAGCCCTCCGACCGGTGGCTCGTCGTCCTCGACAACGCCGACGACCCCGCGAGCTTCGACGGCATCCTCCCGTCGGGCTCCGGCCACCTCCTGATCACCTCCCGCAACACCGCCTGGGGCCGGTACAACAGCCATCTGATGCCGGTGCCGGTCTACCAGCGCGTGGAATCCGTCTCCTTCGTCCAGCGCCGCGCGCCCCGCCTCACGGAGGACGAGGCCGACCGGCTCGCCGGAGCCCTGGAGGACCTGCCCATCGCCCTCGACCAGGCCGCGGCATGGCTCAACGAGTCCGACATGACCATGGACGACTACCTGCAGTCGCTGCGTGAACAAGGCCCCGACGACGAGCTGCTGAGCACCTCCCAGGACTTCCCCACCTCCTTCCCCACCGCACTGGCCCTGCTGGTCAACGGCCTGAAGGAGACCCACCCCGAATCCGTGGACCTGCTGCGCCTGAGCTCCTGCTTCGCGCCCGGGCGCATCCCCATCGGTCTGCTCCAGGGAATCCGCCGGAGTCAGCTGCCCGAGCGGGTCCGCAGCCTCCTGTCCAGTCCCGTCGTATGGAACCGCGCCCTGGCCACGCTCCGCCAGTACTCGGTCGTCAGCCTCGAGGAGACCGGCCGCGGCACCGCGCACGGGGACGAGGACGCCCCGGACTCCGTCTACCTGCATCGAATGGTCCATCAGATCGTGCACCACAACATGCCCCCGGCGGACCGCGAGGCTCTGGGAGCCGTGGCCTGCGCTGCCCTGGCCGCCGCCGATCCCCAGTCGCCCGGCAACCCGGCGCTCTGGCCCCGCTACGCCGAGATCACCCCCCACCTGCGGCCCTCGGGAGCACTGCGCAGTACGGACCCCGCAGTCCAGGACCTGGTCCTCAACTGCCTGCGGTACCTGTACAGCGCCGGTGAGTACTCCGCGGGCATCTCACTGGCGGAGGAGACCCTCGGCATCTGGAACGACCTGCTCGGCGCCGAGCACGAGCGCATCTGGGACCTCACCCACCACTACGCCAACCTGCTGCGCAGCACGGGCGACTACGCGCGCACCGAGGAGGCGAACCGCAGGGTCGTCGACCATCTGCGGGCCGAGCGGGGCCAGGACGACCTTGATCATGTGCGGGCGGCCAGCGGGCTTGCCGCAGACCTGCGGGGTCTCGGCCGCTACCAGGATGCCCTGGAACTCCAGCAGTGGGTGCTCGACACCTACCAGCGTCTGCTGGGAGAGGAGGCCCGGCCCGTCACACAGGCACAGAACAACCTGGCCGCCAGCCTGCGTCTCCTCGGCCGCTACGAGGACGCGGTGCTGCACTTCCAGGTTGCGACCGAGGCCGCCGCCCGCTACCGCGGACCGCTCCACACAGACACCCTCAACGCCCAGCGGGGCCGGGCGGAGATGCTGCGTCTGCTGGGCCGCTACCGCGAGGCGAAGCACGAGCAGGACGACAACCTCGCGAAGTACGTGGCGCGGAGGATGGAGAAGGACCACCCCGATGTTCTCAGGGCCGAGCTGAACCTGGGGCTGGTCCATCTGCGCAACGGGCCCGTGGACCAGGCCGGACAGGAGATCACCTCGGTGGTCGAGCGGGCCCAGCGGACCCTGGGCGACCGCCATCCCGACACCAGCATGTACCTCAACACCCTGGCCTTCTACATCCGCGAACACGGCGACATCGACGACTCCCGGCCCCTGTCCGAGCGGGTGTCCGGCACATACGAGACGATGCTCGGCCCGGATCACCCCTTCAGCGCCGGCGCCCGCAGCAACCTTGCCCTTGTCCTGCGCAACGTGGGCGAGCGCCGCCAGGCCTCCGACCTCGCCGAGGAGGCACTGACCGCCATGACCGCCGCCGTCGGCGAGTCGCATCCGTGGACCCTGGGCTGCGCCGTCAATGCCTGCGCTCTGCGTCATATGACCGGCGAGTACGAGGCCGCCGTCGAACTGTCCGAGACCACGGTGATCCGGGCCACCGAAACCCTTGGACGCACCCACCCGCTGACCCTCTCCGCCCGCATCGCCCACGCGGACGACCTCAGAGGCGTACGCAAGCTCGCCCAGGCCGCCAAGGAGGAGGACTCGGCCATCACCGATCTCGCCGACACCCTCGGCCGCGGCCACCTGCACACCCTCGCCGCCCGCAACCGAGTCCGCCCGCACTGGGACTTCGAACCACTGACTCCCTGACCCGAGCCGTACACGGGGGAAACCACCACATGCCCATCGACATACCCGTCTTCGCCGACGGCCCAGGCACACCGGACACCCCGCCCCAAGGCGACGCCCTCTACGACGACATCAGGACCCGGGGCCGCGCCGGACGCGCCCTGGATCCTGATCACTTGGTCCGCGGTGTCTACGGCCCGGCACTCGAACTCGCCGAGGAGGCCGTCCGCCAGGCCGCCCGGCGCTTCGCCGCGCTGGGGCGGGTGGTGCGCCCCGACGAGATCGAGATGCAGTTCGGCGTCACGATGAAGGGGGAGGGCACCGTCGGCATAGCCAAGGCCGGGGCCGAAGCGCAGATACGCTTCACCTTCCGCTGGGACACCGCACCCACCGGAGCCCATGACCTGCCCCGGCAGCGCGCCGAGGACGAGGCCGTGCCACAGGGGGACGAGGCCGAGCCGCCGGAAACCCCCGGCAGCGAGGAAGCGGTCCGCGGCACGGAGGGCGAGCCGGGACGCGAGGTCACCCACCGGTGAACGCGGCCGACGACCTGGCCGCAGGAATCCTGCCGTTCAGCAGAATAGTCGGCCAGGACTCCCTCAAACTCGCCCTGGAACTGGCCTTCGTGGCACCCGCGATCAATGGTGTCCTGGTCAGCGGGGAACGCGGCACCGCCAAGTCCACCCTGGTGCGGGCCTTCTCTCTCATGGCTCACGGGCAGCTGCCCGTCACCTTGCCGATCAACGCCACCGACGACCGGGTCCTGGGCGGCTGGGACATCGACGCGCTGATGGACAGCCGGGCGGTGAAGCGGGCCGGCCTGATCGAGGAGGCCGGACGCGCCGGCGTGCTCTACATCGACGAGGTCAATCTGCTCGACGACCACATCGTCAACATCCTCCTCGACGTCGCCGCCGGGGGCATCCTGCTCGTCGAACGCGAGGGCCAGGAAACCCGGACCCCCGTCTCCTTCGTCCTCCTGGGCACCATGAATCCGGAGGAAGGCTGGCTGCGGCCCCAACTTCTCGACCGGTTCGGTCTGATGGCAGCGGTCGACTCCCTGGAACCCGACCAACGGCACCGCATGGTCATGACGGTGCTGCGGTTCGATGAGGAACGCGCCAGTGAACGGGCGGGGGAGCGCTCCGCCTGGCTGGAGGAAGCGCGCGCCCTGGACCGGGAGCGCGCCGAAGCCCTGCGCAAGGCCCGCTCCGCGTTGAGCTCCGTCCACCTCCCGGAGGACCTGACGCGGCGTACCGTCGAGGCCGTGACCGCCCTCGGGGTACTGGGGCACCGCGGCGAGGTCGCCGCGCTCAAGGCCGCCAGGGCTCATGCCGCCCTCGACGGGGCGCATGAGGTGACCGGCCGGCACATCCGCAAGGTCCTTCCCATGGCGCTGTCCCATCGGCGCGCCGACGACGACCAGACCGGCGTCCGCCCTTGGTCCGAGGAGGACGAAGTGGTCCTGGCCGACCTCTTCGAGGAGTAGCCGGTGCCCGCAGTGACCAGCACCGTCGAAAGGCTCACCGCGCTGCTCCAGGCCGTCGCCGTCGACCCGCGGCTGGGCGGCCTGCTGGTGCTCGACGCCGACCCGGCCCTGGTCACGCCGGTGGCCCGCGAGCTCGCCGCCATGGTGGGGGCGGCCGCCGGCGCGGAGGGAAGCACGCTCCGGCTGACCCTCGACTCGGCCACCCGCGACGAGGACATCTGGGCCACGCCGCGGCCCGAACCGTCCTCGGCCACCTGGTGGCGGATCGGCCCGGGTGACCTGGTCCGAGCCGAACTCGCCCCGGATCCGCCGCCCGTGGTCACCATCCCCGACCTGGGACGCCTCGGAACCACCGGCCTGCGAGCCGTGATCCAGTTCGTCGGCGCGGACGAGATCGTGGTCGAGCACGGCATCAGCCGCCGCTTCCGCCCCAGGTCACGCTGGCTCGCCTTCTGCGGCACCCCCTCTTTGCATGCCGTGCCACAGCATGTCCTCGACCGCTTCACACTCTGTGCCACCGCCGAGGACCTCACCCCTGACGACATCCGAGATCTCCCGCTGCCCCGTCCGCCCGGGCCCACCCCCCTGCCGGCCGTCACCGACCGCGCGGTCCGCCACCTTGCGCAACGGCTCGGTACGGAGGCCGGCCCACGTCGCCTGCTGACCGCGGCGCGCCTCACCCGCACCCTGGCCCGGCTCGACGGGCTGCGCGAGGCAGGTCTCGCCCATGCCCGCGATGCCGCACAGGTGATGGGCCTGGCCGAACTTCCCGACCCCGGCCCGCAGTCAGGAGCCGACGCCTACACGCCCCCCGTGCTGCCGCCCCGAACCCCGCCCACGGCAGCGGAGCCGTCCTCCCTCGCGCCCGGATCCGGTACCGTTTCCGCCCATGTCCCCACGGACAACCGCAGCCTTCCGGCGGCATCGGTGGCCGTCCGTCCCCCCTTCCCGGAGGGCAGCACCGTCGATGCCCCGGGTGGCGTCTCTCTCCGGCTGCCCCGCACAGTCGGGGCACACCACCGCCACCGGTCGCGCCGCGGCCCGGTGACCGGCCTGACCCAGGCCCGCTCCCTGCACGACCTGTCGGTCGTCGGCACCGTGCTGCAGGCGGCGTTGTTCCGCCCGCTGCGCTCCCCCGACGGCGGACCGCTCGTCATCGACCCCACCGACCTGCGGGAGCACCGACGTGCCCCCGTCCCCGACCGGTTCCTCGCCGTCCTCCTCGACCACACCTCCCGCGACGGCGGCGACTGGAGCACAGCCCTCGAGCCGTTCCTGAGCTGGGCCTACACCCGTCGTGCCGGAGTCGTCGTGGTGGAGACCGGGTCCCGCGACGCCACGAACGAGGTACGCGCCGAAGTCCTCACCGTCCGCAACGTCCTGCATCCCGCGCTTGCGGCCGCCCTGCGCCGCCCGGCCGGCCGTGCCACGCCGCTCGCCCACGGCCTGACCCTGCTGGCCCGGCACGTGCACAGGGTGCTGGCCCGGCACAGCGGCGGCGCCGCCGAGGTGCAGGCGGTGATCGCCACCGACGCGCGGGGCAACATCCCCCTGGAGGCGAGCCTGTCCGGGCGCCTGCCCGACCCGCCGGTCGGTGCCGACGGCGCCGACGACGCGCGGGACGCCGCTGCCCGGCTCGGCGAGGAGGACCGCACCCGGCTGTGCGTCTTCCTCCTGACACCGGAGGGCCACACGGACCGAGGTCTCGTCCGGGAACTCGCCGACCGGCTGGGCGCGGCCGTGCTGAGCACCCGCGGGGGGAGGACCGCCCGCCGATGAACGCCCTGCCGCCCCGCCGCCCCGGCGCCCGCGCTCCGCGTGCCCTGGCCCGCCGCCTGCAGACCACCGCCAACCAGACCGTGGCCCGGGCGGTCCGGCACCCCACGGTCATGATGGCGGCGGCACGCGTCTCGGCGACGAGCCGCCTGCCGGAGGGCATCGCCGTGCTGCACATCAGCGCCGAACGGACCCAGGGCGAGGACTCGTACCGGGTCCGCGGCTGGTGCTGGTGCGGCAGGCACCGGCCGCTGAACCTGCCGCCCTCCCACGACCGTCTCCTCGCCCCCGACATCACGCTCGCCGGCCTCAGGCCCGGGGGCGATGACCCCTCCGAGATACTGCGCGGCATCAGGCGCTGGTCGGAGCGTCACCCCGAACTGCTGGACTGGATCGCACACCTGCGCGACGACAGTCACGAACCGCCCGCCGTTCTCGTGCGTGACGAGACCGGGGGCGACTTTCCCTGGGAAATGCTGTGGGTGCGGCAGGGGACGGAACCCGAGCTGCTGGGCGCCGTCCTGTCCGTGAGCCGATGGATCGTCCGTGGCTCCGAGGATCTTCCCCAGAACCGTGTCGCCCGCCCCGGCCGAGTGGTGGCCTACGTCGACCGCGAGATGGAAGGAGACCTGGCGGCCTTCGTGCCCTTCGAGCACGACGTCAGCGACACCCTTCCCGACTTCCTGGACACCCTTGAGGAGGACGAGCACCACACCGACCTGGTGTATCTGGGCTGCCACGGACACCACGGCAGCCGGCTCAGCGAGCTGCGCCTGGACCATCTGACCTGGCAGGAGATCGAGGAGCGCTCCCTCAATCTCCTGGAGAGCCACCGCCCCGTCGTCTTCCTCAACGTCTGCCACTCCGGCCAGTTCCTCGACGCACGCCGCCAGGGCGAACGCCGCCGGCGAGGATTCGCCGAACTCTTCCTGGCCAAAGGCGCGGACGGATGCATCGTCGCCGCCGGGGAAGTGGGCGACCCCGAGGCGCGAACTCTTGTCCACGTCCTCATGGCCGGCACCGCCGGACTCCCCGGCGACGGACTCGGCGAACTGATCCGTGCCTTCCGCCAGCGCCGGGCCCAGGCCCTCGGCGACCTCTCACGCCTGCCCCTGCGCTACCCCCGGGGCACCACGTACGACCTCGAGGGCCAACGCCGTGTCCGTGACGTGCTGTACGCCTTCATGTTCCACTACTACGGACACCCCGCCCGCGTTCTCGCCCTGGCCGAACCGCCGGGAAAGGCGACGGCATGACCGGTAACGGCGACATCCCGCTACTGACCGCACCCCTGGTGGCCTGGCCCCGGCACGTTCTGCCCGGCAGCCGCCACCTCGTCACCGTCGACCTCGCCGGACCGCTCACCGAGGACGGCGGCAACGGCGACTGGGCCTGGCCCGAGGAAGAACTCGAGTTCGTCGTCGGCCTCGACGGCGGCGACCACTTCACCTGCCAGGCACTGGAAGAACCCCTGCTGGTGCTGCACCGCTTCGGCGGCACCTACGGCCCCGTCGAATTCCTCGTCGAGACCGCCGACGGCACCGCTGGCGCCGCGGCCCTGTGGCTCAGCCTCACCAACGCCCATGGCGTCCCCATCCACGTCGTCGAACTACCCGTCGACATCGGCCCCGCCGGTCCGGGCACCCCGCCCGCTCCGCCGACCCGCCACCTGCCGGCCCACACCAGCACGTCACCTTTCACATCACCTTTCACCGGGACCGCCGAGGAGCGCGCGGCCCCGCCGCCCCTGACCATCCTCTACACCGGCCCCGACAGCGCCTGGGCACTGTGGGCCGGCGACGTCTGCCGCCGCCACGGCCGCCCGGTCCGCTACCAGCGCGTCGCCGCGACCCGGATCGAAACGCCGCGCCAGATACTGGCCTCCGCCCTCGAAGCAGCCCCCGGCCCCGTTCTGTTCCTGCTCGGCCACAGCCTTCTGCGCCGGACAGCGCGTCCGGCCGACGAATGGACGGCCCCCCTGGCCGAGGCGACCGAGACCTCCGCCGTCCGTCTGACGGTCATGGCCGTCGACGACGCGGCCCTGCCCGCACTGCCACCCCGGGACGCCATGCCCGCGGCGTTGGAGGGCATGGACGTCCCGCAAGCCGAGGAACATCTGACGCGCCGCCTCGGCCTCGGCGCCGAGTTTCCCGGCACGGCACCGGCCGTGCGCCATCCCGGCCTGCGGCCGAGCGTCACCCACGGTGTCCCCTCACGCAACCGGCGCTTCACCGGACGCGAGGACCTCCTCGCCCGCATCTACCGGCGACTGCATGACGCGGGGACTCCCGCCCGCCTGGCCCTGGCCGGCGTCCCCGGCGTCGGAAAGACCCAGCTGGCCACCGAGTACGCCCACCGGTTCGCCTCCCAGTACGAGCTCGTGTGCTGGGTCAGCGGCGAGAACCGGGCCGTCTACCGGCGCGACCTCGGCGCCCTGGGCCGGGCCCTGAACGCTCCCGCGGCCGCCGAGCACGACTACCTCCAAGGCGTCAGCGCCGCCCTGGACGCCCTGCGCGCGCCCGAACACCGGCCATGGCTCCTGATCGTCGACAACGCCGACGACCCCGACGAGATCCACGACCTCGTCCCCGGCGACGACACCACCGGTCACGGCCACGTACTGATCACCTCACGCACCGCGCAGTGGGAGTCCCGCCGGCTCCCCGTCCTCGAGGTGCCCGTCTACCAGCGGGACGAGGCGGTCGAGACCGTCCGCAGACGCGTACCGCAGCTCACCGACAGCGAGGCACGGACCCTCGCCGAAGCCCTCGGCGACATGCCGCTCGCCCTCTCCATGGCAGCCGCCTGGCTCGCCAACTCCGGTGCCACCGTAAGTCAGTACGTGGAACGGCTGGCCGTCGCCCTCGACATGCCCGCAGCCTGGGCCGTCACGCTCCAGGAACTCGAGTCGACCGACACCGACGCCCTCGCGCTGCTGCGGTTGTGCGCCCACTTCGCCCCCGGGCCCGTGCCGCTGGGCATGCTCCTCGGCACCCCGGCACCCGACCCGGCACCACCACCGCTGCAGCGGCTGCTCGGGAACCCCGACGCGGTCCAGCGGGCCGTCGACGTCCTCCTGCGCTACGCCCTGGTCACCAGGGCACCCGACGCGACCGGCACCTTCGGACCATTCCTCGGCATACACAGCGTCGTGCACGCACAGGTGCGCGCCCACACCCCGCCCAGCGCCCGGGAAGAGTACGCCCGGGCAGCCCGCGCCGTCCTGAGGGCGAACGATCCCGGCACACCGGACAACAGCGGGACCTGGCCCGACTACGGGGAACTCGTCCGCCATCTGCCGCACTGCGACGCCCTCACCACGGCCGACAGCACCGCCCTCGTCCTGCACTGCCTGCGCCAGATGTATCTCGTCGGCGAGTACGACACCGCCCTCCAGGCGGCGGAGACCGTCCGCGACGCCTGGCCCGGGCAAGCCGCGGGCGACGTGCTCCGCGCACTCGACCACGAGTACGGGAACCTGCTGCGAGCCGTCGGCGACCACGCGCGCAGCGCCACGGTCAGCGCCGCCCTGGTCGAGCATGAGACCAGCGGCGCCGGCCTGATCCGCGCCCTGAGCGGCCACGCCGCCGACCTGCGCGCCACCGGGAGATACCAGGAAGCCCTCGAGTCCTCCCGGCAGGCCAGCGCCTACAGCCGGACCCGGCTCACCAGCCACCGCGACCCGCTGGTCGCCACCTCCCTCAACAACCTCGCCGTCTCCCTGCGCCTGCTCGGCAACTACCACGAAGCACTCGCCCTCGACGACCAGGCGGCCAACCAGCGCGCCGAGAGCCTCGGCGCGGGCCACCACTGGACCCTGTGGAGCGAGTTCATGGTCGCCCTGGACCTGCGGTTGCTGGGCAGGATCAACGAGGCGCTCAGCATCCAGCAGGGCAACCTGCGGGCCAGCGAGGAACGCCTCGGCACGCACGGCGTCCAGACCCTGCTCGCCCGGCACAACTGGGTGCAGTGCCTGCGTGCCGTCGGACGCACAGAGGAGGCCGGACAGGAGATCGGGCGCGCGATGCGGGACGCCGCCCGTCTTCTGGCAGACCACGACCCGCGCCGTCTCCAGGTGACCACCGCCCACGCCATGTACCTGCACGACCAGGGTGACCGTCGCCGGGCACTGGACACCATGACCGCGGTGCACCACGGATATCTCGACCGCCTCGGGGAGGAACACCCCTTCACCGCCGGCAGCAAGGTGAACCTGGCCATCGTCACGGCGCCGTACGACCCCACCGCCGCGCAGGCCCTGGCGGCCGACGCGCTCACCGTGCTCGCCGGACTGCTCACCGACTCCCATCCGTGGACCGCCGGAAGCCGCCGGACGTACCGGGCCTTGGTCCGCGGCGACGAGCCGGGCTGGGAGTTCGAGCCGCTGATGACGTAGCAGGAACCGGAGCGAGCGGACCTGACCGGGCCGGACGCAGTGAAAGCGAGGTGAGGAGCCCGTCGCCGCCGCCCCGGGCCAGTCCTCCCACGGGTGAGCCGATCGATCTTGCCTCGGTTGCACTGGCTGAATCCGGAAGGCATGGCCGACGAGCAGAAACCCGTCCGGCGCGGCGTAGCCATCCTCGCTGTTCCGGTCACAGGCGCAGCATGGCCAGTGGCGGGGTGGTGGGCCTGTCCGATCCGTCATGGGGTTCGACGGTGATGCCGATCGCTTGTGCTCCTCGGAGGCTGCCGCTCAGCAAAACGGACCCGGGGGCCTTCTGGGGAGTGATGAGTCCGGCGGATCGCATGGCGTCGTCGTGGGCGTACCACAGCTGGTAGACCTGCCCGTTCGGCAGCGCCGGCAGTCCGGAGTAGAAGAAGGCGGTCTCGGCGTGGTCCGAGGACGCCACCACGGTGGCTGTGCCGCCGCCCTTGAGCGTCGCGGTGCGAACGACGGCCCGTGGATCCGCCGGCACCGCGGCCAGGGAAGCGGTCTGCTGTTCGGCCCGGACGGCGCGGGCACGTTGCACGTCGGTTGCGTGCCAAGAGAACAGGACCGAGCTGCCGAGGGTGGCAGACGCGGCCAAGCAGGCTGCCGTGGCCAGGTACGGGAGGTGCTGACGCCATTGCCCGCTGCGGCGCTCCCTCAGGCGCAACGCCCGGATGTCCACGGTCGTCCGCGGGGGAAGCTGCCTGACTCCCGGCAGGGCCGCCATGACGGCTGTGTGCAGGGAGCGCGGCGGAGTCTCGGCCACGGCGAAGGCCATACGTGCCGCGGTTTCGCGGAACTCCCGGACTTCAGCGGCCGTTGCGACGGGCGGCAAGCTCCGCTCGGGTGCCTGTCCGGGCCCGCGCGCGGCGGGCCCGGACAGGCTGGCCCGCTTACTTGGGCATGAGGACGGTGTCGACGATGTAGACGGTGGCGTTGGAGGTGCTGACGTTGCCGCACACCACGTGGGAGGAGTCGTTGACGCTGTAGTCCTCGCCGGAACCGGCTGTGGTGAGCTTGCCCTTCTCCAGGGTGTCGAAGGAGCCGCTCTCCAGCTGGGCAGGGGTGAGCCGCCGGCCGACGACGTGGTACGTGAGGATCTTGGTCAGCGTGGCCTTGTCGTTCAGCACCTTGTCCAGGTCGGCCTTCGGGATCTTCGCGAAGGCGTCGTTCGTGGGCGCGAACACCGTGATGTTCTCAGCGCTGTTGAGGGTGTCGACCAGACCGGCCTTCTTCACCGCGGCCACCAGCGTGGACAGCGCGGGATTGTTCGACGCGGCCGTCGCCACCGGGTCCTGGGCCATCCCGTCGAAGCTGCCCGCGCCGTCCTTCGGGACCGCCGAACACGCCGCACCGAAGGGCTTGTTCAGCGCCATCGCGTCCCCGGGGTCCTGGCCCGCGGAACCGTCGTCGGCCGGGCTGGACGCCGCCATCGTGGACGAGGCGTCAGAAGCCTTGTCCTTGTTGTCGTCGCCGCAGGCGGTCAGCGTGAGGGGCAGGACCGCGGCAGCGGACACCGCGAGGGCGATACGGCGGAAGCGCAGGGTGTTCATCAGTGAATCTCCTTGATCGTTTCTCTTCGGGGGAGTGGCTCTCGGAGCCGTTGGTGCGTCTCGGGGGATCCGGCGACGGGCGGGGTCAGTCCACGGTGATCACCACCGAGTGCCGGCCGCTGGCGCCGTCGGGGATGGTCCGTGTGCGCAGGGCGGTCTGCACGGCACCGGTGCCGTCGGTGGCCCGCGCGGTCAGGGTGTGCGGCCCGGGGGTGGCCTCCCAGGAGATCGACCACTGCCGCCAGGTGTCGGTGCCGGCCTGGGCGGCGAGGTCTGCGTCCCGCCACGGGCCGTCGTCGACGCGCACCTCGACACGCTCGATACCCCGGTGCTGCGCCCAGGCGACGCCCGCGACCATGACGGTCCCGGCCTTCGGACGGGCGAACGGCTTGGGCGTGTCGATGCGGGACTGCGTCTTGACCGGTGCCTGGCGTGCCCACTTCCGCTTCACCCAGTAGGGGTCGTAGGCGTCGAAGGTGGTGAGCTCGATGTCCTCGATCCATTTGCACGCCGAGACGTAGCCGTACAGGCCGGGCACGACCATGCGGACCGGGAATCCGTGCTCCAGGGGCAGGGGTTCGCCGTTCATGCCGACCGCGAGCAGCGCGTCACGGCCGTCCATGACCTCCTCGACGGGTGTCCCGATCGTCATGCCGTCGACGGACCGGGAGACCAGCTGGTCCGCCGCGCCGCCCCGCGAGGGCGGCCGTACGCCGGCCTCGCGCAGGACGTCCGCAAGGTGCACGCCCAGCCAGCGCGCATTGCCCGCGTACGGGCCGCCGACCTCGTTGGAGACACAGGTCAACGTGATGTCCCGCTCGACCAGGTCACGGCGCAGCAGATCCTGGAAGCCGAGGTCCAACGGGCGGCTGACACCCCGCCCGTGAATGCGCAGCCGCCACCGAGTCGCGTCGACCTTGGGGACCACCAGCGCGGTGTCCACCCGGTAGAAGTCGTCGTTCGGCGTGACGAACGGGCTGATCCCGGCGACCCGCAGGGCCGCCCCGCGCGGCAACGGCCGAGCGGGCGAACCCGGCAGCGGCAGCCGGACGGCGGCGCGGGAGGCCACCGCCTGATCACCCGCGGAGGAAGCGAGCGCACGTCCCAGCGCCCCGGCCGCGGCGGACGCGGTGGCGGCCGAGGCGGCGGTCAGCAGGAAGCGGCGGCGATCCGCCACCGAATCCGACTCGGATTCGGTCCCGGGCGCACCGACCCATGTCAGGCGCCCGACCAGGATCCACAGCAAGGCCGCACCGGCCAGCGCGCCCACCAGGGACGGCAACGCGTCGAGGACGCCGGCGGAGTCCGGCCTGCTCAGAGCGGCTCCCGCTCCCACCGCGCCGAAGGCGAGCACTCCCGCCGCCCCGGCGCGCCGGTGTTGCAGGGCCAGCAGACCCAGCCCGACCGCCGGCAAGCCCAGCACGGCGAGAATGCCGAGCTGCAGCACCAGTTTGTCGCTCGTGCCGAACGAACGGATCGCCCAGTCCTTCACGGCAGCCGGCGTCCTGTCGATCGCCGCCCCGCCCACCGCGACCACCGGACCCGCCTGCGGCCGAAGCGCCCCCGCCGCCAGTTCCGCGGCCGCCAGAGCAGCGCCGGCGGCAAGCAGTCCGGACAGCGCGCCCAGGGCGCCACGTGTCAGCTGCTGCGTGCTCAAGATCCTCACACCGGTAATTCGTCGCGTCCCCGGCCGGAGATTGGTGCATCACCCAAACGAGTGACCGGGGTCGCATCGGCGCATACGACGCCACCGGTGGGGCATAAGTGGACGCCCGCGATGCCCGTGCAGGACCCCGCGGACCGGCCGACGACCCGGGCGCGACCGGTGGCCGGGGCGGGACCGGTCGGCGAACAGAGCACCGTGGCGCCGCGAACGCGGCCCGGCCGCCCGGTCGCCGCGGGAAATCTTTGCCCGCGTTCTCTGGACATCCACGGCGACGGCCGCAACCATGGTTACTCCATACGGTATGCAATCTGCAGTATGGAATCTCGACGTACCACTCCTGACCCGGCGTTGGATGTGAGGTGGCC
>NZ_JBHYMQ010000094.1:0-25340 GCF_042742985.1 Streptomyces sp. NPDC058864 | reverse complement strand
CGCGCCCCTCCGCGGGGGCCACGCCCCCCCCGGGTACTATCATACGCGGCCCGAACCGGTGGCCGGCGGGGGGTGGCATCGCCACCCGCCGCCGTCACATCCGAGTCCGGCTCAGCTCGCCGCGAGCAGCTCCCGCACGCGGTCCTGACCCACCGCCAGCAGCAGCGTGGGCAGCCGCGGTCCGGTGTCCCGGCCGACCAGCAGCTTGTAGAGCAGGGCGAAGAAGGACCGCTGGGCGACCTTCATCTCCGGGGTCGGCTTGGCGTCCGGCGCGTAGCCGGCCTGGATCTTCGGCACGCCGTAGACCAGGGTGGTCAGCCCGTCCAGCGACCAGTGCTCGGGCAGCCCGTCCACCAGCAGCTTCAGCGCCTCCCGCTCCTCTCCGGACAGCGCCGCGAGGGTCTCCGCGTCGGGCTCGGCGCGCACCTGGGTACGGGCCTCCGGCTCGACGTGGGTGTTCACCCAGCGCTCGGCGCAGTCCAGCCGCGGCCGGGCCTCGTCCAGGGAGGCCAGCGGCCGCTCCTGGTCGAAGTCGCGCAGGATGCGCAGCGTCTGCTCCTCGTCCCCGGTCGTGATGTCGACGACCGAGGCGAGCGTGCGGTACGGCAGCTTGTGCGGGGTGGTCGGCAGCTCGCCGCTCGCGGTGCGCGCGGCCCGCGAGTGCACGGCGACGTCCACCGCGGCGGCCGTGCCCTCGGCGACCTTGCGCTCCAGCGCGTCCCACTCGTCGTAGGTGCGGGAGATCTCGTCGCCGAAGGAGATGTTGAACGCCTGGTTCGGCCGGCGGCGGGCGTACAGCCAGCGCAGCAGCTGCGGCTCCATGATCTGCAGGGCGTCGGCCGCGATCGGCACACCGCCCTTGGAGCTGGACATCTTGGCCATGCCGCTGATGCCGACGAAGGCGTACATCGGGCCGATGGGCGGCTCGGCGCCGAAGATCTCGCGCACCAGCTGCTGACCGACCATCCACGAGGAGCCGGGCGACTGGTGGTCCACGCCCGACGGCTCGAAGTCCACGCCCTTGAAGGCCCAGCGCATCGGCCAGTCGACCTTCCACACCAGCTTGCCGCGGTCGAACTCGCTCAGCCGCACGGTCTCGCGGTTGCCGCAGTCCTGGCACTCGTAGGTGAGGTCGGTGGTGTCGTCGTCGTAGGCGACGACCGTGGTCGTGTCCTTGCCGCAGGCCGAGCAGTACGGCTTGTACGGGAAGTACTCGGGGGCCTGCGCGAGCGTGGCCTCCTCGTCGTCCTGCTCCTCGCCGCCGCCCTTCTTCTTCGTCCGGTAGCGGCCGAGCACCTCGTCGATCCGCCGGCGCTCGCGCATCGCGTGCAGGATCTGCTCGCGGTAGGTGCCCGAGGTGTACTCGACGGTCTGGCTGATCTCGGTGACCTCGACGCCGAGCGCCGCCAGCGCCTCGCGGAACGGGGCCTTGAAGTGGTCCGACCAGGTCTCGTACGGGCTGCCCTCGGGCGCCGGCACGGAGGTCAGCGGCTTGCCGATGTGCTCGGCGTACGACGGGTCGTAGCCGGCGGGCACCTTGCGGTAGCGGTCGAAGTCGTCCCAGGACAGGATGTGCTCGCAGGGCACGCCACGCCGCTTGATCTCGTCGGCGACCAGGTGCGGGACCATGATCTCGCGCAGGTTGCCCAGGTGGATCGGCCCGGAGGGGCTGATCCCGGAGGCGACGATGATTTTCTTGCCCGGAGCCCGCCGCTCGGCTTCCGCGATGACGTCGTCCGCGAAGCGGGCGACCCAGTCGGCCTCGGTGCTCTGAGCCACTGTCTCGACTTCCTTCCACCTGTGCAGCGGGTAGCGCGGTACCCGGCAATTGTCCCAGAGAAAAATGAGTGGTAGCGCGTGGGATACTGAGGGTTGATCTCCGATCCCTCTCAGGAAGCACCCATCCCATGGCCTCGGTCAACTCGCTTTCCGCCTCGATCCAGCAGCGCGTCGCTGACGCCCTCGGTGCCGACCCGCTGCTGCGACGTAGCGACCGGGCCGACTTCCAGGCCAACGGCGTGCTGGGACTCGCCAAGCGGAACAAGGCGAACCCGCGCGAGCTGGCCGCCCAGGTCGTCGAGGCCCTCCCGGCCGGCGACGAGCTGATCGCCTCCGTGGAGGTCTCGGGCCCCGGCTTCCTCAACATCACCGTCTCGGACGCCGCCATCACCCGGACGCTGGCCGCCCGCGCCGCCGACGACCGGCTCGGCGTGCCCGCGAAGGCCGACCCCGGCATCACGGTGATCGACTACGCGCAGCCGAACGTGGCCAAGGAGATGCACGTCGGCCACCTGCGGTCCTCCGTCATCGGCGACGCGCTGGTCAAGATCCTCGAGTTCGAGGGCGAGACGGTGATCAGGCGCCACCACATCGGCGACTGGGGCACCCAGTTCGGCATGCTCATCCAGTACCTGGTGGAGCACCCGCACGAGCTGGACCACGGTGCGGCCGAGGCCGGCGAGGAGGCGGGCGAGGCCTCCATGTCGCGCCTCAACAGGCTCTACAAGGCCTCCCGGACGGTCTTCGACTCCGACGAGGAGTTCAAGACCCGGTCGCGCAAGCGCGTCGTCGACCTGCAGGCCGGCGACCCGGAGACGCTGGCGATGTGGCAGCGGTTCGTCGACGAGTCGAAGATCTACTTCAACTCCGTCTACGACAAGCTCGACATCGAGATCCGCGACGAGGACGTCGTCGGCGAGTCCGGCTACAACGACATGCTCGTCGAGACCTGCAAGCTGCTGGAGGAGTCCGGCGTCGCCGTGCGCTCCAACGGCGCGCTGTGCGTGTTCTTCGACGACATCAAGGGCAAGGACGGCGAGCCCGTCCCGCTCATCGTGCAGAAGGCCGACGGCGGCTTCGGCTACGCCGCGACCGACCTGTCCGCGATCCGGAACCGCACCGCGGGCCTGCACGCCGACACGCTCCTGTACGTCGTGGACTCCCGGCAGGCACTGCACTTCAAGATGGTCTTCGAGACGGCCAAGCGGGCCGGTTGGCTGACCGACGAGGTCACGGCGCTGCACATCCCGTTCGGCACGCTGCTCGGCAAGGACGGCAAGCCGTACAAGACCCGGTCCGGTGAGACCTTCCGGCTGGTCGACCTGCTGGACGAGGCGGTGGAGCGGGCCGCGACCGTCATCCGGGAGAAGTCCTCGGAACTGACGGACGAGGAGGTCGCCGACCGGGCCAAGGAGGTCGGCATCGGCGCGATCAAGTACGCCGACCTGTCCACCTCGCTCGGCCGGGACTACGTCTTCGACCTGGACCGGATGGTCTCGCTCAACGGCGACACGAGCGTGTACCTGCAGTACGCGTACGCCCGTATCCAGTCGATCCTGCGGAAGGCCGGCGACGCGAAGCCGGTCGCCCGCCCCGAGCTGCCGCTGGCCCCGGCCGAGCGGGCGCTCGGCCTGCTGCTGGACGAGTTCGCGGAGACCCTGGCGGGTGTCTCGGAGACCTACGAGCCGCACAAGCTGGCCTCGTACCTCTACGCGCTGGCCTCGGCGTACACCACCTTCTACGACCAGTGCCCGGTCCTGAAGGCCGAGACCCCCGAACTGCGGGAGAACCGCCTCTTCCTCTGCGACCTGACCGCCCGCACCCTGCGGCAGGGCATGTCGCTGCTCGGCATCCGCACGCCCGAGCGCCTCTGACGCGCCCCGCGTCCGTACGACGGCGGCCCCGGCGGGAGTCATCACTCCCCCCGGGGCCGCCGTTTGTCAGTGGCCGGCCCTACATTCACGCCATGGCGATGCTCCCCAACCAGCTCCCGAAGCTCACGCAGGACCCGGCCGGCCGGTCCCTGGGCCTCGACCTCCCGCCCGGCACTCTCGTCGACGCCACGAGCGACGGCCGCTGGCACGAGCCGCTGCTCTGGCACGCGGAAGGGCCCGCCGGACCCGCTTCCTGGGAACGGCTGCTCCCGGCGCGGATGTCGGCGGGGCTGCACCCGGTGCTGCTCTCCATGGACGAGGCGCTGCCGGCCACCGCGGAGCTGGCCCCGGGTATGACGTCCTACCCGGGCGACCACGACGCCGACGAGGTCCTCGCCGACTTCTGGGGCTTCGAGGAGGAGTCCGACGAGGAGGCGGCGGACCTGGTCGCCCCGTTCGGCCGGACGTGGCCCGGCCTCGCCCCCGCGCGGGAGTTCGAGGCCGACCCGGACGTCAGGGCGGCCGAGGTCGCCGCGTCCGTGGTCGAGGCGGGTTGGATCAAGGACCCCCGAGCGGCCCTCGTCCCCGCCAGGCGCAGCGCCGACGTCCCCGCGGCCATCGGCTGGACGGGGCCGTGCAACCACGAGAACGACGTGGCCCGGCTGTGTTCGGTCCTGCGCTCGTGGGAGGACCGCTTCGGCGTGCGCGTCGTGGCGGTTGCCTTCGACGTGCTCGTCCTCTCCGTGGCGGCGCCGCCGGCCACCGTGGAGGAGGCCGAGGCCGTGGCCGCCGAGCACTTCGCCTTCTGCCCGGACAACGTCACCCAGGGCAGCGGCTCGCTGCGCGCGTACGCCGGATCCCTGGTGGACGCGCCCGCCTGGTCCTTCTGGTGGGACTAGACGGTTCACCGGCCGGGTCCGGGTCACGGGTGTCCTTCCCCGCGGTGGAAGGACACCCCC
Organism: Streptomyces sp. NPDC058864; assembly: GCF_042742985.1. Classification (NCBI taxonomy): domain Bacteria; kingdom Bacillati; phylum Actinomycetota; class Actinomycetes; order Kitasatosporales; family Streptomycetaceae; genus Streptomyces; species Streptomyces sp. NPDC058864. The sequence goes on along the minus strand of NZ_JBHYMQ010000094.1, from coordinate 20,728 downwards.
GAGACGACCCGGTCAGGACCGCTCAGCGGCGGCGGTACCGCTCAGCGGTGGAAGTGCCAGCGGTGGTCGTGGCGGTGGTGGCGGTGGTGCCAGCGCGGGTGGTGCCGGTGGTGACGGTGGTACCAGCGGCCGTCGCGCCCGCCGCGGCGGTACTCACGGCCGTCACGCCCCCGGTCACGGCGGAACTCACGGCCGTCCCGGCCGCGGTCACCGTCGTACCGGTACTCGCCGCCCCGGTCGTTTGTCGCCTGGGTCGTGTGCGACACCGCCGCCGTCGGCGGCGTTACGGCGCCGGCGGCGCCGGCGCCGCCCAGCAGGACGGCGGCCGCGACGCCCAGCGCGGCGGCGAATCGGGGAATCCGCATCGCGGTTCTCCTTTCACGGCGGAGGCCCTTGTGCCTCCGCCTGCTGTGGACTTGCTGTGAATTTCCCACCTACTTAAGCCGTTAAGTCCGAATCGGCACCAAAGCCACTTGATGTAATGAAATGCCGGGCGGCCTGGAACCGCGCCGTCCGCTTGCGCGTCCTGCACGCGATCATCTGAGGGCACCGCGTCCGGGCAGGCGGGAAGAGCGCCGCCCTCCCTCCTTCGGCAGGTGACCGCCCCCGCTGCAGATCCGGCCGGGCATGATCACTCCTCTGCCGCCGATCACACCCGCCCGGCGGCCTCCAGGTACGGACCCGCCTGCTGAGGCACCGTCACGTGCCGGACCCAGGACCTCGGCGCCACGACCGGCCCGAGCCACCGGGAGGACCCGACGCACATTCACCGCCCGGAACCGGGCACGGACGGACCGGGAATCACCACCGGTCGTCCCCCGGCCGCCCGCCGCACCACCCTCGTCGGGGACGCACGGGCGGGAACACCGCACCGGGGTGGCGCGGCGGATCAGGTGGCACGTCCCCGGCGCTGCCACCGCCGGTCGCGGCGAACGTACCGGACCCGCGTGCCCGGCACGGATGTTCGCCGGGAGCGGCCGTCCCCGGGCATCGCGGGCGGCCGGTGCGCCGCGGCGACCGTACTCGCGATCCGGGCGGCCGGAGGCTCAGAGCTGCGAGGCCACCTCGGTCGCCCAGTAGGTGAGGATCAACTGCGCGCCGGCGCGGCGGATCCCGGTCAGGGTCTCCATGATCGCGCGGTCGCGGTCGATCCAGCCGCGCTCCGCGGCCGCCTCGACCATCGCGTACTCACCGCTGATCTGGTACGCCGCGACCGGCACGTCCACCGACTCGGCGACCTTCGCCACCACGTCCAGGTACGGCCCCGCCGGCTTCACCATCACCATGTCGGCGCCCTCGGCGAGGTCCAGCGCCAGTTCGCGCAGCGACTCGCGCAGGTTGGCCGGGTCCTGCTGGTAGGTCCTGCGGTCGCCCTTCAGCGAGGACCCGACGGCCTCCCGGAACGGCCCGTAGAACGCCGACGCGTACTTCGCCGTGTACGCCAGCATCGACACGTCCTGGTACCCGGCGGCGTCCAGGGCGCCCCGGATCACGCCGACCTGACCGTCCATCATGCCGCTGGGGCCGACGACATGGACGCCGGCGTCCGCCTGGACCCGGGCCATCTCCGCGTAGCGCTCCAGCGTCGCGTCGTTGTCCACCCGGCCCTCGGCGTCCAGGACGCCGCAGTGACCGTGGTCGGTGTGCTCGTCCAGGCACAGGTCGGACATGACCACCATGGCGTCGCCGACCTCGCTGACGACGTCGCGGATCGCCACCTGCAGGATCCCGTCCGGGTCCGTGCCGGGCGTCCCCACGGCGTCCTTCTTCTCGTCCAGCGGCACACCGAAGAGCATGATCGCGCCCACGCCCGCCTCGGCCGCCTCCACGGCAGCCTTGCGGAGGGTGTCACGGGTGTGCTGGACGACGCCCGGCATGGTGGAGATCGGCACGGGCGCGTCGATGCCCTCGCGGACGAAGGCCGGGAGGATCAGCTCGGCGGGGTGCAGCCGGGTCTCGGCGACGAGGCGGCGCATCGCGGGCGTCGTACGCAGCCGGCGGGGCCTCGTACCGGGGAACTGACCGTATCCGCTTCCGATTCCGCTCATCACCGCGCCGCGCCTCTCTCCGTCCCGGGCCGTTTCCGCGTTCCACGGTACGCCCGCACGCGCCGTGCTCATGCCGACCCGTTGTCGGCCCGGAACGCGACGGCCCCCGGCTCCGCGGAGGGAGCCGGGGGCACGCGGAACGAACCGGGGGCCCGTCAGACGCGGGCCCTGCGCCGGGAACCGGGACGCCGCTCGCTGGGACGCGTGACGGGGTCACCCGCGGCGACCGCCGTCTCGCGCCGCCGGACGCCGAAGTCCGCCAGCGCCTGCGCGAGCGCGTGGACGGACGGCTCCGGGGCCATCACGTCCACCCGCAGCCCGTGCTCCTCCGCGGTCTTCGCGGTGGCCGGGCCGATGCAGGCGATCACGGTCACGTTGTGCGGCTTGCCCGCGATGCCGACGAGGTTCCGTACCGTGCTGCTCGACGTGAACAGCACCGCGTCGAACCCGCCGCCCTTGATCGCCTCACGGGTCTCCGCCGGCGGCGGAGATGCCCGCACGGTCCGGTAGGCGGTGACGTCGTCGACCTCCCAGCCGAGCTCGACGAGCCCCGCCACGAGCGTCTCCGTCGCGATGTCGGCGCGCGGCAGGAAAACCCGGTCGATCGGGTCGAAGACGGGGTCGTAGGGCGGCCAGTCCTCCAGCAGGCCGGCGGCGGACTGCTCGCCGCTGGGCACCAGGTCCGGCTTCACACCGAAGTCCACCAGCGCCGCGGCCGTCTGCTCGCCCACCGCCGCGACCTTGATCCCGGCGAAGGCGCGCGCGTCGAGCCCGTACTCCTCGAACTTCTCGCGGACGGCCTTGACCGCGTTCACCGAGGTGAAGGCGATCCACTCGTACCGTCCGGTGACCAGGCCCTTGACCGCGCGCTCCATCTGCTGCGGGGTCCGGGGCGGCTCCACCGCGATCGTGGGCACCTCGTGCGGCACGGCGCCGTAGGAGCGCAGCTGGTCGGAGAGGGAAGCGGCCTGCTCCTTGGTGCGCGGTACGAGCACCTTCCAGCCGAACAGCGGCTTGGTCTCGAACCAGGAGAGCAGGTCGCGCCGCGTGGTCGGCTCGCCGACCACGGCTATCGCCGCGATCGGGCCCTCGGGCGTGGGCAGCGCCTTCGTCGCCTTCAGCTCGGCCGCGATCGTCGACAGCGTCGCCGTCCAGGTGCGCTGCCGGGTCGTCGTGCCGGCCACCGTCACGGTCAGCGGGGTGTCCGGCTTGCGGCCCCCGGAGACCAGCTCGGCCGCGTTGGCGGCGACGGTCTGCAGGGTGGTGGAGACGACCAGGGTCGCCTCGCTGGCGCCCGCCTCGTTCCAGCACCGCCCCGACGCGGTCGCGGCCTCCACGAACCGCACGTCGCCGCTGAGCGGCACGCCCGCGTACGCGGGCACGCCGACGGCCGCGGCCACGCCCGGCACGACCTCGAAGGGGATGCCGGCCTGCGCGCAGGCGAGCATCTCGCCGGCGGCCGCGGAGTCGAGTCCGGGGTCGCCGGCGATCGCACGGACCACCCGCTTGCCGGTGCGCGCGGAGGCCATGAAAAGCTTGGCCGCAGCGACCGGAGGGCTCAACTCCCCCTCTGCGTCGCCCGGCTGTGCCGTGTCCACGCCCGGCCGGGCATGGGTCCGTACGACGTCCAGCACGTGCTGGTCGCCGATCAGGACGTCGGCGTGGGCGAGCGCCTCGACGGCGCGCAGGGTCAGCAGCCCGGGGTCACCGGGCCCGGCACCGAGGAAGGTGACGTGCCCGAGGACGGAACCCGGCGTACCCGTGTCCGTGGTCCCGGTGCGGCCCGCGGTGCCCGCGGTACCCGTCCTGCCTGCCGGTCCTGCCGGCCCGGCCGCGGTGGAGTCTGCGGTCGTGTTGGTCGCTGCGGCGGCGGTGGGGCTCAAAGTTCGCGCTCCCCCATAAGACCGGCCGCGCCCTTGGCGAGCATCTCGTCGGCGAGCTCGTGGCCGAGGGCCACGGCTTCGTCCCGGGATGCGGGGGTCGGACCGGTGATGGACATCTGCACCAGCGAGGAGCCGTCGGTGGTCCCGACGACACCGCGCAGGCGCAGTTCGGTGATGGGCTCGCCGACGCCTTCGAAAGCAGGCTCGGCCAGCGCGCCCACGGGCGCGGAGCAACCGGCCTCGAGGGCGGCGAGCAGTGCGCGCTCGGCGGTCACGGCGGCCCGGGTGAACGGGTCGTCGAGCTCGGCGAGCACGGAGACGAGCCCTGCGTCGTCCGCAGGGCACTCGACGGCCAGCGCCCCCTGTCCGGGAGCGGGCAGCACGACGTCGGAAGAGATCAGCTCGGTGGCCTCCGCGAGGCGGCCCAGCCGGCTGAGTCCGGCGGCGGCGAGCACGACGGCGTCGAGGTCGCCTGAGGCAACGTATCCGATGCGCGTGTCGACGTTGCCGCGGATCGGCACCGTCTCGACGCGCACCCCCATCGAGCGGGCCCAGGCGTTCAGCTGCGCCATGCGGCGCGGCGAGCCGGTGCCGATGCGGGCGCCCCGGGGGGAGGCGGCCAGCTGCTCGAAGGTGAGGCCGTCGCGCGCGATCAGCGCGTCGCGCGGGTCCTCACGGAGCGGGACCGCGGCGAGGGTCAGGCCCTCGGGGTCGGCGGTCGGGAGGTCCTTGAGGGAGTGGACGGCGAAGTCGATCTCGCCGCGCAGCAGCGCGTCGCGCAGGGCGGAGACGAAGACGCCGGTACCGCCGATCTGCGCCAGGTGCTCGCGCGAGACGTCGCCGTAGGTGGTGATCTCCACCAGCTCCACGTCACGGCCGGTGATCCGGCGGACCTGCTCGGCCACCATGCCGGACTGCGCCATCGCCAGCGCGCTGCGCCGGGTTCCCAGTTTCAGTGCGGTTGGGCTCGTCATGCCCGCCCTCGATTCGAGTCACTCGTTGCTGAAGCAGCCGACGCCACCGGCGGCAGGGCCGAGGCGGCGGAGGGGATCACCGGCGTGCCCGGTGAGTCGGCCCTGCTGACCGCGGCGACCGCCTGGGGGTCCAGGTCGAAGAGTTCGCGCAGCGCGTCGGCGTACCCGGCGCCGCCGGGCTCTCCCGCGAGCTGCTTGACCCGCACAGTAGGCGCGTGCAGGAGCTTGTCGACGACGCGGCGCACGGTCTGGGTGACCTCCGCGCGCTGCCGTTCGTCCAGGTCGGGGAGGCGGCCGTCGAGGCGCGCCAGCTCGGAGGCGACCACGTCGGCGGCCATGGCGCGCAGGGCGACGACGGTCGGCGTGATGTGCGCGGCGCGCTGGGCGGCGCCGAAGGCGGCCACCTCGGCCGAAACGATCTTTCGCACCTCGTCGACGTCGGCGGCCATCGGGGCGTCGGCCGCGGCCGCGGCGATCGTCTCCAGGTCGGTGACGTGGGCGCCGTCCAGGGAGTGCACCAGCGGGTCGATGTCGCGCGGCAGGGCGAGGTCGAGCATCCCGATGGGCGCCACGGGCTCGCCGCCGGAGCGCAGGGCCCGGGAGAGCGTGGCGCGGGCGACGGTGTCGGCGGTGAGCACCAGCCCGGTCGCCCCGGTGCAGGACACGACGATGTCGGCGTACGACAGCTCGCCGGCCAGGTCCGCCATGGGCGCGGCGCGGCCGCCGACGCTCTCGGCGAGGCGCTCGGCGCGCTCGTGGGTGCGGTTGACGACCACGATCTCGCCCGCCCCCGCGCGGGCGAGGGTGGCCGCGGCGAGCGAGCTCATCGAACCGGCGCCGACGACCAGGGCGCGCTTGCCCTTGCCCCACTCCTCGAAGGGGGCCCCGCCGACGGCCTGGGCCATCTGCTCCAGGCCGAAGGTGACCAGCGACTGCCCGGCCCGGTCGATGCCGGTCTCGGAGTGCGCGCGCTTGCCGACCCGCAGCGCCTGCTGGAACAGGTCGTTCAGGGACCGGCCGGCGGTGTGCAGCTCCTGGCCGAGGCCCAGGGTGTCCTTGAGCTGGCCGAGGATCTGGCCCTCGCCGACGACCATGGAGTCCAGGCCGCAGGCGACGGAGAACAGGTGGTGGACGGCCCGGTCCTCGTAGTGCACGTACAGGTGCGGGGTCAGCTCGTCGAGGCCGACGCCGCTGTGCGTGGCGAGCAGCGTGGACAGCTCGGCGACGCCGGCGTGGAACTTGTCGACGTCCGCGTACAGCTCGATGCGGTTGCAGGTGGACAGCACCGCGGCCTCGCTGGCCGGCTCGGCGGCCATGACGTCCAGCAGCAGCTTGCCCTTGGTGTCCTCACCGAGGGCCGCGCGCTCCAGGACGCTGACGGGGGCGGTGCGGTGACTCAGTCCGACGACGAGGAGGCTCATGCCGGCATCACGGCGGGGACGTCCCCGTCAGGTCCCGGACGGCGGTCGCCGTCACGGACCGCCTTGGCCGCCACCGGGGGCGCCGTCAGGCTGCCCTCCAGCTCCTCGCCGGCCTTCCGCTGCTCGTGGAAGGCGAGGATCTGCAGCTCGATGGAGAGGTCGACCTTGCGGACGTCGACCCCGTCGGGGACGGTCAGCACGGTCGGGGCGAAATTGAGGATCGAGGTGACGCCGGCACCCACCAGACGGTCGCAGACCTCCTGGGCGGCCCCGGCCGGCGTGGTGATCACGCCGATGGACACCTGGTTGTCCCGGACGATGCCCTCCAGCTCGTCCGCGTGCCGCACGGGCAGCCCGGCGATGAGCCGGCCGGTGAGCTGGACGTCCGCGTCGATGAGCGCGGCGATGCGGAAACCGCGGGAGGCGAAGCCGCCGTACCCGGCGAGCGCGGCGCCGAGGTTTCCCATGCCGACGATGACGACCGGCCAGTCCTGGGTGAGGCCCAGTTCGCGGGAGATCTGGTACACGAGGTACTCGACGTCGTAGCCGACGCCGCGGGTTCCGTAGGAACCGAGGTAGGAGAAGTCCTTGCGCAGCTTGGCGGAGTTCACGCCGGCGGCGGCCGCGAGTTCCTCCGAGGAAACGGTGGGCACCGATCGCTCGGACAGCGCGGTCAGGGCCCGCAGGTACAGCGGGAGCCTGGCGACGGTGGCCTCGGGAATCCCTCGGCTGCGGGTCGCCGGTCGGTGAGTTCGGCCAGTTGCCACGATGCTCCTGCGGGTAGAGCTGGGCTGCGAGCGGCACCCGTCGTTGGGACCGCCCCGTGCACGCCAGGCTATGTCTTTGTGAACGCGTGCACAAAGATGGTGTCCGATTTGCCCGGGGGAAGTGACCGGCATCACGCACCCCCATTGCGGACATAAGAAACCTTCTGCTGCGACGGAACGTTCCACGCGGGCGCCCGGTCGGCGCCCCGGCGCCCCACCCACAGTGCGTCCGCCCCGGCCAGCTGCGGCCACTCGACCGCCCCCGCGCGCGCCAGCGCCTTCTCGGCCTGCGCGGGTCCACCCGGGTGGTCCGTGACGTACGAGGCGAAAAGCCGGGCCGTGGTGCGGGCGTCCCCCAGCGCGGTGTGCGCGGTCCAGCCGGTCAGTCCGGCCGCCTCGGCGCAGGCCAGCAGGCTCAGCCCGCCCGGCGCGGGTTCGCGCAGCGCGGCCATCCGCATCGTGCACAGTTCGGGGACGACGGGGAACTCCACCCCGAGCCGGGCGTACTCCGCCGCCAGGAACGCGCGGTCGCAGCCGACGTTGTGCCCCACCAGCACCCGGCCGCGCAGCAGCCCCAGCAGCCTCGGCGCGATCTGCCCGAACAGGGGGGCGCCCACCGCCTCGACGTGGCGGGACTCGATGCCGTGGATGTGCGTGGGGCCGACCGGCCCCTCGGGGTCGACGAGGGTCGAGAACTCGCCCTCGTGGTCGAAGTCGCGGTCGAGCAGCACCACGGCCAGCTCGACCACCCGGTGGCGTCGTGAACTGGAACCGGTGGCCTCGAGATCGACCACGGCGAAGCCGCCGCGCGTCTGGAGCCTGCCCGGGAGCACGCAGTCACCGTCCTTACTCACGCACCCCCGCTGTACACAAAACGCCTTGATGGTAATCGAGCACCCGCGTCCAGAGGAACACGCGCAAATCGCCCACCTGTCGCACCAGGGCCCTCAGGCGCCCAGCCCGCGCCGCAGCCGGCCCTCGTCGACACGCCAGAAGGTGTGCTGCTCGCCGTCGATGAGGACGACCGGGATCTGCTCCCAGTAGCGGTCGTGCAGTTCCTCGTCGCGCGTGATGTCCATCTCCTCGAAGCGCGCGCCCAGGTCGTCGACGACCCTGCGGATCACCGTCCGCGCGTCGTCGCACAGGTGGCAGCCGGGCTTGGCGATCAGCGTCACCGTCCGGTCGGACGGGTCCTTCCGGGCATTGCGGGCTTCACGTCCGAACAGAGGGCTCATGCCGGCCATTCTGCCCCCGTCAACTCCCGACCCGCGGTAACACCCTCGTCGCGAGGAGTTCATTCACCTGCTCCATCGGTGCACCGGAGTTGGCCAACGGACTGGCTATGCTCGCCCCATGGCCGCTCTGCGATGGCTCACCCCCCGTAAGCGCTCCGCCACTGCGCGCAGCGTGCTGGCCGGCGAGGCCGCGGCGGAGGCCGCGCTCGCGGCACCCGCGGCACCCGCGGGGAAGAAGGACGACCGGGCGGGCGCCCCCGCGTTCCCGGTGGCCGGCGATCCGCACGCGGCCGCCTTCTTCGACCTGGACAACACCGTGATGCAGGGCGCCGCGATCTTCCACTTCGGGCGCGGCCTGTACAAGCGGAAGTTCTTCCGCAGCCGCGACCTCGCGCGCTTCGCCTGGCAGCAGGCGTACTTCCGGGTCGCCGGGTCCGAGGACCCCGAGCACATGCAGGAGGTGCGGGAGAGCGCGCTCACGATCATCAAGGGGCACCGCGTCGAGGAACTCATGTCCATCGGCGAGGAGATCTACGACGAGTACATGGCGGACAAGATCTGGCCCGGCACCCGCGCGCTCGCCCAGGCCCACCTCGACGCCGGCCAGCGGGTCTGGCTGGTGACGGCCGCCCCGGTGGAGACCGCCTCGATCATCGCCCGCAGGCTCGGCCTCACCGGCGCCCTCGGCACGGTCGCCGAGCACGTCGACGGGGTCTACACCGGCCGGCTGGTCGGCGAGCCGCTGCACGGTCCCTCCAAGGCCGAGGCCGTCAAGGCGCTCGCCGGCGCGGAGGGACTCGAACTCTCGCGCTGCGCCGCGTACAGCGATTCGTCGAACGACATCCCGATGCTGTCGCTCGTCGGACATCCATACGCGATCAATCCCGATACACGTCTGCGCAAGTACGCACGCGAAAAGGGCTGGCGCCTGCGTGATTACCGTACGGGCCGCAAGGCGGCGAAGATCGGCATCCCGGCGGCCGCAGGTGTGGGCGCCGTGGCGGGCGGCGCGGCCGCCGCGATGGCCCTGCAACGCCGCCGCCGCTAGGGACACGGGCGACACGCCCGGGTCCCCCTCTGGCGCCCCGCCAGTTCACGGTGAGCCACACAGCCACAACACGCTCTCCACGCGAGCATTTCACGACGCTATGTGGTCAACACCGTTTCAATGTTCGATAATTGATCGATCACCATTCCGCCAGAGAGTGGGCGGAACCGACGATTTCAGCAACTCGGTGTAGCGTCGCCTGTACGAAGCGTTATTCTCCTCAGACGCAAGCCGGTACCCACACGTCGCCACGACGGGTGAACGGTTCCGTACTGCACGTGATGGAAGTTCTGCCTCTGGGAGTCCCGTGTACCCACACACCGGGGTTGACGCCTCTGGCCTGGCTACGCTGCGCGCACTGGTGGCTGAGCACCTGCTGCGCGTCGTCCCCGCGTACGCCGTGCCCGTCCCCGCACTCGCCACGGCTGCAGCGCCCGCCGGCCGCGCCTACGCGCTGGCCGACGGCCGGGCCACGGTCGGCAGACGGTCCCGCAACACGCAGCAGGCCGACCGGACCGCGGGCGCCACCCCGCGCCGGCCGGCGGCCGACAGCGACAGCGGACGCATGATGGACCTGGTCGAGCGCGCGCAGGCGGGCGAGACCGAGGCCTTCGGCCGCCTGTACGACCACTACTCCGACACGGTGTACCGCTACATCTACTACCGCGTCGGGGGCAAGGCCACCGCCGAGGACCTGACCAGCGAGACCTTCCTGCGCGCCCTGCGCCGCATCGGCACCTTCACCTGGCAGGGCCGTGACTTCGGCGCGTGGCTGGTCACCATCGCGCGCAATCTGGTGGCCGACCACTTCAAGTCCAGCCGCTTCCGGCTGGAGGTGACCACCGGGGAGATGCTCGACGCCAACGAGGTCGAGCCCAGCCCGGAGGACTGCGTCCTGGAGGCGCTGTCCAACGAGTCGCTGCTCAGGGCCGTCCGCAAGCTCAACCCCCAGCAGCAGGAGTGCGTGACGCTGCGCTTCCTGCAGGGGCTCTCGGTCGCCGAGACGGCCCGCATCATGGGCAAGAACGAAGGCGCGATCAAGACCCTGCAGTACCGGGCCGTACGGACCCTCGCCCGGCTGCTCCCCGACGACGCGCGATGAGCGCGATGGATGGATCTTCATCTTGCGACTGCCTCCACGGTCCGATCATCATGACTGCGTAACCCAACTCGGGCGGCACTCGTTGCATCACATGCGGACCCCCCAATGCCGTGCCCTGCCCGCTTCCGATCACTCGATCGGGTGGAAAGGCTCAAGGTGCACAACCTTGAAGGCACTACGGGGAGTCGAGGTGGATGACGAGAGGAGGTGCCGCCCGTGATCGCGAATCCAACGGCGCACCGGCGGGCCAACGCCTTCGCCGACGCCCTTGAGGGCGAAGGCCCCCAGACGGGTGCCGGCGTACAGCACGGCGCCCATGCCGCGGACCGGCATGCGGATCCGGACCAGGGCACGTTCCTGGCCCTGGCGGACGCCCTGCAGGACGTTCCGCGGCCGACGCTGGACCCGGAGACCAAGACCGTCCAGCGTGCCCAGTTGATCGCCGCCATGGAGGCCGCGCTCGCCGACGGCACCCTGACGGTTCCCGTACAGCGTGACGGCGGTCGGGGCGCGCACCGCGCCGGCGGCCGCGGTCTCGGCAAGCTGAAGCCGCGCTCCGCGTGGTCGCGCAGGCTGGCCGCCGGCGGTCTGTCCGTCGGCGTGGCGGCCGGTGCCCTCGGCGGTGTCGCCGCCGCGAGCACGGACGCGCTGCCCGGCGACACCCTCTACGGCCTCAAACGGGGCATGGAGGACATGCGCCTCAACCTCGCCGACGACGACGCCGACCGCGGCAGGGTCTATCTCGACCTGGCCTCCACCCGGCTCCAGGAGGCCCGCCGCCTCATGGAACGCGGCCGGGGCGGCGAACTCGACGACGAGTCCGTGGGCGAGATCCGCAGGGCACTGTCGGGCATGCAGCAGGAGGCCACCGAGGGCCACCGGCTGCTCGCCGCCGCGTACCGCAAGGACGGTTCGCTGCGGCCGATCGAGACGCTCTCCGCGTTCTCCAGCAACCACCGCAGGGGCTGGACCGAACTGCGCGGCAAGCTCCCCTCCCGGCTCGACGACGTGGGCAACAAGGTCACCTCCGTCTTCGACGCCATAGAGGACGAAGTGGCCCCGCTGCAGAAGCTGTTGCCGCCCGACACCGGCTCCGGCCACGGTGACGGACGCGGCGTCCCGGGCAGCGGCGGCCGCTCCGCGAGCGGCACCCGGGGGCCGTCGCCCTCGGTCAGCGGCTCCGCGAGCGGCTCCGCCGAGGAGCGCGACGGCGACAAGGCCAGCCCGTCGGCGTCCCGCAGTTCGGACAGCGGCCTCATCGGCGGCACGGGCGACCTGCTCGACCCCACGCCGAGCGGCAGTTCCCCGGGTGGCGACGGCCACCAGCCGTCGGTCACCCTCCCGCCGCTGCTGCCGGGACTGCTCCCGGGCCTCGGGCTCAGCGCCGAGGACGACAGGGACGACTGAACAGGCACGACACGGCGGTGGGCCGGGGCCCTGAGGCCCCGGCCCACCGCCGTGTCAGCCGTGTCAGAAGAAGACCGAGCGGCGCTGCACCAGCAGCTTGTAGAGGGTGTGCTGGATGGTCTCCCGCACCTGGTCGGTCAGGTTGAAGACCAGCATCGGGTCCTCGGCCGCCTCCGGCGCGTAGCCGTCCGTCGGGATCGGCTCGCCGAACTGGATCGTCCACTTCGTCGGCAACGGCACCATGCCGAGCGGGCCCAGCCACGGGAACGTCGGTGTCAGCGGGAAGTACGGGAAGCCCAGCAGCCGGGCCACCGTCTTCGCGTTGCCGACCATCGGGTAGATCTCCTCCGCGCCCACGATGGAGCACGGGACGATCGGCACCCCGGTCTTGAGCGCCGTCGCGACGAATCCGCCCCGCCCGAAGCGCTGCAGCTTGTACCGCTCGGAGAAGGGCTTCCCCAGCCCCTTGAAGCCCTCGGGCATCACGCCGACGACCTCGCCGCGCTCCAGCAGCAGCTGGGCGTCCTCCGCGCAGGCCAGGGTGTGCCCGGCCTTGCGGGCCAGCTCGTTGACGAGCGGCAGCACGAACACCAGGTCCGCCGCCAGCAGGCGCAGGTGCCGCCCCGCGGGGTGGTTGTCGTGGACGGCGACCTGCATCATCAGGCCGTCCATCGGCAGCGTCCCGGAGTGGTTGGCGACCACCAGGGCGCCGCCCTCGGCCGGGATGTTCTCGATGCCCTTCACCTCGACCCGGAAGTACGACTCGTACAGCGGCCGGAGCAGCGACATCAGGACCTGGTCGGTGAGCTCCTCGTCGTAGCCGAAGTCGTCGACCTCGTAGTCGCCGGTGATCCGGCGGCGCAGGAAGGCCAGCCCGTGCGCCACCCGGCGCTCCCAGGGCCCGCCCAGCAGCCGGTCCGCGGCCGAGCCGAGGGCGGCCGCCAGCGGGCTCCCCGGGGTGCTCCCGGACGGCCCCTCAGGGCCCTCCGAGGCGGCCTGTGCGCCCTCGGACGCCCCACCGGCACCACCGGTGCCCGCAGTGTCCGCGGAGGCCGTCACGGTGTCCCCGGCGGCGCCGGTCCCCGCCCCGGCACCCGCGGTCCGCTCCTCGACCGGCAGCGCGGCCACCGGGTTCCCGGTGTCGCCGGCCGCCTTGCCGCGGGCCGCGGCCCGCCCGCGCGAGCGCGGCGCCCCCCTCCGGGTCCGCGTGTCCTCGTCGAACGGGATGACCTTGGCGTCCGCCATGGTGCGGTTCCTCCTCGCAGCAGTGCTCACGAGCTCAGTCCTCGGGGCCCGCCCGCGGGGACCAGCGCGGCGAGCCGGTCGACGGCCCCGGCGAGCCGTTCGGGCGGCAGCAGGCCGGGGCCGCGACTGCGGGCGAAGTCGCCGAAGGTCTCGGCGGTGGTGTACTTCGGGGCGAAGCCGAGCGTCTCGCGCATCTGCGTGGTGTCCACGACCCTGCCGTGGGTGAGCAGCCGGATCTGCTCGCGCGAGAAGTCCGTGACGCCGGCGGTGCGCAGCATCTGCCCCACCCATGTGACGGCGGGCAGCAGCACCGGCACGGTGGGCTTCCCCAGCCGGCGCGCCGTCTGCGACAGCAGGAGCACCCCGTCACCGGCGATGTTGAACGTGCCGCTGTTGATCGTCCCGTTGCGCTCGTCGCGCAGGGCCAGCATCAGGACGTCGATGACGTCGTCCTCGTGGACGAACTGCAGCCGCGGGTCGTAGCCGAACACGGTCGGCAGCACCGGCAGCGCGAAGTACTCGGCGAGGGGCGTGTCGGCCCGCGGGCCCAGGATGTTGGCGAACCGCAGAACCGATACGGCAACGTCCGGGCGGCGCCGTGCGAAGCCGCGTACGTACCCCTCGACTTCGACCGCGTCCTTGGCGAAGCCGCCGCTGGGCAGCGACTTGGGCGGCATGGACTCGGTGAAGACGGCGGGATCGCGGGGCGCGGAGCCGTACACGCTCGTGGTGGACTTCACCACCAGGCGGCGCACCGTCGGCGCCTTCTGGCAGGCGCCCAGCAGCTGCATCGAGCCGATGACGTTGGTCTCCTTGACCGCGGTCCGGCTGCTGCGGCCGGGCAGCGTGCCGCTGACGTCCATGTGGACCACCGTGTCCACCGAGTGCTCCGCCAGCACCTTCGCGATCATCGGGTGCCTGATGTCGGCACGGACGAACTCGGCGCCGCCCAATTGGTGCGCGGGCGGCATCGCGTCGACCGCGATCACCCGGTCGACGTCGGGGTCGCGCATCACACGCCGTACCAGCCGGCCGCCGAGCTGGCGGGCGACTCCGGTCACCAGCACCACTTTGCCCAAGATCAGCGCCTTCCCTCGCACTGCCGCATGTACGCACCGTATCGGTTCGTTGTTGCGCCGTGATGACGCCCGAACGTACGAGCACCGTCGGGGAGGGCCGGGTCCGGCAATCCCCCCGGGAACGCCACTGCCCTCCCGCCCCCACGGACCGTGGGGGCGGGAGGGCAGCGAAGTGCGAAGCGTAGCTCGCTTACTTCTTGTTGCGACGCTGCACACGCGTACGCTTCAGCAGCTTGCGGTGCTTCTTCTTGGCCATACGCTTGCGCCGCTTCTTGATGACAGAGCCCACGACTACCCTCGCTTCGTTTTCACTCGGTGCGGGGCGTCCGAGCCCACACGACCTACGTCGGCACAGCCTACCCGTCCGCAAGCGCCGAGCAGAAACCGAGGCGGTCGTCAGGCAGTTTCCCCCACCCCCACGTAGGACTCACGAAGATAGTCATGGACGGCCTGCTCCGGCACCCGGAAGGACCTCCCCACCCGGATCGCCGGCAGATGACCGCTGTGCACCAACCGGTACACGGTCATCTTGGACACTCGCATCACCGCGGCGACCTCTGCCACGGTCAGGAACACGACCTCGTTGAGAGGCCTCTCGCTTGAAGCCATGACACACCTGAACCTTCCGCACATGACGGGCACCGGCTTCCCCTCCGGTGACTCCCTCTCGCACGTGCGCTCCTCCCCAGATTAGGTGCGGGTGATGCAAGTGGGGAAGAGGAGTAGCGATCGGTTGACTACTGTGACAGACACGCTCGATTGAGTACATAGCGCGTAAGCGGTCGGTAGTAATCGGACCGCACAGCGTCATCAAGCGGAACCGCGACCGAGACCCTGCCCTCGGTCTCGGCGACGAAAACCGCCGGGTCGTCCGAATCGGCCAGTCCGATGGCCTCGATGCCCAGCTGACCTGCTCCGCAGACCCAGCCGTGGTCTCCCACCACGAGGCTCGGCAGCAGTCCCCCGCGTCCTGCCGCACCCGCCAGCGCGGCCCGAACCGGGAGCGGGGAGTGCGTGTGTACCGACGGCGCACCACGGGCGCCCCCACCCGGCGCATCCCGGACCGTCGCGACGCCCCCTACGTACCAGAGGTTGTACGTGCGTAGGCCGAATTGCGTCGCCATGTCGATACATCGGCCATGCGATGGTGTGAGGACGGGA
The DNA here is from genome assembly GCF_042742985.1 of Streptomyces sp. NPDC058864. Lineage (NCBI taxonomy): Bacteria > Bacillati > Actinomycetota > Actinomycetes > Kitasatosporales > Streptomycetaceae > Streptomyces > Streptomyces sp. NPDC058864. Next base: position 5,358 of record NZ_JBHYMQ010000094.1, on the reverse strand, counting down.
CATCCCGCCGCCGACAGGGCGGCCGCCAATCCGGCGTAGAACCCGAGCAGGCGATGCGGGTGACCAGTGCCGATGAGCACGGGCTCCCTGCGCTGCGCGGCCTCCCCCAGCCGGACGGCGAAGGCCTCGAGCCCCGCGAGCGTGCGCTCCGGGTCGATCACATCCTGCCCGGAAGTGTGCCCCGGGTCAGCCGAAACCCCACACCGGTCGGCCATCAACCGCAGGAGACCGGTCTGCGTCCAGGGCCGCACCGGCTCCAGTCCCAGCGTCTGCCGCGGATCCCCCGCCACGAACAGCCGATAGCTGCGCAGGCTCTTCTCCCGCGGCGTCGCCACGACCCCCGCGATCCCCGCCCCCACCAGATGCGCCCGCAGCGCGGCAACAGTCACCACGCGCCGATGGTGACCTCCCCCGCACCCCTCACGTGCCGGAACGGCCCGAACATCACTCCCGAGGGGCGGTTGTTCGGGTCGGCGCCCCCGGCGGGCCCCTCCGTACAATTCACGCATAACGCGCGACAGCGATGGGAGGCTCCCCGTGGCCGGCACCTCCGCCCACGCCTCCGCAGGCACCCCCGCCGAAACCGGCGAGTTCGACTACGTCGTGGTGGGGGCGGGATCCGCCGGGTGCGTGCTCGCCGCCCGCCTCTCCGAGGACGACGCGGCCCGCGTGCTGCTCCTCGAGGCCGGCGGAGCCGAGCGCCCCCCTGAGGTCTCCGTCCCCGCGGCCTGGCCCGGACTGCTCGGCACCCCCCTCGACTGGGCGGACCGCACCGTGCCGCAGACCGAGACCCACCTCGCCGTCCCATGGCCCCGCGGCCGCGGCCTGGGCGGCAGCTCGGCCGTCAACGCCATGAACTTCCTGCGCGGCCACCGCTCCGGCTACGACGCCTGGGCCGCCGAGGGCGCCGACGGCTGGGGCTGGGAGGACCTGCTGCCCTGCTTCCGCCGCAGCGAGGACCTCACCGGCGTCCCGGACCGCGACCCGGAACTGCGCGGCATGGACGGCCCCCTGCGGGTCGGCCCCGCCACCGACCGCCACCCGCTCGCCCGGGACTTCCTGCGCGCCGCGCTCGAGACCGGTCACCCCGGGGCCCACGACCTCGCCGGCGGCCTGGAGGAGGGGTTCGGCTGGGGCGACCTCAGCATCGCCGACGGCGTACGCCAGGACGCCGCCACGGCCTACCTGCTCCCGGCCCTGCACCGGCCGGGCCTGCACGTGGTGACGGGCGCCCTCGCGCACCGGCTGCTCCTGGCGGGCGACCGCTGCACGGGCGTGGAGTACGCCGTGGACGGGCAGGCCCGCACCGCCCGCTGCTCCCCCTCGGGGCAGGTCGTCCTGGCCGCGGGCGCGGTCGGCACCCCGCAGCTGCTCATGCTCTCCGGCATCGGCCCCCGCAACCACCTGCGCCGCTGGGGCGTCCCCACCGCCGTGCACCTGCCCGGCGTCGGCTCCCACCTGCTGGACCACGTGATCTCCGGCGTCGTCGTACGGGCCCCGCGCCCCGTCCCGCCCGGCGCCAACAACCACGGCGAGGTCCAGGGACTGATCCGCACCCGGCCCGAAGCGCCGGGCCCCGACGTGCAGTTGCAGCTCGTCGACGTCCCGATCCGCGAGGAGAGCCTGCCCGGGCCCGCCGTCGGCGAGGGCTGGACGGTGATGGTCGCCCTCATGGCGCCGCGCGGCCACGGAACGGTCCGGCTCTCCGGCACCGCCCCCGGCGCGCCACCGCTGATCGACCCGCGCTACTACGCCGACGTCCGCGACCTCGACACGATGGCAAGGGGCCTGGACATCGCCCGGGAGATCGCCGCCGCCCCCGCGCTGGCCGAGTGGTACGGCGAGGAGGTCCTCCCCGGCCCGGACACCACCGGCGCGACGGAGCTGCGCGCCTACCTCCGCCGCAACCTGCGCTCCTACAACCACTACGCCGGCACCTGCCGCATCGGCACCGACGCGTACGCCGTCGTCGACCCCGAGCTGCGGGTACGCGGCGTCGACGGCCTGCGCGTGGCCGACGCGTCCGTGATGCCGGCCCCGGTCTCCGCCAACACCAATGCCACCGTCTACGCCATCGCGGAGCGGGCGGCGGAGCTGCTGCGCACCTGCACCCGACCGTCCCGCGCGACGCCCGTCCGCGCCTAGGGCAGCAGCCCGTGCAGCGGGAAGACCGCCCGCCGGGTCGCCAGGATCGCCTGGTCCAGCCGGTCCGCCGGGTCGTACCCCGCGTCGTGGAAACCGGTGAACGCCGCGTCCCGCCCGTCGGTCATCCGCAGCGGACCCATCTGCCGCGTCCTGCGGTACACCTCCGCCCGCCACTCCTCGGGCGTCGCCGTCTCCGGCGCCACCGGCTGCCCGGCAGCGATGCCCACCAGGTGCGTCCACGTCCGGGGCACCACGTCCACCACCGCGTAGCCGCCCCCGCCCAGGGCGACCCAGCGGCCCTCGGCGTGCTCGTGCGCCAGCGCGTGCAGCGCCTCCGCCACGGCGCGCTGCGCGTCCAGGCTCACCGCCAGATGCGCCAGCGGGTCCTCGAAGTGCGTGTCCGCGCCGTGCTGCGTCACCAGCACCTGCGGCCGGAAGGCCGCCAGCAGCTCCGGGACGACCGCGTCGAACGCCCGCAGCCAGCCCTCGTCACCGGTGCCGGCCGGCAGCGCCACGTTCACCGCGCCGCCCTCCGCGGCCGCGCCGCCGGTCTCCTCCGGCCAGCCGGTCTGCGGGAACAGCGTGCGCGGGTGCTCGTGCAGCGAGATCGTCAGCACGCGCGGGTCGTCCCAGAAGGCCGTCTGGACGCCGTCCCCGTGGTGCACGTCCACGTCCACGTAGGCGACGCGCTCCGCGCCCAGCTCCAGCAGCCGGGCGACGGCCAGCGCGGCGTCGTTGTAGACGCAGAAGCCCGAGGCCATCCCCGGCATCGCGTGGTGCAGCCCGCCCGCGAAGTTCACCGCGTGCGTCACCTCGCCGCGCCACACCGCCTCGGCGGCCCCGACCGACTGGCCCGCGATCAGCGCCGAGACCTCGTGCATGCCCTCGAACGCCGGGGTGTCCTCGGTGCCAAGGCCGTACGCCAGTTCCGTCATGCCCTTGGGATCTGCGGAGGCACGGCGCACCGCCGCCACGTACTCCGCGTCGTGCACCAGGCGCAGCGTCGAGTCGCCGGCGACGGGGGCCGCGGTGACCGTGACCGCGCGGTCCAGTCCGAAGGCCCGGACCAGGCCCATGGTCAGTGCGAGCCGCACCGGGTCCATCGGGTGGCCGCGACCGAAGTCATAGCCCGTTACCTGCTCGTCCCACATCAGCTGTGCGCGGCCGCTCATGGTCGACACCGTATCGGGCGGGCTCCGCCCCGAACGAGCGGGCGTACAGCAGCGTCGCCGCCACCAGCAGCATCGGCACCAGCATCGCCCCCCGGTAGCTCCAGGCGTCGCCCAGGGCGCCCACCAAGGGGGACCCGACCAGGAATCCGACGTAGTTGAAGATGTTCAGCCGTGCGATCGCCGTGTCCGACGCCCCCGGGAAGAGCCGCCCGGCGGCCGCGAACGTCTGCGGCACGATCACGCACAGGCCCAGGCCCAGCAGCGTGAAGCCCGCCATCCCGGTCCACGCGCCCGGCGCGGCCGCGACCACCGCGAAGCCCGCCGCCGCCACCAGCGCGCCCACCCGCACCACCGCGGCCGCCCCGAAGCGCCGCACCCCGAGGTCGCCGACCGAACGCCCCAGGAGCGTGGTGACCATGTAGACGTTGTACGGGACGGTGGCCAGTTGTTCGGAACTGCCGAGCACGTCCTGCAGGTACTTCGCGCTCCAGTTGGAGACGGTGGAGTCGCCGATGTACGCGAACGCCATCACCAGGCAGAGCGGGAGCAGCAGCCGCATCGCCACGGGAGCCGCGGCGGCCGCGGGCGTGGCCGTCGCGCCCTGGGCCTCCGTCCTCCGGTCGACGTACCAGCGGCTGGCGACCAGCGTCAGCGGGATCAGCACCGCCACCACCGGCCCGTACAGCACCGCCAGCGACAGGTGCCAGTGCGCCCCCGCCCAGGCCAGCGACGCCCCCAGGATGCCGCCGAGGCTGTACACGGCGTGGAAGCCCAGCATGATGCTGCGCCCGTACGCGCGCTGCAGGCTCACCCCGAGCATGTTCATGGACGCGTCCAGGGCACCGACGCATATCCCGAAGACGGCGAGCGCCGCGGCCAGTTGCCACAGCTCGTCCCCGGCACCGGCGCCCAGCAGCGCCAGGCACACCACCGGCTGCACCCAGCGCAGCACCACGCTCGGCCGCACCCGCTTCACCAGGTGCTCGGTGACGACGCTCCCCACGCCGGCCAGCACGGGCACCGCGGCCAGGAACGCGGGCAGCAGCGCGTCGCTGACGCCGTAACGGTCCTGCAGCGCCGGGATCCGGGTCACCAGCAGCGCGAAGGCCGCCCCTTGTGCGAAGAAACTGACGGCCAACGAGGCCCGTCCAAGACGCAAACCGCCGTCGATGCCGTCCATGAGCGTGCAGCGTAGGGCCGCGGGCTACGGACGGGTAGGTCGATCACACGAACAGTTTCCCGGGCAGCTCCGCCATGTCCGCGAACAGCTCCCGTGCCCCCGCCAGTTTCTCCGCCGGCGTCATCGCCGTGAACGCGTACGCGTCCATCCCGGCCGCCACCGCGGCCCGCACCCCGAGCGGGCTGTCCTCCACCACGGCGCACCGCTCCGGTGCCACGCCCATCGAGTGCGCGGCGTGCAGGAACAGGTCGGGCGCGGGCTTCCCGCGTCCCACGTCCTGCGAGCTGAAGATCCGCTCCTCGCCGAAGTACCCGTACAACTCCGTCTTCTTGAGTGCCACACGGATCCGCTCGTGGCTCCCGGAGGACGCGACGCAGTACGGCACCCCGTCCGCCGCCAGCTTGTCCAGCACGGCCGTCACGCCCGGCACCGGCTGCAGTTCGCGCCGGAAGCCCTCAAAGACCCGCGCGTAGTACGTGGCGTCGAAGTCCGCCGGCAGCCGCTGTCCCGTACGTTCCGCCACCAGGTCGTGGACACGGTGCATCGCGGCACCCATGTAGTCGCGGACGGAATCCTCGTAGGTGGTGGGGTGACCGGACTCTGTCAGCAGGCCTGCCAGGATGCGGTTGGAGAGCGGCTCGCTGTCCACGAGCACGCCGTCGTTGTCGAAGATGACCAGGTCGTAGCGCACCGCACCACTCTAGTCGGGCACGGAATCCGGCCGGTCCGGCCGAATCGGACCCTTCAACCGGACCTGCGTGCGCCGAACGCAAAAATGCCTCAGTCCCCGAGTCGAAACTCGGGGACTGAGGCTAAAAATTGTTCGGCGGCGTCCTACTCTCCCACAGGGTCCCCCCTGCA
>NZ_JBHYMQ010000093.1:0-25352 GCF_042742985.1 Streptomyces sp. NPDC058864 | reverse complement strand
TACGTCTGTCCGCAGCCGGGCCCAGCCTGTCCGGCCTGCTCACACATGCGCGGCTCACGCCGTTTCGCGTAGATCATTTCGCTGAGAAAACCTCACTGGACTCCGCCTCGCTCCTCATTCCCTCCCTCTGAGTGTCACGAACCGTCCCGCCACCGCGGCGAGCACGCTGGAGCCGAGGACGGTGAAGCCCGCGACGAAGAACACCGTTTGCAGGGTTGTCGTTGACACGAGAATCGCGCCGAGTGCAGACCCCAACGCCAGGGATACCTGCAAATTTGTGACATTCACTGCCGATGCAGCCTCCTGGTTCTCCGGGGCCGCGTCGAGCAGCCAGACCAAGGTCGCAGGGTTCGCGATTCCCCAAATCAGGCCCCACAGTGCGAGCAACAGGCCGGCCAGCCACGGTAGGGTTCCCGTGCTCGCCAGCCCAATGAGCATGGCAGCCACTGCCGTCGTCGATCCGACGAAGCTGCCGATCACCCCGCGCTTGAACAGCGATCCGGCGACGAGCGAGCCGACGATGCCACCGCAGCCGTAGATGACGAACAGCAGGGTGATCACACCACTGGACAAATGGGTGTGGTCTGTCAGGAACGGAGTGACGTACGTCCATGCGGCGAACTGCCCAATGAACACCACAGCGCCTGCCGCCATCCCGAACTGGACGGCCCGCCGTGACACGGTATTTGTGAGATCACGCACGTGCGTACTCTTGTCCGGTGGAATGCTCGGCAGCAGGATCGCCTGTGCAACTACGACAAGTAGTGTGGCCGCCCCGGCAGTAGCGAAGGTGAGACGCCAGCCGATGAGATTGCCGAGGATTTGTCCGGCAGGCAGTCCCACTACCGTGCCACCCGAAATGCCCGCCGCGATGATGGTGATGGCACGAGTGCCGCCGGCAGGCCCCACCAGTTTGGGTCCGACCGGTGAGACCACGGTCCAGAAGGCTCCGATGGTTGCGCCGAGGAGCATACGGGCGATCAGTACCAGGGCGAAGTTCGGGGCCACCGCGACGACTGCGTTCGATAGCAACACCGTCAGACCCAGGACGAGGATGACCGGGCGCCGGTTGAGGCGGCCCGAGCCAAGGAAGAACAGCGGCGCCGACACGGCGGCACTGAGACCCGGTACGAGCACCATCAGCCCCGCCAGGCCGAGCGAGACATGCAGTCCTTCGGCGATTTTCGGCAGGAGCCCCACAGGCAGCGTCTCTGTCATGACGACGACGAACGCGCCGAGCGCAACGGCACCGACGGACGCCCAGCCGCGCCTGCTGCCGGGCTCCACGACAGCTGTTTGGGTGGAAGCACGTGCGGCCGCAGGTTGGCACGGGACCGCCGCGGAACACGACGATGCAGTGACTATGCGCATCTGCGGTGCATGGCGTGTCGGCGTACTGTGCTTGGTTTCGGTCATGTGTTCTCCCGCAGCGCTTGTCTCGGAGGCACCTGCGCAGGTCAGCGCGGTCGTAGGCCTTGTCTGCATGCAGGCGCCAGGGTTTGAAGCACCGGCCGCGGTCAGGGTCGTGTCTTGTTTCGCTGACCCTTCCACCATCGGCTTCAGCCCTGGCTGTCATGGGTGTTACCCGCCGCGACAGCGACGAGGAGGAGCAGTCCGGTCGCCTCCGACAGGACGTGGATCTCGAGAACCGGCTTGCCCCGGTTCGTGGGGTTCGTGTGTTCGCCCCTCTTTCAGCGCGGCCGTGCGCAGTGTCGAGGACGGTGACGTCGACGAGGCCGGCGTCGTGGTGGCCTTCCTCGTCTGAGGCGGCTACTGGAGCGAGGCCGCCGACCGGTCTCGGCAAGCCGCCCCAAGACGTCAACGACAACGGATGCCCGTTCCTGAGCTCCTCTGGCAGACTCAGGGCGATGTGCCATTCTCGGCTGGTCGGCCACCCCGGACTCGCCCGCTCAGGAGGAACCTGGGGTTACTGGAAACGGCCGTCGAAGCTGGTACCGCTCCTCAGGTCGGTGAACCGAAGGCCGACGACTGCGCCCCCTTCCACCACCCATCGCAGATCGTAGGACGCTCGGTAGGAGGGCGGCCAGAAGGAGCAGAAGCGGCCATTGTCGTCGACGGACCAGGTGCCCTCGGTCTGGCGTCCTGCCTCGAAGTAGGAGGTGCTTCCGTCGGGTCGGAAGGTCTGGGTCGTGCCATCGCCGTAGGCCAGGCGGCCTGCGGTGACAGCGGTGGGGATCTGGTCGGGCGGCACGATCGCGCCGTCCTCCGGGTGCAGGATGTCCATGTTCCTGGTCACTGTGCGGTCCTTCTCCAAGGCCCGACGGTGCCGTTGCTCGTACGGTCCATCAGGCGTCTTCTGACTCGGTGCGGCGGAAGATGGCCCCGGCGCGCCGTGCCGTTCGGGCCCCGGACCCCCGCCCTGGTTGCCGCTCATCGGCTCTTGGCGGCGTCCTCGTCCGTCGTTTCGAAGACGCTCAGGTACTCGCCGTAGCCCTCCTGCTCCAGATCCTCCAGGGGGACGAAGCGCAGCGAGGCGGAGTTGATGCAGTACCGCAGTCCTCCGCGGTCGCGAGGTCCGTCCGGGAACAGGTGCCCGAGGTGGCTGTCGCCTTCAGCCGACCGTACTTCGACACGGACCATGCCGTGGCTGGTGTCGGGCCTCTCGATGACGTGGCCTGACCTCAGAGGCCTTGTGAAGCTGGGCCAGCCGGTCCTGCTGTCGTACTTGTCGATCGAGGCGAAGAGGGGCTCACCGGACATGATGTCCACATAGATGCCAGGCGCCTTGTTGTCCCAGTAGGCGTTGGAGAACGGGGGCTCCGTCTCGCTTCGCTGAGTCACACGGTATTGCAGGTCGGTGAGCTGTGAGATGCGCTGTGGGCTCTTGCTGTACTCCGGCATGCCTACCTCCCGGACGGTGCTGGAGTGTCTCTTCTGCCCTGTTCGCGTCATGCACCACCCGGACTCTTACCGTGTCGCGGCTTCTGACCACCACGTCAACGGTCTGTCTGTGCCTCCGCAACCTGGTCCGTGCGGCCGACGGTCGCGAGCCCGGCTGCCTCCCCTCCGTGACGGGGAAGGGTTGCCCGACCCGGCGCCGTCGCTCGTGTCCGGCCCTGGCGGTGACGCTGCGTTCCCAGTCGCCTTCGACAGGCCGGGAACGGAAGGGGACGCCTGCTTGCACGCGGCAGAGGTCTCCCTGGCGCCGACGCGTGCGGCGACAACCTGACGTCGCTGCGCGACGCTCGCGGTCGGAGAATCCGTTTGCTGAGATCATGGAGCAAAACGCGCGAAAATGGTCGAAGAAGCGGTTTCGCTAAGTCTCAGGGAGCCACCGATGGACGCCTCGGACCAACTCCTCCGAAGGGCTACCCCCTCGGCTCTCTTGACCCTGGACGGTGCCATCCACAGCCTCAACGCGGCCATGGCAAAGGTACTGGACAGGCCGGCGGAGCAGTGCGTGGGTCGCAACTTGGGTGATCTTTTGCCCGAAAGCCAGCTGACTGCGGTCGAAAGCCTCGTGACCCACGCCGCCACGACGATGACGGTTGTGATGCGGGTGCTGGAGTTCCCTGGGCCGGGTGCAGCACGGCTGGTCTGCCTGGTCGAGGCGCGGCTGACGAGCGATCCTGCGGACGGCGAGAAACTGCTGTGGGTGCACTCGTTGAACGCGGGGAACGACCTGGGCAGTCTTGTGATCCCGTTCCGGCTGGCGGCCAAGGCCGCCGACCTCGGTGTGTGCATGTATTCACCCCGGGAGCAGCAGCTGGAGTGGCTGGGTGGTGCACCCGCCTTGGCCATGCTGTTCCCGGAGGCCTCCGTATCGTTGTCCAGCGTGGTTCGGCGAGTCCACCCTGATGACCGGGGGGCCCTACGGCGGCTCGTGCGTTCGACCGCCGCCCAGTCCCCCTGGATCAGGTTGAGGTTCCTCACCGAGGGTGACGGCTGGCACCTTCTGGCTTGCCAGACCCGTCGGGTCCAGCTGGGGTACGGCGGTCCCCTGCGGATCTTCGGGGTGATCCGCGACGACACCAAGCGGGAAGCGCGCCGACGCAAAGCCTTGGTCGCGCTGAGTGGTGCGCGGCAGCGAGCTGCCGAGATAGCGGCCTTTTCCTCCGCCTTGATCACTGCGGCCACAGAGCGAGAGGTACAGCAGGTCCTCCTGACACGCCTCGCCGCGACCTTCGGTGGCACCGGCGCCGCGTTGGCGCTCGTGGCCGAAGGCCGCCTGTGCGTCTCCTCTGATGCGGGGATACCGATGCTGGTGGCCGCCGTGAACGGCGTGTCGCTGGACGATCCGAGCCCACTGCCCTATGCGATCCGAACGGGTAAGCCGCAGTTCATGCGCAACCAGGAGGAGTACAAACGCCGCTGGCCGGACGGGGCCATGGTGCCGTACTTCGACCAGCTCGAATCAGGCTGCGCCGTCTCGATCACCTCCCTCAGCCCGGTCGGCGGTGAGCCGCTCGGGGGCTGGGCGGTGACCTACGACAGCGAGCATCACTCGTCCCCGGATGAGCGCGCCCTCATGAGCACTCTGGCCGACCTTGCGGGCCAGGCGCTGAGGCGCGTCAGGTCTCGAGAAGCTCGAGTGGAGTTGGCCGTGGCGCTCCAAGAGTCCATGCTTCCGACGCTGCCGAAGCACCTCCCGGGCCTGGAACTCACCGTCCGTTACCGACCCAGTCGGGACGGGCTGGATATAGGCGGAGACTGGTACGACGCCTTCGTCGTGCCCGACGGCGCGGTCGCTCTGGAGATCGGCGACGCCCAGGGGCACGACGTGAACGCCGCCGCAGCCATGGGACAGGTGCGTGCCTCCATGCGTGCCATCGCCGCCTGCGGACCGGACCCTGCAACCGTGCTGACGCGCACGAACGAGCTGCTCATCACGATGGACGCGGCGCGATTTGCCAGCTGCACCATGTTGCACATCGACCCCTGCGACGGACAGGTCACGGGCTCCAGCGCGGGCCATGTGCCGTTGCTGTACGCATGCGACGACGGCAGCCACAGTGTCCGTGAATTGCCGGGCGGCCCGGTGCTCGGAGTCCTACCCGACGCCGTCTACCACGAGGGAACTTTCACCCTGGACAGGAATGCCGCGCTGATCATGGTTACCGACGGCGTGGTCGAAGGTCCGAGTCTGACTCTGGAAGCAGGGCTGGAGCGAGTCGCGACGCTGGCGGCGCAAGCCGCCCACGACGGGTTGAACGCCGAGGAGACCGCTGATCGAATCCTCGACGCCATGGTTGCGGTGGACCACATCGACGACGCGGCTGTGCTGATCATCCGGCGCGCGTGACGGCACCCGCAGCTACCGCTCGAACGTCCTCCAAGAGTGGCTGCCAGGGTTTACCGCGTTGACGCAGAGGGGCGGGGGAGCGGTGCGCCTGGCCACGTTGCTGGGGAGGCCGGTATCCAGAGGAGGTTGCAGTTGATGACGGACATCAGCCGGCCGTGGTCTCGGTAACCGTGCCGGCCGCGTTCAGGTCAGTCACGGTCTGATGACGACGGTCGGCTGTGGCGGGAGTGCGACCCCGCGCGGCGGCGCACTTCAAACGGGTGGGAGGAGGGTTGCGCCATGACATGGATCCGTGCACGGACTCGACCCTCCCCCCGACCCGGGCGGTTCAGCGACGAGGCGGCTGGTGCGGCTGCTCGGCCGGCGCGGCTGGTCGGCCGGTTCTCTCGCCTGTTGACGGTCGTCAGATCCCGCAGTTGGGTGCGGACCAGTACGGCGACGGGTCGAGGGCCACGTGGGCGTGGTCGTTGTGGTCGGGATAGCCCGGACCGAGGATCTCCGAGAAGCCGTGCACCCGCGCCTGCTTGGCGAGCGTACACAGGCTCGGCGAGCCGGTCAGGTCGGCGGCGTCGCCGTACAGGTGGCGGCTGCCGGACGCGCCGCCCACCGCGCTGTTGCAGGCGTAGGAGCGGAAGCCGCTGGAGACGGTGATGGGCACGTCACCGAGGGCGTGCCGCATCGCTTCCAGTTTCCACATCGTCTTCAGGGCGTTCGCCTTGGCGGTGGCGGCCGAGACCGCACCGCCGGACCAGTCGGAGTTGCACTTGTTCAGCTCGGAGTAGGCGAAGTGGATCGGCGTGCAGTCCGCGTCCTGGAGCGCGTAGATCTTGCTGAAGGTCTGTGAGCCCGCGACGCCGTCGGCCGCCAGGCCGTACGCGGACTGGAACTTCTTGACCGCGGCGGTGGTCCGCGCGCCGTAGACGCCGTCGTACGACAGCCGCTCGCCCGAGGTCACCCAGCCGGCGACGCGGATCTGCAGCTGCGTCACATCGGCGCCGGAGGAGCCCTGGGAGAGGGTGCGGCTCCAGGTGTAGCACTCGTCGGCGTGCGCGGTTCCCGAGGTGGCGCCCACTCCGACGATCGCACCTGCCATGATCATGACAATCACGAAAAGCATGCGTCCTGCACGTTTGAGCATTTCGGCCTCCCGACCGTCGGACTCGAGTGGTGAGTGTCGCCCCCGCGCGAGAAGCGGGCGCACCCAGGGTGACGCCCCTGTGCTACGCGCGTCAACTGCGTGGCGGCGGCCTTGCGCGTCCTCGGCCACCGCCGCGTCATCGCCGGACTGTGGAGCGTCACCGACCTTCGCGCCCCCTTCGGGGCCGCGTTGTGGCCCGCCCGGCTCAGTGCATCATCGGCACACGTGAATCGTGCCGGAGGTACTGCCCGGAGTTCATCGGACGGTCCAGTCGCGAAGCGTCACGGCGATCTCCTCCACGGTCACCCGGCCGGCTTCCGCGTCGCGGACGAGGCCGGCGGCGTGCTTGGGAGGGTATTCCAGGCCGTGTCCCTGCAGTACCAGGAATCCGACGGTGCTCACCCACGCGAACTGCAGGTTCGAGTGCTCCAGGGAGGGCAGCCGGGCGAGGGTGTGCAGCAGCGCGGCCGCCTTGAGGTGGTCCGAGCCGTACACGTCGCGCTCCATGGCGTTGGCCTGGACGCGGGCCACCGCGGCGTACAGCGGTCCCAGCTCGTGCACCTGCGGGTCGCCGTCGATCTGCTCGGCGGCGTGCAGCAGGAACGGCACATCGATGCGGTGGATCACGCGGCGTCTCCGTGACCGGCCTCGGGGGCGTCCAGCTCCTCCAGGCGGCGGCGTGCGGCCTGAGCGGCGGCGCGGCGTTCCGTGTCGGGCTGGTCGTCGCCGATCTCGGCGAAGGCCTCGCGTGTGTAGTCCCCGTGCCACTTGGCGGCGTCAAGGAAGACCCGCTCAACCGCGGTGGCGCGCTCGTAGGCGGCGGAGAGCACGTAGTCCTGCATGCTCATGTCGGCCGCTTTGGCGGCCGCGGCGATGGCGGCGTACTGGTCGGGGTCGGGGAAGCGCAGGCTCATGGCCTTCTTCTCGGTCTTCTCGGATGCCCTCATGGTGGCAATGGTATCACTGGTATCTGCGATCAGGGGTGATCCCGTGAACCGACACGGCCGCCGCGCATGCGCGGCGGCCGGTGCACTACTCAGGTCGTCACTTGGTCCAGGGTTCTCGGACAAGTCGGTGGTCATGCGAACTGTCCCAAGGCGGCAGTGGGAGCGGCGGCGCCGGACGGGCCGGTACCGGTCGGGGTGGGTGTGTGAGTGCCGGATCCTCCCGGGCCCTGACCGGGACCCGGCCCACGCCCAGGACCCTGAACGGCGGGTCGGTGAGCAGGGCGCGGATCTGGGCGTGGGTGGCCCGGCATTCGCTTCGTTGGTCGAGGCACGTCGGCAGATGAAGGACGGGTTGCGTCTCAGGGCCGTCACTGGACGGGCGGTTAACGGGCGCCGAGGATGTGAACAGTGCGGCTGAACCGTAACGCCTGATCAGCCGCAGAGCTCCCGCTCCAGCACCCGAGATAGCCGCACAAACACCCCCCAACTCGCGGTCCGGTCATGTCACTTGACCGTCCTCATCGCAGGGCGGGAAGTTCACCTGTGACCGCGAGCATCTGCGGCCATGAGCAACCTCAGTCGCCGCATCTTCATCCTAGGCGGGCTCACCACCGCGAGCGTCGCAGCGCTCCCGTTCGGGGCGATGGCCCAGCCGTCGGCCGCTGCCTCCACTCCCTTCCCCTTCACGCTCGGTGTCGCCTCCGGCGAACCGGACGACAACAGCGTCGTTCTCTGGACGCGCCTGGCTCCCGCACCGACCAACGCGGACGGCCAGGGCGGCATGCCCAACGCCGACATCGCCGTCGACTGGCAGGTGTCGGCCAACCAGAACTTCACCACCCTCGTCAGCTCCGGCACGTTCACCGCGCGCTACGCACAGGCCCACGCGGTGCACGTGCTGGCCGGCGGACTCGCTCCGGACTCGGAGTACTACTACCGGTTCCGGGCCCAGGGATTCATCTCCCCAGTGGGCCGGACCCGCACCGCCCCGGCTCTGAACACGGTCGGGCGGGACTTCACGATGGCCTTCGCCTCGTGCGCCCACTACGAGCAGGGCTACTACACCGCCTACCGGCGCATGGCCGACGACCGCCCCGACCTGATCCTGCACCTGGGCGACTACATCTACGAGGGCGGGGCCACCGCCGGCGCCGTGCGCCAGCACCTCGGCGGCGAGATCGTGTCGCTGGCCGACTACCGCCGCCGCCATGCGCTCTACCGCAGCGACCCCGACCTGCAGGCCGCGCACGCGATCGCGCCGTGGCTGGTCGTGCCGGACGACCACGAGGTGGAGAACAACTACGCCAACATGGTCCGCGCCGACAGCAGCCCGGTTTTGACGGCGGCGCAGTGGACCGCGCGTCGCACCGCCGCGTACCAGGCCTACTTCGAGAACATGCCGCTGCGGGCCGCCGCGACCCCCTCCGGCAACAGCATCCAGCTCTACCGCAGGGTCCGCTGGGGCACCCTCGCCACGTTCCACATGCTCGACACCCGCCAGTTCCGTGACGACCAGGCCTGCGGCGACGGGACGAAGGTCTGCGCCGACGCCGACCTGCCGTCCCGTTCGATCACTGGCCCGGCTCAGGAGGCATGGCTGCTCGACGGACTGGGCCAGCACCTGGGCACCTGGGACCTCATCGGCCAGCAGGTTTTCTTCGCCCGCAACGTCAACTCGGCGGGTGCGATGAACATGGACGCCTGGGACGGGTACCGGGGCAGCCGCGCGCGGATCCAGCAGGGCATCATCGACCGCGGCGTACGCAACCCGGTCGTCCTCACCGGCGACGTGCACGCGTCGTGGGGCAACGACCTCAAGGCCGACTACGCCAATCCGTCGTCGGCGACGATCGGCTCCGAGCTCGTCTGCACCTCCATCACCAGCACCGGCAACGGAAGCGCCACCACGACGATCCCCAACGGATCGCTCAACCCGCATCTGCGCTTCTACTCCGAGCGGCGCGGCTACGTCCGCACGCACATCACGCCGTCGCAGCTCACAGCCGACTTCCGCTCGGTGGCGACGGTGACCGAACACGGCGCGCCGGCGACCACCGCCAGGACCTTCGTCATCCACGACGGAAAGCCGGGGTTGGCCGATGCGTAAGCTCTCCGTACTCGGCGCGGCCGTCGCCGGCCTGGTCGCGGCCCTCGCCATGGTCGCCCCGGCCTCGGCCGCGGGTCCCTCGTCCTGGGCGACCGCGAACAGCGATTCCGCCGGTGACCAGGACACCGCCTCGATCGCGGCCAACCGCCTCGGTGACGTCGCGGTGGTCTGGGAGGACGACCGCGACTCGACCACCCCGGGCGACAACGCGCACAGCGACGTGTGGGTGCGGATGTACCGCAACGGCGTCTCGGCCTACGAGAAGAAGCTCTCGGCCGGCGGGACCGCGGGCACGGCCTGGCGGCATCTCCAACCCGACGTGGGACTGGACGACCGGGGCAACGCCGTCGTCGTGTGGGCGGAGGACCCGGACGGCAACGGCTTCTACAACATCACCTACCGCGTGCTCTCCCCGGCCGGCGCGCTCCTCGGCTCCGGAGGGGCCAACGCGAGCGCCGACGGCCAGCAGATCCATCCGCGTGTCGCGGTCGATCCGGACGGCGCGCCCAACAGCACCACGGCGGTCGCGTTCTCCGTGGTGTGGGAGGACATCCAGGGCACAGCGGCGGCGACGGTGAAGGCAGCCGGGTTCACCGGGACCACGACCAAGGCCTACGAGGTGACGGTCAACGCGGCCGGCGGCGCGCACCACAACCCCGATGTCGCGACCTCCGCCTCGGGCGACGCCGTCGTCGTCTGGGACGAGGACACCGACAACAACGGTGCCTACCAGATCGGCCTGGTGAAGCTGGCCAAGGCGAACGGGGCGGTCGCACTCAGCCGCCGCAGTGCCAACAGCCTCGGCGACGGGCAGCAGCAGCGCCCGGCCGTGGCCGCCGACTTCAACGGCGACTTCGCCGTGGCCTGGGAGTCCGATCACACCGGGACCCGTGGCGTCTGGGCCCGGTCGTTCACCGCGACCGGCACCGCCGGCTCGGCCGAGGTCGAGGTCTCCGGCGGAGCGGGAGCGGGTAATCCCACCGTCGGCATCGACGACCAGCGCGACGCCGTGGTCGGCTGGAGCGTCGCCGGCACCGATCCAGCGGTCTGGGCCCGGGGCCTCAACCCCGACGGCACCTTCACCGGCCGCTTGCCGGCCCAGTCGGTCAGCCAGGTCACGACCGGTCGGCAGGAGCAGCTCTCGCTGGCTTCCTCTCCGTTCGGCACACTCTCCATGTCGTACACCGATGACAACGACGGCAACACCTTCGACCAGGTCCTGCTGAGTCTGGGGGCGACCAACTCGGACTGGTGACGTCCTCTCGATCCGCGGACGTCCACCGGGCCACCCCGGAGGGGGAGATCCGGCAGCCGGCTCCGGAACCGCGCGAGAACGCGGTCCTCCGGCACCGCTGCCGGATCATCTCCGGGGGCGGTCCGGAATCGGCTGCGCCCGTGGCCTGTGACCGGGTGCCGCTTCGACGGAGGATGACGAAGAGAGCAGGTCTGCGTGATGAAGTGTGGGCCTCTGACAACTCCGACAGCAGGGAGCGTCCCTTCCGATGACCACACTGCGCGCACGTCCTGAGCCCAGCGGTCTCGAGACCGCCTCGGTGACGGATGTCCCGCCGTTCAAGCCTTCTCTCGTCAAAGCGGTGTTCAGGGACGTGACCCCGATGCACGTCTCTCGGTCGGCCGCGTGGGCCGCCGCGTCGGTGACGCGGACAGTGCTGGCGGAGATCATCGACGGCGCGAGGAGAGCGGCGGCGGAGGAGGTCCGGAAGAAGCTGGTTCCCGGGGACCTTCTCTCGGCGATCGACCGGAACGTCGAACTCGAGGTGGGGACCAGGTGGTACGACCACAGCCCGACGTTTCGAGGCCTGACCGGTGTTCTGTACGACGCCGAGGGCGTCATCGTGCCTTCTCGTAAGCGCAGCAGGTCGCGCAAACCAAGTGCGGTGGTCGGCGCCCACAGGTTCGAGGCCGGGGTCAAGAAGCTGCTGCGGAGCCAGGGGGCGACGGCTGTCCCGGCGATGGTCCGCGACCTGGACGGAATCGCGAGCGTGTTCCTGACGGACCTCGCCCGAGATGCGGCCATGGTCGTCCGCGAGGGCGGGGTCAAACGTTTTGGTGCGGTCGCCCCGGTGATGTCGGGCGAACCGGCCCCACCCCCGCTTATCGAGGATTCCCACCGGGCCCTGTCAACCCGCAGGGGGGACGGGTGGACGATCGGCAGGGATGACATCCTGGCCGCCACGACGATTCAGCTGTTCGGCGGCAACGTCAGGCAGCGAGCCCTCACCGAAGCACGCAAGGTCTGCGAGCGTGGGGATCGTTGAGCGGCTGGTGACGGATGAGTTGTGGGCCTTGTTCCAGCGGGTGATACCGCCTGCGCCGACCAGGCCACAAGGAGGTGGCCGGCGGCACGGGGATCGGGAAGTGCTGGCGGCCATCGTGTTCGTGGCGACGTCGGGTTGCACGTGGCAGCAGTTGCCCGCACTGTCGTTCGGGCCGTCGGGAGCGACGGCCCGTCGCCGGTTCACGGAGTGGACCAAGGCCCGGGTGCGGGGCGTGTGGAACACGCCAGGTGGATGGTGGCTGGCGTGCCCGTGCGGCCGCAGCAGGCCCGGTGGGGGCTGCCGCGGCCGCCGGACATCGGTCGAGGGCGTCGGCTGCGGTGAACTGCGTGGGGACGTACCGCCCCCTCGGCGGTGCGTTACACGCTATGACTGCTGAGTGCCTCTAGCTCGCGGGCCATGCTGGATGCGACATCCTTGGCGTCACCGAAGAGCATGAGGGTCTTGTCGAGGTAGTAGAGCTCGTTGTCGATGCCGGCGAATCCGGTGCTCATGCCCCGCTTGATGACCATGACGGTTCTTGCCGATGCTACGTCGAGGACGGGCATGCCGTAGATGGGGCTGTCCTCCCGGGTACGTGCGGCCGGATTGGTGACGTCGTTGGCTCCGACGACCAGCGCGACGTCGGCTTGGGCGAAGTCACTGTTGATCTCGTCCATGTCGAGGATCCGGTCATAGGGCACATCCGCTTCGGCGAGAAGAACGTTCATGTGCCCGGGCATGCGGCCGGCGACAGGATGGATGGCGTAGCGGACCGTGGCGCCGCTTCGTTCCAGAAGTTCGGCGACCTCCTTGATGCGGTGCTGGCCCTGGGCCACCGCCAAGCCGTATCCGGGGACGATGATGACGTTTCGGGCCGTTGCCAGGAGCATCGCCGCTTCGTCGGGTCCGGCACTGCGTACGGGACGTCCGTCTCCCGCTTGTTCTGTGGCGGGTTTGGCGTCATCGACGTGGCCGAAGGCGCCGAACAGTACGTTGCGGAACGACCGGTTCATTGCGCGGCTCATCATGATGGACAGCAGGACGCCTGAAGCGCCGTCCAGGGCTCCGGCGATGATGAGTGCCTTGTTGTCGAGCACAAGGCCCATGGCGGCGCCTGAGAGCCCGGCGTAGGAGTTCAGCAGTGAGATGACGGTGGGCATGTCGGCGCCGCCGATGGGCACGACGAGCAGGATGCCGAACAGTGCCGACAGGGCGATCAGGGCCAGGAAAACTCCGGTGACCGTGGGAGTGGTCACCAGCCAGACGGCGGCTATGACGGCCGCGGCGAACAGAGCGAGATTCAGTAGTTGCTGGCCTGGGAATACGGTGGGCCGGCCGGGAAGGATGCCCTTGAGCTTGCCGAAGGCCATCAGGCTGCCGGTGAACGTGACAAAGCCGAGCAGGACTTCGCACATGAGTGCGGTGGCGGTGAACGTGCTGAGGGCATCGGCACCCTGGTAGTACTCGGCCGTGCCGACGAGCCCGGCCGCCAGCGCACCGAACGCATGGGAGAGGGCGATGCGTTCGGGCATGGCCGTCATCGGCATGTACTTCGCCATGGCAGCTCCGACGAGGGAGCCGGCCACGGTGGCCAGCACGATCCACCGGTAGTCGACGATCCCCTTGTTGATCAAGGTGCCGGCCACGGCAGCCGCCATACCGATCACTGTGAGCAGCAGGCCGCGACGCGCTGTGCGGGGATGAGTGACGTCACGCAGTCCGAGAATGAACAGGAAGCCGGCTGCCAGGTAGAGCAGGGGAATGACGGTGTCACGCATGGGTCCTTGCCTTCCCGGCTGCGTGGCTGGGCGCCTTGCTGGTACGGAACATGCGCAGCATTCGGTTGGTGATCATGAAACCGCCGACCACGTTGATCGTTGACGCGCCGACGGCCAGGGCGCCGAGGCTGGTGCTGAGGGGCCCGTGTCGGGAGCCGGCCAGCAGAAGGCTGCCTACCAGGGAGATGCCGGCGATTGCGTTGGTGAGGGCCATCAGAGGGGTGTGCAGGAGAGCGGGTACGCGTCGGATGACTTCGAGACCGATGACGGAAGCGAGGACCAGGACGTACAGGCCGGTCTCGAGGGAGGCTGGCATGATCAGTGCCTTTCTGCGGCAGTGGGACGCGTTGCGGGGAGCGTGGGTGTGCCGGTCTCCAGGCCCAGCAGGGAGCGCACCTGCTGATGGACGACGTGGCCGTCTCGGGTCAGGAGGGTGTCGTGGATGACCGGGTCGGTGGAGGCCAGTTCCAGACCGCCGTTCTGGCCGAGCAGGTGGCGTGTGAAGTTGGCGATGTTGCGTGCGTACAGGCGACTGGCGTGGGCCGCGGCGCCGGCCGGCAGGTTGGTGGGGGCGATGACCGACACGCCCGAGTGCTCGATCGTTTCGTCGGGCACGGACAGGGCGCAGTTGCCGCCTTGTGCCGCCGCGGCGTCAACGATGACCGAGCCGGGGCGCATGGCGCGCACCATGTCCTCGGTAATGAGGAGGGGCGCCGGCCTTCCCGGCACCTGTGCGGTGGCGATGACGATGTCGGCGGCGGCCACCTCGGTGGCGAGGACTCGGCGCTGTTGAGCGTAGAACTCTTCCTGCTGCACCTGGGCGTAACCGCCGGTCCCTTCGGCTGCGGAGGTGTCGAGCGGGACGTCGACGAAATGGCCACCGACGCTTTCGACCTGCTCGCGTGCTGCGGGCCGGATGTCGTAGGCGCGGACGGCTGCACCCAGACGGCGGGCTGTGGCGATGGCTTGGAGGCCGGCAACGCCTGTACCTAGGACCAGGACTCGCGCCGGGGGAATGCTGCCTGCGGCAGTGGTCGTCATCGGGATCATTTTGTTGAGCCGGCCCGCCGCGATGAGGGCCGCCCGGTAGCCGGCGACGGTGGATTGGGAGGAGAGCACGTCCATGGTCTGTGCTCGGGTGATGCGTGGCAGGAGGTCCAGCGAGAAGGCCGTGACGCCTTGCTCGGCCAGGCGGCGGATGGGTTCGGGGTGGCTGAGCGGGTTGGCGAGCCCGATCACGACGGTCGATGGACGAAGTGCCTCGGAAGCGTGCGTCCCGTCGGTTCGCCCGGGGTACGTGTCGGGCCCGGTCACGTGTACCCGCAGGACGATCTCGGCCGCGAGCGCTTCGGACCGGGAGCCCGGCGTGGCGCCGGCGGCGAGGTATTCGTCGTCGAAGTGACCTGCACGGTCTCCGGCACCGTGCTCGACCACGATGTGATGGCCCTCAGTGGAGAGAGAACGAACTTCGTTGGGGGTGAGAGCGACCCGGGTCTCTCCGGGTGCATCTTCCCTGGGGACGCCGATGCGCATCTTGCGTCGCTCCTTTTGTGTTGCCGACCGTTGGGACGGCGCGGAGTGGCTGCGGTCAAGAGGCAGCGGCCACTGACGCGGGAAAGGGGTGGGGTGCGCCGCCCTGGGTACCGCGGCGGCCGCCAGGAGTGGCGGCCGCCGCGGTGTGCGGCCGGCGCCGCTGATGTTCAGACGCCGAGCGCCATGAAGCCGCCGTCAGCGGGGAGGGTGACGCCGGTGATGTAGCCGGCGCGGGGAGAGGCGAGGAAGACGATGGCCTCGGCGATCTCGCGCGCCGAGCCGAGACGGGCCAGAGGAACCCTTGCGCCCAGAGCCTCGAAGTCCTCCTCACCGATCATGTCGACCACGTTGTCGGTCCTGGTGTGGCCGGGAGCGACGGCGTTGAACCGCACATTGCGTGAGCCGAACTCGACCGCCCAGGCGCGGGTGAAGGAATCCACAGCTGCCTTGGACCCGCCGTAGACGGAAGTGCCGGCGATACCGCTCAGTCCGGCTACTGTCGTGACGCTCACCACGCTGCCCGCCCCCCGGCCGGCCATGTTCTGCGCCACTGCCTTGGTGAGGAAGAACGTGCCGCGCACGTTGGTGTTCATCAGCCTCTCGAAGGTGTCCAGGCCCTGCTCCACGGTCGGCGCGAAGGGGTAGGCGCCGGCGTTGTTCACCAGGACGTCGACGTCGCCGGCCTCTTCGGCCAGGCGCCGCACGGACTCCAGGTCGCTGAGGTCGGCGGCGAGGAACTTCGCCCTGCCGCCAGCGGCCTCAATGGCCGCCACCGTCTCTGCGCCCTTGGCCGCGTTGCGGCCGGAGACAATAACGAGGGCACCCTCGTCGGCGAGCAGGAGTGCGGTTTCATGGCCTATGCCGGAGGTGCTCCCGGTGACAAGGGCCGTCTGGTTCTCGAACTGCATGGTGAATCACCTTTCCGTAAGGCCGGTCGGCCAGTAGGTATGAAAGTTGACGTACCTACTTTCGGAGACTTCCGAGTCGAAGGCAATTCGCAGTTTCTCCCGTACGCGCAGGGAATTACCTCCCTGAGCTGCCCATTCCTCGCCGCCGCCATATCGGGCGGCAGCCACTATAAGTAGAACCGCCAATGTGACCGCACGGAAAGAGGCAATCCGGTACGCAATGAACGCTTTTCACTCCATGCCGGTCATGCCGTAGAGTACGGAGAGTCCACCTTCGGAGAGGATTGCCATGCCCGACGTAGAGGGCCACCCCGCGATCGAAGAAATGGACCTCGGGTCAGTGTTCGCTGCGCTGGCGGACCCGCATCGCCGCAGCGTGGTGGAGCAGTTGTGCGCCGAGGAGGAGCATGCCGAGCGGACTTGCGCCTCGTTCGGCCTGAGGGTGTCCAAATCGACCCTGACGCATCACTTCCGGGTGCTGCGGGAGGCCGGGCTGATCCGCCAGATCGATTACGGCAACAGCCGAAAAGTCACGCTCCGACGCCAGGACCTCGAGCGCCGCTTCCCAGGGCTACTGCCTCTCCTTCGCGCGCAGAACCCCCCGCGTTAACAGCATCGATGGCCGGTGTTCATGGCCGTGGCGGTGCCTTGAGCAGGGCCCGGAGCAGTCGTTCAACAGGTGCACCCCGGGGCCGCTACTGCCGGCGGTGCATGCCACAGCCGAGCGCGGCAACGGTCCGGCACAACTGCCGGATCTCTTCCGCAACGAGCGCCGTAGCAAGGCGCCCGTCAGCCCGCGTCACGTTCCCGTCCGGGGCCAACCACCCTGCGAGCAGGCAGTTCAATTGCTCTTCCGCGGCCCGAAGAGCGACAGCCGGGTCGGCGTTCCACACATCCAAGGCGGGCCACTCGCCGAGGCGACGGATCAGGACGTCGTGCTGTTCGGCGACCATCGTCCGACTCCTGTCGTCCAAGGGTCGCCCGCCGGGGGCGGGCGACCCCGTGTCCAGCAGGGCACAGGCCCACGTGACCAGCCTCCGGTACCGGTCCCATGCTGCTTGCAGCTCCCCTGTAAGGCCCTCGGTTCGGGGGTTCATGTCCACGTTTCCTCTCGCGGCGCCGCGGTCCCTGGCGCCAGGGCACCGAGGGCGCCGGACCTCTTTCGATCCGGCCAGGTGCACGGGGGTTTGCCCCGCCCCGTGGTCCGTCACCGGCTGTCTGCCTCGCCGGCCGGCGGGCACGGCACAGTCCGACGGTCCTCACGCAGGAAACCGGCGACGGCCTCGGGGAGGACCATGCCCCGAGGCCGCCGACCCGGCGGGGCGCTAGTTCACGGACTGGCCGCCGTCGACCATGACGGACTGTCCGGTGACGAACGACGCCCGGTCCGACAGAAGGAACAGGACTACGTGTGCGACCTCTTCGGCCTCGCCGATGCGGCCGAGGGGAATCTTCTCGCCGTGCGGGTGGTACTCCGAGCCGTCCTCGCTCTTGGTGATTCCTCCCTCGGTCAGCGGGGTGCGGATGATGGTCGGATTGACCGTGTTCACGCGGATCGCGTCGGGGCCGAGCTCGACGGCCGCAGCACGGGCGAGTGCCGCGACACCTCCCTTGGTCGCGCTGTAGATGGAGATACCGTGCGTGCCCAGCTCCGCGAAAACCGATCCGTTGAAGACGATGGCCCCGCCGCTCGCTTGCCGCTTCATCTGGGCGGCCTCCGCCTGCAGGTAGAAGAAAGAGCCCTTCAGGTTGCCGTCAACCAGGTGGTGCCACGCGGCCTCGTCGAGTTCCGTCAGCGGGCCGACCGCGGCCGTACCGGCGTTGTTGAAAGCGACGTCGAGCCTTCCGAAGCGGTTGACGACCTGCTCCACCACGTCCGCCGCGGTACCGACCTGCGTGGCGTCCGCCTTGATGAAGAAGGCCTCGCCACCGTTCTTCATGATCTCGTCGACAACCTCCTTGCCCGCGTCCTCTCGCCGCCCGGTGAATGCCACCTTCGCACCTTCATGCGCGAACAGAACGGCACTGGTCCGGCCGATTCCAGAAGTGCCTCCGGTGATCAGTGCGACCTTCCCGTCCAGCAGTCCCATCGTTGCTCTCCTAAAACATCCACTCACTGAAATACGGTACGAGCAGCACGTGCCGCTCCTTCCCGTAGCGCCGCCATTTGGCTGCGGGCGGTACAGCAGTCCTGTGCTCGTCATCATTCCTGGCCCGATATCCGGAGAACCGATGGCCGCCATGAGCAAGGTCCATGAAATTTCTCGAGAGCGGCAATAAGCTCAGCTTCTCCCGGTGGTGACGCACGGTGCGGAATATGTTGAGATGGGGGCATGGAACTGCGGGAACTGAGGGCTTTCATCGCCGTCGTGGAGGAGGGCGGCATGTCGGCCGCGGCACGTCGGCTGCATGTCAGCCAGTCCGCGTTGTCACAGACCGTAAGTGGTCTGGAGCGGCAGCTGGGCCTGAAATTGCTTACGCGCACGAACACCGGTGTGCGCCCCACGCGGGAGGGCGAAGCACTGCTGGTCGAGGGGCGGGCTCTGGTCGCCCGGCACGATCAGGCGCTGCGTACCATGGCCGGCTTTCTCTCGCCGGGCTGTGGCCTGTTGCGCGTGGGCATTCCTCTGGAGCTGCCGTCGGAGCTGCTCCGGCCGGCAGTGGAGTACGTGACGGCGACGTGCCCCGATACACGGGTGGATGCGCGGCACCTGTCATCGGCCGCCCAGCTGGAGGCTCTGCGGGCCGGAGACCTCGACGTGGGACTCCTCAGGGAACGGCCTGTCGATGAGGACCTGGACGCCATACTGGTGGTTCGGGAGAACTTGGGAGTGCTGCTTACCGCGAATGCGGCGGCCGAGCGGTCCGACGAAGACGCGGTACGGCTGGAAGCCCTCCGGGGCCTGGAATGGGTGGGCTTTCCCCGCTCGGGCAGCCCTGCCTGGTACGACGAGGTCACCTCGGTGCTGCGCAGCCACGGTCTGAACGCCGGTCCGGAACCTCCGGAGGGTCAAGCGCTGATCGCCGAAGTCAAACTCGCCGCAGTCGCTACGGAGAAGGCCTTCGCGCTGGCCCCGCCCAACTGGTCGCAGCCGCTGCCCGACAACGTCGTGTGGAAGCCTCTGCACGGACATCCGCTGGTGCGTCGCACCTGGGCCTCGTGGCCGGCCCAGTCCAGGCGACGTGACCTGGCCAGCTTCATCGCGGGGCTTCCCTTTGTGGATGCCTGAACCAGCGCCATTGTCAGCGCCCGCCATTGGTCACCCGGAGCGCCCGGTTCGTTGCGGACGCATGGTTCATGACGTGCAAGACCGGTCTCAGCATTGCGAAGCCCTCCGGACCCACCTTTCTCGACCGTCCCGGGCAGATCGCTGCCGATCGTCTTTCCAGGGGACGGGCATGAAGCTGTCCTGGCCCACACATCCCTCGTGGTCTTGACGAGGTCAGTCCGTGACGTCCCTCCTGGTTCTCGCGCTCAGTCGCTGTCGCGGTGGTATGCGGCGAGGAGGAAGGTCCAGATCTCGCTGATGGTGGGGAAGCAGGCGACGGCGTGCCGCAGCCGCTTGAGGGGGATCTCGCCGGCGACGGCGATGGTGGCGGAGTGCAGCAGTTCGCTGATGCCGTGGCCGACGAAGGTGACGCCGAGCAGGATCTCCCGGTCGGTGTCGACGACCATGCGGGCGTGACCGCGGTAGCCGTCGGCGTAGAGATTCGCGCCCTGGGCCGCGGTGAAGTCCAGGTCGACGACCTTGACGGGGAGACCGGCCTCCTCGGCCTGCGCCGCGGACAGGCCCACGGCGCCGGCTTCGGGGTCGGTGAAGAAGACCTGCGGTACGGCATGCTGATCGGCGGTGGTGGCGTGGTCGCCCCACGGGGCGTCGTCAAGGGGGCGGCCGGCGGCACGGGCGCCGATGGCGTCGCCGGCGGTGCGCCCTTGGTACTTGCCCTGGTGGGTCAGGAGGGCGCGGTGGTTGACGTCGCCGAGAGCGTAGAGCCACTCGCCGGGGACCTCGCGGACCAGGCACGTGGTGTCGGCGTCCAGCCAGGACCCCGGGGTGAGGCCAACGGTGTCCAGGCCGATGTCGTCGGTCAGCGGGGCGCGTCCGGTTGCGAACATGATCTCGTCCGCTTCGAGTTCGCTGCCGTCGTCCAGGACGCAGGTGACCGGCCCGCCGGGGTCGGGGCGGCTCAGGGCGGTCACCTGGACGCCGATGCGCACCTGTGTGCCGGCGTCGGTCAGCCCCTCCGCGACGACTTCGCCGGCGAAGGGCTCCATCCGGGGGAGCAGGGGGCGCCTGGCGAGAAGGGTGACCTGGGAGCCGAGGCCCTGCCAGAGGGTGGCCATCTCCACCCCGACGCCGCCACCGCCGACGACGATCAGCCGGCCAGGGACGGTGCTCGAGTCGGTGCCGTGCCGGTTGGTCCACGGCCGGGCTTCCTCGATGCCTTCGACGGCGGGCAGCAGGGGGCGGCTGCCGGTGGCGATGGCGACCGCGTGCTGCGCCGCGAGGGTGTGGCGGGCGCCGTCGGCCGTGGTGACGGTGACCTTCTGCGGCCCGTCGAGCCTCCCGTGGCCGCGGAAGAGGTCGGCGCCGATGGACTTCACCCAGCGCGCCTGGCCGGTGTCGTCCCAGTCGGTGACGTAGTGGTTCCGGCGGGCAAAGACCCGGCCGGTATCCAATGGCCCGGTGACGGCCTGCCGGGCGCCGTCGACCCGCCGTGCGTCGGCGACGGCGATGACGGGCCGCAGCAGCGCCTTGCTGGGCACGCATGCCCAGTACGAGCACTCTCCGCCCACCAGTTCCCGTTCCACCACGGCCACCGACAGTTCCGCGGCGCGGGCGTGTTCGGCGACGTTCTGCCCGACCGGGCCGGCCCCCAGAACGATCACGTCATAGGTGCCGTTCGGCTCAATCACAGATGCTTCGGTCATGGCTGCCTCACTTCATCATCGGAACTGCTCCGCAGGCTGTTCCTCGTGTCCCGAGCGCTTCCTGTCCGACCGGCGCTGCCAGTGGCCGCGAGAGCGACGAGGGATGAAAGGGGCATGAACATCCATCGCCTTGCGGGGCCCGTCACGTTGCCCCACTTCCACACAACCACTGCGCGCAGCCCTCAGCAGCCCCGCCGCTCGTGCCCACCTGCCGTCGGGCTCAGCGGTGGAGTCGCGCGACGAGCCCGGCAGGCATTCAGGGAAGTTCACTCGTCAACAGCCCTCGGCTGGCACCGTCCCTGGCCTTCGCGAACCCGCCCGCGCCGTCTTGCCGGCTACCTGGCCGACGTGACCAGTGACGCTGCGGGCCGCCACCGTCACAAGGGCGGCCCGCACAGCCGAAGTCGTCAGGGGTGCTCGTGCGGCGTGACGAGTGGGAATTCGTTGTCGGTGTCGGCAACGATGTTGAAGTAGTTGGTCAGGATGTTGAGGGCGAGGTTCCCGACGACCTCGGCGATCTCCGCGTCGGTGACACCAGCGGCTCGGGCCGACGTGAGCGTGGCCTCGTCGATGGTGCCGCGGCCTCGGGCGATGGCGTCGGACAGGGTGAGCAGGGCTGCCGTGTGCGGGTCTGCGGACTCTGCGTGGCGGGCAAGCTCGATCTCTTCGTCGTCGAGCTTGGCGACCTTCCTGCCCAGGAAGGTATGGGCGGACAGACAGTAGGCGCACCGGTTGTACTCGGCGGTGGCCAGTGCGAGGCGCGCTTGGACAGCAGCGGGCAGCACTCCGCCGGCAAGCGCGCGGGAGAGGCTCATCCAGCCCTTGAGCAGGGCCGGACTGCTCGCCATCGCCTTGGCCATGTTCGGCACGGGGCCGACGCTCTTCTTGAGCTCGGCAAGCAGCATGCCTGCTTCGCCGGTGGTCTCGGCGGGGTTGATGAGGGGCAGTACCGACATGGCGGTCTCCTTCTGTCGATTCCACCAACCTAATGGTTGGGACACGTCCAATCATTAGGATGCTTACGCATGCCTCTCTCGATGTCAAATGGCTAACAGGATCGGCAACCATTAGGTCGGTGGTACGGTGGAGGGCATGATGGCCGAGGAAGTCAGCTTGAGCGCGGTACTACTGGGGGAACCGCTGCCCATCGAGCTCATGAACACCCTCACGGTGGAGGGCGGCCGCATTCACGATGCCCTCGCCGACGACACCGAGGCCGCCGCCTGGCTGCGCGCGGTTGCCGGCCGCGTCCAACCCGACACCGGGATCCAGGGCGACCAACTCGATGACCACCTGGTGCGCCCAGTTGCCCCGTCACTGCGTGCCCTGCGCGACGCATTGCGGAACCTGGCAGCAGAGGTCACCGAAGATCCGCGTCCGCCGGCCACCGCTCCAAAGCTCGATCGACAGGACGCGATCACCACGCTGAACGCTCTCGCCCGACCCTGGCCGCAGCTCCTGTGGCCCGCCGACGGGCCGCCCTCACGTGTGTACCGCAGCGGCGGGACGGCTGCGCAGCTCGCCGTGCAGCTCATCGCGCACCAGGCCGTGGAATTCTTCACCGGGCCGGACCGCAATCGCCTGCGCGCCTGCTTGGCACCCAGCTGTCTGCTGTTCTTCGTCAAGAACCACGCACGTCGGGAATGGTGCTCGCCCGCATGCGGCAACCGCGTGCGCGTCGCCCGCCACTACCGGCGCCATCACGCTCCTCAGTAGAGGCCACGCGCAGCGCGACGGCTCATTCCACTGGGGGACCAATGGTCAAGAGTTGTGGCAGAGGTCCTCGGGGTCGGCTGCGGTGATCTCGGCCGCTGCGAGCCGGGCTTCCTCGCGCACCGTCGGGTGGGGGTGGAAGGGTTCGATCAGGTGACTGGCCCGTGGGGCGTGTGGGGCACCGAGGACGTAGAGGGCGTGTACGAGGAGCTCGGGTGCCATCGTCGGCATGAGGGCCGTCAGTGGTGCGACGAGGTCCAGGGGCAGGCCGTGGTGGTTGAATGCCTCGCTGATCGCGTTCAGGGCGGACTCGCGGACCTTGGTCACCCGTTCGTTGATGACCAGGCTGACCAGGCGTCCGACGACCAGGCGGGCGGTGTCCGCGTCGAGTGCAGTGCCGCGCAGGAGATTCCCGAGGACGTCGGCGGCAACGTGCGCGAAGGTCCGGCTCCCGGTCTGTCAGCGCCTCAAGTGCCGCGAACATGCCGTTCATGCTGCGACCTCGGACCGCTCGACCAGGAGCCCGTTCTCGCAGTCTGAGCCAGCGCGGACCAGGAGGACGAGGTGGGCTTGAGTGATCGCGCCTTATCGAGCCCGGGCGGACTCGACCAGCCTGAATACCATGGCCAGGGCCGCGGCTGGACTGCCGGCACCTCGGGTGACCTTGGTCCGCAGCTTGACCGTGGAGAGCGTCGACTCGATCGGATTCGTGGTCAGCAGGTGGACCCGGTGTTCGGCCGGGAAGCCGTAGAACGCCAGCAGCTCGTCCCGGTCGCCGGCGATCTTCGTGACGGACTTGAGCCACTTGGCAGCGTAGGTGCGGGTGAACGCCTCGATCGCGTTCTCCGCGTGGGCGCGGTCCTCGGCGTTGTTGACCTCCTGGCGCGCAACAGGTCGGCCCGCAACTCATCA
This sequence comes from Streptomyces sp. NPDC058864, assembly GCF_042742985.1. NCBI lineage: Bacteria > Bacillati > Actinomycetota > Actinomycetes > Kitasatosporales > Streptomycetaceae > Streptomyces > Streptomyces sp. NPDC058864. The sequence goes on along the minus strand of NZ_JBHYMQ010000093.1, from coordinate 1,841 downwards.
GACTCTCTCTCGACGGCGTTCCCGGTCGCCGCCCGTTGCCGATGTCGTCTTGGCGCAACCACTTCGACAACGTCACGGGATGGATGCCGAGCTCAACCGCCGTCCGCTTGGCCTGCTTGCCGGCGCGGATGAGCGCGATGGCGCGCGCCCGGAACTCCGGAGGATAGGGACGAGGCATGACTGCCAGCCTTCCGTGAAGGGCTGTCAGTTAGCCACCAAAACTGGAACCTGAGAGGTGGGGCAGGTCAACCTTTCACCCAAACCTAGAGCAGACCCCTGGGCCACAACGGCAGGCCGGGTTGCTGATGGGCGAGGACCGTCACGGTGCTGAACGCGACATCCCGAAGACCTGACGTCCGGTGAGGAGCGCACCGGCTGAGGCCGCGCTGGGCGTTCGGCCGGCCGGGGTTCGTTGAGTGAATGTCCTTGGAACGCTGCCCTTCGATGCGCGATTGTGGCACTTCTGCGGGACGTATTGGCGGCCCGACTTCCGAAGGGCATCGCGTGAAACGCATCGTCGCCGGACTGTGGCGGATGATCCGGGGGCCGTTGCAGTGGCGGGTCCTGTGGCTGGTGAACAGCAAATACATGGTCGGCGTGACCGGCGTTGTCCGTGATGGCGAGGGCCGCGTCCTGGTGCTGCGCCACCGCCTGTGGCCCGAAGACCGCCCGTGGGGCCTGCCAACCGGCTACGCCAAGGCGGGCGAGGACTTCCGCGATACCGTCGCCCGCGAGGTGCGTGAGGAGACCGGCCTTGAAGTCGAGGCCGGCGAGGTGGTCCACCTCAAGAGCGGCTACAAGCTGCGCGTGGAGGTGGCGTATGCCGCCAAGCTCGTCGGCGGCTCCCTGAAGATCGACTCGTTTGAGGTTCTGGAAGCCATGTGGGTATGGCCGGACGACCTTCCGCCGGGACTGCAGGAATCGCACCGACTCCTGATCCAGGGGGAGGACCCCACGGCTGACCGGCCAGGTCGGGCTCAGCCCGCGCCTGCTCGCCCTGCACGAACACCTGGCGGCACGACCGGCGCAGCCTGACCGCTCGAGCTGCTGCCCTTGTCACTCGGTCAGGGCGTGTATCGAAAGTATTGTCGGAGCGGCTGCTCGGTCGCTTCGCTATGGTGCGGCAATGGCGAACTACGTGCTGGTTGCAGGTGCGCGGCTCGGATCGTGGGCGTGGGATGAGGTGGTGCCGCATCTGAAAGCGGCCGGCCACGGCGTCTATCCGCTGACGCTGTCCGGTCTCGCCGAGAAGCGAGGTGTGCCGGCCGGTCAGCAGACCCACGTTCAGGACATCGTTGACGAGGTCGAGCGTCAGGATCTTCGCGAGGTCGTCCTGGTAGGTCACAGCTACTCGGGCATCCCAGTCGGTCAGGCCGCCGAGAGGGTCGGCGATCGGCTGGCAGGCGTGGTCTTCGTCGACTCCAGTGTTCCGGCCGATGGCGAACCGTTCGTCTCCTCCTGGCCGGACGGCGGGGAGATGGTGAGGGCATCGATCGCCGAGAACGGGGGATTTTGGCCGGTCGCGCCTGCGGCCCACTTCGAGGACCACGGTCTCAACGATGAGCAGATCGCACGGATCGTTCGCGGCTCGACACCGCACCCGGGCGCCACGCTGACTGTGTCCCGCGTCAAGTAACTGGCAGGTTTTCGGGTTCGGGAAAGTTGGGGACGAGAGGGTCGGCCCGGCCGGTGTGGACGTCGTGGGGCCGGTTCCAGGCGAGTGCCTCGTGCGGGCGGACCGTGTTGTACTCGAGCCGATAGTCCTCGGCGTGGCGGACCAGGTCGAGGGCGTCGGGAATCTCCTCCAGGAATAGCTTCTCGTACTTCAGCGAGCCGAAGCC
>NZ_JBHYMQ010000092.1:0-26004 GCF_042742985.1 Streptomyces sp. NPDC058864 | reverse complement strand
GGAACCGGCCCCACGACGTCCACACCGGCCGGGCCGACCCTCTCGTCCCCAACTTTCCCGAACCCGAAAACCTGCCAGTTACTTGACGCGGGACAATGGTCAGGCCGGTTCCGGCGAGGCAGCCGTTGATGAGGCCGGGTCGGAGCTGGATGTGTCGCAGCCCGTGCCGGAGGGTCTGGGTGAGGTGGTCGGGATCGGTGAACGCGGCATTGGCCATCGGTCCGCGCCGTAGGAGGACCAGATGCCTTCCACCGGATTGAGATCGGGCGCGTAACTGGGCAGCTGGAAGACGGTGAGCCAGTCGTGGTCGGCCGCGTACTGCTTCATGCCGGCGGCCAGGTGAGTGTTCAAGTTGTCCCACACGAGCACGACCGGGCCACCGAGCTGGAGGTGGGCCCGGACTGCCAAGTCCCGGTAATCGGTCCACGCGAAGCTCTTGCATGCCCCCTCGAAGGGCAGGTGGAACCGGGGACGGTAGATCAGCCGCGGTCTCTCGCCCGGTTTGTAGCAGCACAGTGCGGTGACCGAGATGCGCCGTCGGGAGCGTCCGCGGACCCTCACCACGGGCGTGTGCCCTCGCGGCCCCAGGTGCGTGCGCGAGGCGGCGTCATCGCGAACCCGGCTTCGTCCTCAAAGACGATCCAGGCCCCGAGCGCCGCCGCGGTGCTTCCACCAGCGGCCACACCTCCTTCTTCCACAGCTCCACGGCGCCTTCGTCACGCTCCAGCGCCCGCCGAGCCGGGCTCTGCCACGACCAGCCATGCCGTTGCAGCAGCCGCCACACCCCGGCCACCGACAAGGAGATCCGGAACCTGCGGTCGATCACCGTCTGGACCCGCGCCAGGGTCCACCGCTGGTCTTCCCAGCCGTGCGCGGCCGGCCCCCTGCCCAGCTCCTCCTCCAGGACCGTGAACTGCTGAGCGGACAACTTCGGTGCCTTCGCCGGGCCAGCCGACCGCAGACCCTCGATGCCGCCCTCACGCCAGGCCCGACGCCACCGCTCCACCGACCGCTCGCTGACCCGTAATTCTTTCGAGATCGCGGCGGTCTTCTCACCCCGCGTGAACCGCGCCGCAGCCTCCAGCCGGACCTGTTCACGAAACGCCCGCCGCTCAGCGGTCAGGCCCCCACCCTGCGCATACCGCATAGCAACGGCATACCGCAGGGACCACCAGCCGTCACCACCCGACGCCCACACGAAAACCTCAGTAGTACTCCAATCGTAGATCGTGATCACGAGTTGAGCCGTCGTGGTAGTGGCCGTGGGCGCTCATCACTCATTGCGGAGAGGGCTTACTGCCCGCCGAGTTGGAGTACAGCAACCACGTACAGGCTTCCGGACACTGTCAGTAGCAGAAAGGCGAGAATCGTGTGGACGACGAGCCCTCGCCCGGGGGCAAGGCCCAGATGTGCCCCGGCTGCACGGCTCACGCGCGGCCTGGGGACACCTCGCGCGGCGTTCGCGTCCGCCCTCTCGATCGCTCGGCGCAGCTTCCTGCGGCTTCTCTCGGTCGTGATACCCAGGCGCACACCGTGGGTGTCGCGCACCAACACGGTCCGGTACGTGCTGCCGTACGAGAAGGTCGTCAGCAGCCGGACGGTGGTGATCCGGTTGAGGTCGACGGACCGTTCGCCGGTCAAGGTGTGCGCAGTCAGGTGCGACGATGAATGCCGGAACGGGGCTCGCTCCTCGCACAGTGCTGGTAGCAGGACGGAGCTGGCAATCATGGACAGTAGGCCGATCACGATCGGTGCGCCTTCGGGGACTACCCTCGCCCTGGCCAGCCCATAGCCGCCGAAAGGCAGCAGAAGGACGGTCACCGCCAGGCCCGATCCCATGCGTGCACGCGCCACGCTGCGGGTTGTGGTTGCTTCCACTGACGCCCCCGTTTCTGCTGGCAGACATCAGCATGCATGCGCGGCGGACCGCTGCGCATTGCCGGTTTCCGGCAATCTTCGACTCGGGATCCATCGGGCCAGGGCCCCAGTACCAGCAGGACTCCGTGATCTCGTCGTTCGTCGCGGGAACAGGACGGCCACCGCGTGATCTTGGTGAGGTGTGTGGACTCTTCAAGAAAGTGCGGTGGCCGCGAGCCACAGCGTAGACCCTGCCCGCTGGCAGGAGGCGTTCGAGGCCCTGATGGGCCAGATAGCGGGCCGGTTCGCGCGGGTTGAACCCCGGTGCCGAGTGCGGGGCTTGGTGCTGGGGCTGCTGTCGGACCTGCCGCGCAAGAACTGCTGGTCGATCGCCGAGTGGGTAGGGGAGGCGAGTCCGGACGGCATGCAGCACTTGCTTGGCCGGGCGAGGTGGGATGCCGACCGCCTACGTGATGACGTGCGCGAGTACGTGCTGGAGCACTTGCGCGACGAGGACGCGGTGCTGGTGGTCGATGAGACCGGGGATGTGAAGAAGGGCGTGCACACCGTCGGTGTCCAGCGCCAGTACACCGGCACCGCCGGAAGGATCGAAAACGCGCAGGTCGCGGTCTACCTCGTCTACGCGGGCCGCCACGGGCACGCGGCGGTGGACCGCGAGCTGTACATCCCGCGCTCGTGGACAAGCGATCCGGACCGCTGCCGGGCCGCCGGCCTGGGCGAGGACACCGTCTTCGCGACCAAGCCGGAACTGGCTGCCCGCATGATCGGCCGGTTCCTCGACGCCGGGCACCGCGTGGGCTGGGTCGCGGGGGACGAGGTCTACGGCGGCAACCCGAAGCTGCGGTCCGCGCTGGAAGAACGCGGCACCAGCTACGTGCTCGCCGTCGCCTGCTCGGCCGAAGTCACCACCGGTGCGGGGAAGATCCGCGCGGATGCTCTGGCTGCGAAGGTGCCGAAGCGGGCGTGGCAGAAGCTGTCGGCCGGGGCCGGCGCCAAGGGGCACCGCTTCTGAGATTCCCAGAAGGTGGGCGACGGCCCGGGTGGTCTTGAGTTGTTTGACGAGGTAGCGGATCTGGGCGGGGGCTGTTTTCGGGATGGGGCGGGTGAACGCGCCCTGCACCGCGCGGTCGAGGCTGTCCCCGAGCATTCCCACCGGCACTCCTTTTCGTCGGTTGCAAGGTGGTGGCGGCGCGGCTTGACCTTGCCTGCCGGGCTCTTCGGTACGCGGCTGGGCGACGCCTGCTGGTGCACCTGGCTGCGGTGCGGCGGCGTATCGGCGGTCTACGGGGCCGCGCGAGACGGACCGCGTGAACGTATGAGGGCGCCCGCGTTGAGTACGGTCATCGCGCCCGCGCGCCTTGCGATGCCCCGGTACGCATCCTGACCGGGTCCGTCGCCGGTTTGCCAGGCATCCATGGGGCTCCAAGCCCCGGCCCTGGGGGGGTCAGGTCAGGTCAGGTCGAGGGTCCTGACGGGCTGCCCGGCCCACTGGTCCGGGGCGGCGGTGGCGATGACCGCGCCGTCAGGGCGTTCCGGGGTGGGTTGGGCGGTGTGGCGGGTGTGGGCGGTGGCCCAGGTGGTCTCGCGGGTGAGGGCGAGGGCTGTGGGCAGGTCGAGGTCGACGACGGTGATGCCGGGCAGGGCTGCGATGTGCTCGGCGGTGCCGGGGCGGGCGCGGTCGGCTTCGACCAGGGTGCAGGTGGGTGCGTACAGGTGCCAGCCGGCCTCCGCGTGGGCGCGGTGGATCAAGCGGGAAGCCAGCAGGTTGCCGCGGCCGGCGGCGACCATGGCGGTGTCGTCGAGGACCAGGTGCACGATCTGGTTCACCGGCCGGTGGCCTGGGTCAGGCGGCGGTCGAGTTCGGCGTCCAGGTCGTCCTGTTCGGCAGGAGTGGGGGCGTAGCCGTTCCAGGCGTTCAGCACCGCGCGGGCCTGCTCGGCGCGCTCGGCCCGCTCCGCGGGGGTCAGCAGCGTGTCGGCCAGGCGGGCCAGGTAGGCGCGCAGCGACAGGCCCTCGGCTGCGGCGATCTCCGCCAGCCGGTCCCGGGCCTCGGCGGGGATACGGACATTCGCGTCGGACATAAGAGGGGTCTCCGTTCACGGTGCTGCACGACACACTATAGGGGGTACGGGTACGTACCCGTGTCCACTTCCAAGACACGCGCGATGAGCGAGATCAACAGAAAGCTCCGGACGCTGGAGCGCCTCACCGGGCAGAGAACCTGGCTCGGCGTCGACAGCGTTGCCTATACGCCCGGGGCGTCCGGAGTCGTGGCCCTGTCCGCTCCTTCAGAGGCGTTACCCGCCTCCTCGGCGCAGACCTCCGCGAGCACCAGGGTCCGCCGGCGCGAGCCCCGGATCGTACGTGGCCGGCCATCGCACGCCACGGATTGCCGTCCGGGAACCAGCGGTCTCTTATGTCATGTGCTCACTTGTGTAAGGTGGTGTGCATGACGGAGACGATGTATTCGATCGTGGAAGCCCGGGCCCGCCTGGGTGCCATCGCCCGCGAGGTCAGCGCCACCCGCGAACCGGTCGCCATCACCGACCACGGCCAGACCGTGGCCGTACTCGTCAGCCCCGCCGACGCCCTGGAACTGCAGGAGCTGCGGGCCTTGGCCTCCTACCGGGCGCGCCAGGCCCGTGGTGAGGACGCCGGCGTACCGCACGGCGAGGCTTACCGGCGGATCTTCGGCGAGGACACGGCGTGAGCTACGAGGTCATCTGGGAACCCGAGGCCCTCGCCCAGGCGGAACGGCTGGCCAAGGACGACCCTGACGGGGTGCGGCAGGTGTTCGCCGCCGTCGACCACCTCGCCGTCGACCCGCGCCCGGAGGGCGCATTCGGCAGCGCCGACCTGCTGCGCATCCACATCGGCGCCTACCGCGTGATGTACCAGATCAGCGAGCAGCAGGTACGGGTCGGCGTCATCCACCTCGGCCGCGTGCACTGACCAGGCAGGCGGCCACGCGGGCGCGGCCCGGACAACCAGGCCGGGTTCGGGTGCACCGCCGAAAGCACTCAAACGCGGATCCTGCCGGGCCAGTATCAAGTGGGGCGGGTCGCCATGCTGTTGCGCCTGCTCGTCTGATGCGTCAGTCGAGGGTCCGTGCAGCTTGGATGAGACGGGCGCGGGGTGAACAGCGGGACCCCGCGAGTTGTCGTCCCGCGCCGTCGCATCAGGAGGAACAGGCGTGAGCGTCGTGCGGCTGCGCGAGCATCAGGTCGAAGCGCATTCCCGGATCCGGCAGTGGGCGGGATTCCCCGCACGCTCCCCCGTCCCCGACGGCGGGGCGCGGGCCACGCTGGTGTCCGCCACCGGGTCCGGGAAGACGATCACCGCCGCCTGGGCTGCGCTGGAGTTGTTCCGTGACGGCCGGATCCTGGTCATGGTGCCCACCCTCGACCTGCTCGTGCAGACGGCGCAGGCGTGGCGCCGGGTCGGACACCGCGGACCCATGGTCGCCGTGTGCTCCCTGCAGGGCGACGAGGTCCTGGAGCGGCTGGAGGTGCGGACCACCACGAACCCGATCCAGCTCGCGCTGTGGGCGAGCTCCGGGCCGGTCGTCGTGTTCGCCACGTACGCCTCCCTGGTGGATCGTGAGGACCCCGAGGACGTGACCGGTCAGGGACGGGTGCGGGGGCCCTTGGAGGCGGCACTGGCGGGCGGGGAGCGCTTGTACGGGCAGCGCCTGGCGCCGTTCGACCTCGCGGTCCTGGACGAGGCGCACGGTACGGCCGGGGATCTGGGGCGGGCGTGGGGCGTGATCCACGACAACAACCGCATCCCCGCCGCCTACCGGCTATACCTGACGGCGACGCCGCGGATCCTGGCCGCGCCGCGGCCGCCGGTCGGCAAGGACGGGACGGAGCTGGAGGTCGCCTCCATGAGCGACGATCCGGCCGGAACCTACAGGGAGTGGATCTTCGAGCTCGGGTTGTCGGAGGCGGTGGAGCGAGGCATCCTCGCCGGCTTCGAGATCGATGTCCTGGAGATCCAGGACCCCGACTTCACCCTGGGAGCCTCCGAGGAGGCCATGCGGGGCCGGCGGCTCGCGCTGCTGCAGGCGGCGCTGCTGGAACACGCCGCCGCACACAACCTGCGCACGGTCATGACGTTCCACCAGCGCGTCGAGGAAGCCGCCGTGTTCGCGGCCAAGCTCCCGGAAACCGCAGCCGAGCTGTATGGGAGCGAGCCGTCCGAGCACGCCCTGGCCGAAGCCGGCTCACTGCCGGCGTCATCGATCGACGCCGGCTTCTACGACCTCGCCGCGCACCGGCACGTCCCCCCCGACCGGATCTGGGCGCAGTGGCTGTGCGGCGACCACCTGGTGGCGGAGCGGCGTGAGGTACTCCGGCAGTTCGCCCATGGGATCGACGCGGACGGCAAGCGGGTCCACCGGGCTTTCCTCGCCTCGGTTCGCGTCCTGGGCGAGGGTGTCGACATCACCGGCGAGCGCGGCGTGGAGGCCGTCTGCTTCGCCGACACCCGCGGCTCACAGGTCGAGATCGTCCAGAACATCGGCAGAGCCCTACGGCCCAACCCCGACGGCCGGGCGAAGACCGCCAGAATCATCGTGCCGGTCTTCCTCCAGCCCGGTGAAGACCCCACCGACATGATGGCCTCCGCCTCGTACGCGCCCCTGGTCACCGTCCTGCAAGGCCTGCGCTCACACGACGAGCACCTCGTCGAGCAGCTCGCCAACCGTGCCCTGAGCAGCGGGCAGCGGAAAGTGCATGTCCGGCGTGACGCGGAAGGCCGCATCATCAGCGCCGTCGGCGGCCCGGACGGCAGCACGGCGGGCGTGGGCCAGGGCGGCGCGGAGGGCCGGACGGAGGCGGGGGTGGAGTCGGCGCTGCTGAACTTCGCCACCCCCCGCGACCCCGCCACCATCGCCGCGTTCCTGCGCACGAGGGTGTACCGCCCCGAGTCCCTGGTCTGGCTCGAGGGCTACCAAGCCCTCCGGCGCTGGCGCGAGGAGAAGGGCATCACGGGGCTGTATGCCGTGCCGTATGACACCGAGGTCGCACTGGGGGTCACCAGGTTTCCGCTGGGCAGATGGGTCAACCAGCAACGCCGCGCCCTGCGGGCCGGGGAACTGGAAGAACGGCGCAGGAAGCTCCTCGATGAGCCGGAAGCCGGCATGGTCTGGGAACCCGGCGACCAGGCCTGGGAAATCAAACTCGCCGCGTTCCGCTCCTTCCACCGCGCCCACGGGCATCTGGCTCCCCGGCAGGACGCCCTGTGGGGCGAAGCCCTCGACGACGGAGACGACAAGCCCGTGCCGGTAGGGCAGCATCTGGCCAACCTCCGCCGCAAGGGCGGCCTCGGCAAGAACACCGAACGCGCCGCTCAGCGGGCGGCGCAGCTGGCCGCCATCGACCCCGACTGGAACTGTCCCTGGCCCCTGGACTGGCAACGCCACTACGCCGTCCTGGCCGACCTCGCCGAAACCGAACCCGACCACTCAGTGGCCGGCATCGAACCCGGCGTCACCTTCAACGGAGACGACCTCGGGGCATGGCTGGTGCGGCAGTCGAAAGGCTGGGCCCAGCTCAGCACAGAACAGCAACAACGGCTCACCACACTCGGCATCAGGCCCACCCCGCCGAACGAGGGCCCGGCGCCGAAGAGCACATCCCACGAATCGAGCAAGGCGCAGCAGGCGTTCCAACGCGGCCTGGCAGCACTCGCACAATGGATCGAGCGAGAAGGCACGGCGCGGCCCGTACCCCGCGGACACACCGAAGAGATCGTGATCCCAGGCGAGGCGGAACCGGCGGCAGTCCGGCTCGGCGTATGGATCTCCAACACCAAGCAGCGACGGGACAAACTCACCCCCGAACAACGCACCGCCCTCCAGGAGCTCGGAATCGAGTGGATATAGCGCCTTCGGCCCGGAGGGTCTGTCCACCCTCGGCATGCGCTGGGCCTGAGCGTTGAGCCTGGAGGCTGTTTCAGGTCCACCGCTCCAGCACGGCTTCCTTGCGGCGGATGCGGTCGGGGACGTCGTGGACGCTGGCTGCGGTCACGGTTACAGCCCACTTCCGGCGCCATGGCCACGTCGTCCAAGACGGCACTTTCAGGCGGGCCAATTCAGCCCCCAGTAGCGGTCGGTGTCGCCGAACGAGGCGGGGTTGTCGGTGGCGCAGTAGTGCCTCGGGGTGGGGTCCTGGTGGTTGTCGGAGAGTCTGCGGTCGTGGATGCGCAGCAGGACTTCGCTGGGCGGCGGGGTTGGGCCGTAGGCCACGAGCCGCTCGAGAAGATCGTTGACGGCTGCGGCGGCAGTGGCTGTGGTGTAGGCGATGCCTGCCGGTTCGATCCCGGGGAGGGCCGGGGCGTAGCCCTCTTTGGCGAGCCTCGTCTGTTCCTCGAGGGATTGTTCCTGGGCTGCTGCGATGTCCAGGGATACGCGTCCGCGGCAGATCAGGCAGGCTGATCCGGGGTGCATGGCGGTGACGCGGCCGATGATGTCCTGTATCGCGCCGCCGGTGGTGGCGCTGATCTGGATGCCGCAGTCGATCACTGGTGTCACGTAGCCGTAGGAGAAGCGGAGAGTGGGACTGTACAAAGAACGACAGACCCGTCGACGCCGCCCGCGTACGCACCCGGGCGCACCGCCGACCCGGGTGACCGCGCCGGATGGCCGCTGGCTGCTCCCGGTGATGTCCGGAGAGACGCATTGTTGTCCCTGCTTGGGGCGGCAACTCACGAGATGCGCCGCGAAGCTGTGGGACATGGGGGGGGTCAGAGCCGTGTCCTGTCATCCTTGAGTTCGGCGAGCAGCGCGTAGACGGTGGAGCGGGACGTCTTCAGGGCCCCGGCTACAACGGGTACGGCACCGCGACGTGCAAAGACATCTGTCTTCTGGAGCGCATCGAGGACGGCGAGGCGGTCGTTGCGGTCGAGGCGTTCGACGGGGCGTCCGCGGTCGCGTGTGTAGGAGGCGATGATCTGTTCGATGTGCTGGGTCCACTCCCGTTCCAGGAATGCCTCGGTGCGTGGCGCGATGGCGGGCGCGGCGAACGAGGTCAGGACGGCGGCCGCCTGGTCGAGTGGTGTGCGGTCCAGGTGGACGCAGAGTACGGCCGACAGGGTGCCGTCTGCGTCGCGCAGTGCTGCGCTGATGGATGACAGTCGGCGGCCGTCGGGTAGGGAGTGCTCCCAGGGGCCGTGGACGTCTTCTCCAGAGGATTCTGACGCCCGAATGAGTTCGTCCGGAAGGGCTCGGTCACCGACCGTGCGGCGGGTCACCGGGTTCCAGACGGCCAGAATGTGTTCCTCTGTGGCGTCGTACAGGACCACCTCTGCGTGCGGGCTGAGGAGCCGGGCTACGGCCTCGCAGACCGGCCCCCACACCACCACGCGTGGATCGGTTTCGTTGTCCACTGAGCCCATTCCTTCTCGAGGTGCTGCCGCCCCGCGGCTCGGCAGAGCCCGTGACCGCGGGGAACGGCTTGTGCATGGTGCGGTCTTCGTTACGGGGCTGCGGGCCGGTTCTTCAACGCCTGCCACAGCAACCGGTAGAAGTCCGCGTAGCTGCGTTCCACGTGCACGGCGAGGGAGCGCGTCTCCGCGTGCCGCTCGCCGAGGCGGTTGATCGGCACCGTCATCGCGGCATGGTGCTCGATGTGCAGGTTGTTGCCGTTAGTGAACCAGGTACTCAGCCAACTGCCGCGGATCGAGCGGGTGTTGCGCAGCACATCCGTCGTCTGCGTGTCGCACAGTAGGTGCTCCGGCAGTTCCACCAGGAAGTGGAGTGGGACGGCGAGCAGCAGCGGGAGGGCCCACAACCGCACGACGTGCTCGCCGTGGCCGAGGGCCGCCAGGACGACTGCGCCCACCACCGCCGCGCCCAGCAGGGCGTGTTCGGTCACGATCCGCCGCCGCATCGCCGGCGCGATGTGCCCGAACGCGTACGTCCAGCGTCCCGTGACCGCGCGGACGACGTCGGCGCCGACGGTGCTCAGGCGCGGGTAGTCCAACAGCCCGCGCAGCAGCGCCCCGAAGGTCAGCGGCCCCCGGGTGTCGAAGCCGAAGAACTCGGTGTCCTGCGGGGTGCCCAGGTAGCGGTGGTGCTGCAGGTGGCGCACCCGGTAGTGGCTGTAGACCACGAGGAGCGGCATCCCCAGGGGCACACCGACCAGCCGGTGGGGAAACGCGCGCCGGAAGGCGGAGTGGTGCAGGCACTGGTGCTGCAGTTCGACGGCGTGGGTGAACATGGCCGCCAGCAGGACGATCCCGGCGCTCGCCGCCCACAGGTTCCGCTGCAGGGCCAGCACCACTCCGGCACAAGTGAGGAGCGCCAGGACGGCCAGCTTTCCGAGGAAGACCCACTCGTCGGAGGACGTCACCCTCAACCGTGTGAACAGGACGGCCTGAGCCGCGGGCGGGGCGCTCTCGCGCCCGGGGAGGAGCCGGTTAACGGCCACTGAGCACCACCACGTGGGTACCGGGCACCAGGCCCTCGGTCCGGGCGGTACGAAGCAGGCCCGCCAGGGCGACGGCCCCGGCGGCGGTGGGGAAGGCGCCGTGCTCGGCCAACGCGTCGCGGGCGTCGCACAGCTCCCGGTCGTCGGCGCCGAGGACGGTACCGCCGGTGGCCGCGATCGCCGCCATGGCCTCGTCGCCCTGCAGGGCGTGCCAGTTGACGAGGGGCTGGTTGTGGTCCGTGGTGGAGACGGACTCCGGCGGCAAGGTCCGGTACGGGCCCGGCCAGCAGGTCACCATCGGGTTGTTGCCGGCCGATCCGACACCGTTGATCCCCGTGTCCCAGCCAAGCAGATCCAGTTGGCGGCGTACGGCGATGGCGGTCGTACCGTTGCCGACGGGCAGCCAGATAGCCGCGGGCGCTTCGGGCAGCGCGGCGCGCAGCGCGGACACGACCACGCCGTGCCCCTCGAAGACGGCCTCGACGTAGGGGCCGTCCACGTTGCCGTCGACGCAGTCCCCGGTGGCGGCCAGCCGGCGGGACTCGTCCACGGCGTCCTCGTAGGCTCCGTCCACGAGGTGGACGCGGGCGCCGGCGGCGCGCATCGCCTCGCCGCCGTCGCTCCAGCCGGCGGGGAGGACGACCGTGCAATCCACCCCGGCGGCCTGGCAGGCGGTGGCCATGGCCCGCCCGTAGTTGCCGCAGGTCGCGATGGTGACGTGCCGGTGGCCGTCGGCCACGGCGCGGGCCACGACGGCGCGGGCGGCGGGTTCCTTGTGGCTTCCCGAGGCGTAGCGCGTCTCGTCCTTGACCAGGACGCGGGCGCCGGGTACCAGGGCGGAGACGTCGATGAGGGGGGTGCCGAAGGCGTCCGAGGGCGCTTCGGCGGACAGCGGTGCGGAGGTGGGCATGCGGTTCCTTCGGGGGTGGAGGAGAGACGTGCCTCCGGTGCCCGGCACGGTCGTGCCGGGCACCGGCGTGCGGGGGTGTCAGGCGGGGGCTGCCGCGAGCTGGGAGTCGGCGTGGCCTTGAAGGTCGTCGAGGTCGCCGAGTTCCGCCGGGGGCAGGGCGTCGGGCAGGTCGTCCTCGATCAGGCGCAGCCGCTGGTCGGCCCAGCCGCGGGCCGCCCAGCACAGTTGCAGCAGTCCGCTGACGACGACGAGCAGCGCGAGTCCGCGTCCGGGCCCGGTGCCGAGCAGCACACCGACCGTGTCCGCCAGGGCGCCCGCGGGCTGCAGGAGCGGCCTCACGTAGTGCTCGGCCAGGGGACCGACGACCAGGTAGCCGAGCGGCATGGTCAGCATCATCAGTGTCATGAAGATGGCGAGCACCCGGCCCTGGAGTTCGAGGCCGACCTTGGTCTGGACGAGGGCGATCCAGTGGCCGTCGGCCAGGGACTCGCCGAAGGCCAGCAGGAACATCCCGGCCACGATCAGCGGCGGGCTGGGGAAGCCGACCATCGCCATCGCCAGGCTGGCCACCGCCATGGAGATGATCATGCCGTGCGCCCTGCGGGCCGTGCCGCCCCACAGGCCCATCACCAGGCTTCCGCACAGACCGCCGACACCGGCGGCGCCCAAAGCCGTGCCCAGCATCAGGGGGGACTGCTCGATGAGCAGCATGGGCGTGATGACGGCGAACCCGATGGTGTAGAAGGCGTGGTCGATGACGAAGAAGCGCAGCGCCGCGCGAAGGCCGGGTCGGCGGGCGATGTAGCGCCAGCCGCCGGTGATCTCCCTGCCGAACGACTCGTCGCGGCGGCGGAAGAGGGTGTCGGGGAAACGGACCGCCAGCAGGGTCACGACTCCCGCCGCGAAGCTGCACACGTCGATCATGATCACGCCGGAGACGCCGATGACCCCGATCAGCCCGGCACCCATCATGGGTGCGAAGACCGTGCCCACCCCCACGCCGAGCTGGCTGATGCCGTTCGCGTGCCCGAGGTATCGCTTGGGGACGAGCTGGGCCACCGCGGCCAGGTAGGCGGGGCGCTGGAAGGCGCCCGCGACGGAGGTGACCGAGGCGGCCAGGTAGATCTGCCACATCTCTAGGCCGCGGCCGAGGACCAGCAGGCCGAGGCCGCCCATGGCCAGGCCCGCCACCGCGTCGCTGGTCAGCATGATCACGCGGCGGTTCCAGCGGTCCGCCACTGCGCCGGCCAGCGGTCCGGCGAGGATGCCGGGGAGCATGCCCACCGCGTTGACCACCGCGAAGTCGGCGATCGAGCCCGTGCGCTGGTACACCCAGATGCTCAGGACGAGCGTGCTGAGGCTGCTGCCGATCATCGACAGGAACTGGCCCAGTGCCACGACGGCGAACCGGGACAGGCTCGGCTTGGTGTGGCGGGTGTGCTGGGTGTTCCGGTTTTCCTTGGTGCCGGCCGCCGGCCGCCCGGGCGGCGGAGCCTGCTCGCCGTCACCGTCGGCGGCCGCCCGTCCGGCGGGCCGGGCACCGTCCGGCGGCGTGGCGTCCGGTGGGGATGCCGGCGCCTGCCACCGCTCGGCGTGCTCCACCAGTGCCCGGGCCAGCGGTTCGGCGTGCGTCTTGACGAAGAAGTGGCCCGCCTTCGGCAGCACCGCCAGGGAGACGTCGTCCGCGAAGTGCTCCCACTCGTGGTGGCGTTCCTGGTAAAGCTCGGTGACCCGGTCCCGGGAGCCCACCACGCTGAGCACCGGGGCCCGCAGCCTGGGTGCCGCGGTGTCTTGGTAGGCCCTGGTGTAGTACTCCTCGGCGTCCCGCGCGTCGTGCCGCACGTTGCGCAGGACGAACTGCTCCTGCTCGGGGTCGTCGAGGTCGGTGAAACCACCCCGCGCCCGCAGGTAGGACAGGTACTCCCGGTCGGAGGTGAGCCAGTCGGTGGGCATCAGCCGGTACAGCCAGTCGAAGAACCGCCCGGGGAGCCGTGCCGTGGGGAAGCTCGCGCCCAGGCCGACGCCCATGACGTCGACGCCCGCGGCCTCCGCCTGGCGCGCGACCTCCAGCGTCACCGCGGTGCCCAGGCAGTGCCCGTAGAGCACGACGGGACCCTTCACCGCGCCGAGTTCCGCCACCACCCGGGCGGCCACCTCGGCGCCCGGCAGCAGCACGTCGTCCGGCCTGCTCATGTCGTGCCCCGGCAGCTCGACCGCGTACAGCCCCCACTGCGGCGGCAGTTGCTCGGCCAGTGGCCGGTATGCGACGGCGCTGCCGCCGGAGAACGGCACTGCGACGACCGTGACGCCGCCCGCGCGCGGATCCGCGTCATGACCGGTCAGCCGGTGCAGCAGCGGCGCCGGTTCCGCACGCTGCTCCTCGCCGTGCTCCGCGCGGTCCGTGAGCAGCGCGGCGAGCGCGCGCACCGTCGGGGTGCGGTACAGCTCCACCAGGGCCAGGCCCGGGTCGATCTGCCGGACGATCCGCAGCGCCGCGAAGGAGTCGCCGCCGAGGGAGAAGAAGCTGTCGTCGATGCCGATGGCCTCCTCGTCCACGCCCAGCGTCCCGGCCCAGACGGCGGCGATGCGCCGTTCGGCCGCGTTCCGCGGAGCGGTGCGCGCCGGGGCGTCGGAGGCGTCGGGCGGGGCCGGCAGGGCGCGCCGGTCGAGCTTGCCGTTCGGAGTGAGCGGCAGCCGCGGCAGGAACACCACCCGCGCGGGCACCATGTGCGTGGGCAGCCCGGTTGCCAGTGCCTCGCGCACCGTCGCCTCGGTGAGCGCGGCCTCCGGCGCCGTCACGAGGTAGCCGACGAGCTGGGCGGCCCCGGAGGGCAGGGTGTGCACCGCGGCCGCGGAGGCCGCCGCGCCGGGCAGCGCGGCGAGCGCGGCCTCGACCTCGCCGAGCTCCACCCGGTAGCCGTTCACCTTGACCTGGTCGTCCAGACGGCCGAGGAAGTCCACGGTGCCGTCGCTGCGGTAGCGCGCGCTGTCCCCGGTCCGGTACATGCGCGCGGTGCCGTCCGCGCCGTCCGGGGTGGCGTACGGGTCGGGGACGAAGCGCTCCGCGGTCAGCTCCGGCCGCTCGTGGTAGCCGGGCGACACCCCGGCGCCGCCCAGGTGGAGTTCACCCACCACACCGGGCGGCACCGGCGCCCCGTACGCGTCCAGCACGTACACCCGGTT
Source organism: Streptomyces sp. NPDC058864 (assembly GCF_042742985.1). Classification (NCBI taxonomy): domain Bacteria; kingdom Bacillati; phylum Actinomycetota; class Actinomycetes; order Kitasatosporales; family Streptomycetaceae; genus Streptomyces; species Streptomyces sp. NPDC058864. The sequence goes on along the minus strand of NZ_JBHYMQ010000092.1, from coordinate 11,601 downwards.
GTTGGGGAACGGACGGCCGATGGGCAGCGGCGCCTCGGCGGGCAGGTCGTCGACGTCCCCGTCGAAGTACACGTTGTCGACCGTGACCTCGGTGACGCCGTACGCGTTGACGACCCGGTTGCCGGGGCCGACGAGACGCTGCGCCCGCTGGTACTCGCGCACCTGCCACTTCTCGCCGCCGCCGATCAGCAGCCGCACGAAGTCCAGCCGCTCCCCCGCCTGTTCGGCGTGGGCCAGCAGCGCCCGCAGCACGGCCGGCACCAGTTCGGTGCACTGGACGCCCTCGTCGCGCATGAGCGCGTACAGCTCCGCCGGGTCCAGCAGCGTCTCGCGCGGGACGACGACGAGCCGCCCGCCGGTGCAGTGCGCGCGCAGCGTCTCGCCCACGAACATGTCGAAGGAGAAGCTCGCGGCCTGCTGGTACGTCCAGTCGGGGTCGAGGTCGTAGGCGCGCTGCCACATGGCCGCGGCGTGCACCAGGTTGCGGTGGGTCACCACCACGCCCTTCGGGCGGCCGGTGGAACCGGAGGTGTAGATGACGTAGGCCGGGTCGTCCGGCGTCCCGACGGGCACCGGATCGGCGTCCACCGCGGCGTCGACCAGCGCGGCGTCACGGTCGAGCGCGAGGACGGCCGTGCCCTGGGGGGCGTCCGGGGCGCCCTCGAGGTCGAGCCGGGTGACCAGCGCCACCGGCCGACTGTCCTCCAGCATGTAGCGCAGCCGCTCGCGCGGGTACGCCGGGTCCAGCGGCACGTAGGCGCCGCCCGCCTTGAGGACGCCCCACATCGCCGCGAACAGGTCGATCCCGCGGTCCAGGCAGATCGCCACCCGCTCGCCCGGGCGCACGCCGCGCTCACGCAGCAGGTGGGCGATGCGGTTCGCCCTCCGGTTGAGCCAGTCGTAGCTGACGGTCCGCGGGCCCGAGGTCAGCGCGGGCGCGTCCGGCCGCCGCGCGACGCAGCGTTCGAAGACCTCCTGCAGGCTGTGCGCCGGGGGGATCTCCGCGGCGCTGTCGTTCCAGGTGCGGAGGACCGTGTGGCGTTCGGCCTCGCTGAGCAGCGGCAGCCGGCCCACCTCGGTGCGGGGTTCGGCGGCCGCGGCGTGCAGCAGAGTGAGCAGGTGGTCCACGAGCGCCTCGACCCGCTCGGCGTCGAAGAGTTCGGCGGCGTAGTCGACGGTCAGGACCGGTCCGTCGGCGGGGAAGTCCAGACCGATCGCAAGGTCCGCCATGGTCGCGGCGGGCGCCTCGTCCCCGGCATAGGCCACGAGCGGGTCGCGTGGTGCCGCCGTGTTGTGCACGGTCACGCTCACCCGGCTCAGCGGATCGGGCCTGCCCCCGCCGGGCCGCCGCACCGCCGCCGTAATCTCGGGCAGCGGCAGGCCCTGGTGCTCCAAGTCGCGCAGGACCGCGTCCCGTACCCGGCCCAGCAGCGCGGCGAAGCTCGGCTCGCCCGTCAGGTCGCCGCGCAGCGGCAGGATGTCGAGGACGGAGCCCACCACACGGTCCAGCGCGGGATCCTCCCGTCCCGCCACCGGGGCCAGCACCGTCACGTCGCCGCGCCCGCTGTACCTGCCGAGCACGACCTGCACGCCCGCCAGGACGACCATGAAGAGGCTGACCCGGTGCTCCCTGGCGCACGCCTCCAGCAGCGCGAGCGACGCCGGGTCGAGATCGCGGGTGACCCGGCCCGCGCGGTGGGTCGCCACGGCGGGCCGCGGACGGTCCGCGGGGAGCTCCAGGTCCAGGTCGGCGCCGTCGAAGCGGTCGCGCCAGTACGCCGCGAGCCCCGCGTCACCGGACAGGGCCGTGCCCTGCCGGACCACTTCCGAGAGGCGGTCGGGTGCGGCGTGGCGCGGCTCGCGACCCGCGCTCAGGTCGTGGTAGACCTCGGCCAGTGCGTCCCCGAGGACGCCCACGGACCAGCCGTCGAATACCAGGTGGTGGACGGCGAGGAGGAGTTCGTCCCCGTCCGGCGTGCGAAGCAGCATCGCGCGCGCCACCGGGCCGCGCTCCAGGTCGGTCCGCTCGGTCACGATCCGGCGGCGCTCCGCGGCCGCCTGCGCACGTGCAGCGTCCGGTGCCAGGCTCCGCAGGTCGACCTCGCCGTACGGGAGAGTCGCGGAGGGCTCGACGTCCGTCACTGGCCCGTCGCCGGCGTAGGGAAATCGGGACACCAGGGCGGGGTGGCGTGCGGCCAGCACGGCGAGACAGCGCGGCAGCAGCTCGGGGAGGACGGGCTCTGCCCACCGGTAGCGGATGCCGAGGGTGTGCACCGGCAGTTCGGGGCTCACCTGCTCGGCCATCCAGAAATCGCGCTGCAGCGCGGTGAGCGGGAACCGTAACGGCTCCCCGGCCTGGCGCTCCGCACCGGGTGCGTCACCGGGCCCGCCGTCGTGCGCGGCAGCGGCCGGCCCCGGCGTCGCGTCGGCGGCGGGGAGGACGCCGGCGACGTCGGCGAGCGTCGGCGCCGCGTAGAGCGCGCTGAGCGTGAGGTCGGCGCCGTGCGCGTGCCGCAGTCGGCTGATCATGCGGATGGCGGAGAGCGAGTCACCGCCGAGGGCGAAGAAGTCGTCGCCGGGTCGGATGTCACCGGCGCCGAGCAGTTCCCGCCACACGGCGGCCACGAGCCCCTCGGGCGAGGAGTTCTCGTCCGCGGCGATCGGCGGCACGGGCGGCGGAGTGGCGGCCAGTGCCGCGCGGTCCACCTTGCCCTGGACGGTCAGCGGGAAGGCGGCGTGTACGGAGAAGACGGTGGGCACGAGGTAGTGCGGCAGCCGGGCGGCGAGTTCGCGGCGGACGGCGTCGGTGCCCGGCGCGCCGACCTCGGTGACAAGGTGGGCGGCGAGCCGCGGCGCGCCCGCGCTGGCGTCGACGAGGACGACGGCGTCCGTGACACCGCGCACCTCGCGCAACGCGCTCTCGACCTCGCCCGGTTCCACACGGAAGCCGCGGATTTTCACCTGCTGGTCGAGCCGGCCCAGGTACTCCAGGCCGCCGTCCGCCAGTTGCCGCACCCGGTCGCCCGACAGGTACTCCCGCCGGCCGTCCGGTGCCTCGCGGAACCGGTCTGCGGTCAGGGCGGGGCGCCCGAGGTAGCCGGTGGCCACGCCCCTGCCACCGATGCGCAACTCGCCGGGCTCACCGGGCGCCGCCGTCGTTCCGTCCTCGGCGACGACCCGCACTGTGACGCCGGACAGCGGGGTGCCGATCGGCACCGGCCCCTCCCCGGTCCACGTGGTGAGGTCGGCGGCGGTCGCCACGACGGAGGCCTCTGTGGGGCCGTACGTGTTGAGCAGCAGCACCCCGGAGCCGGCCTGCGCCTGCCAGCGGGCGACCGCCTCCTTGTGCACCGCCTCACCGCCGATGATCACCGTGCGCAGCGTCGCAGGGAGCTCCGCCTCGCCACGCTCGAGCGCGCCGACGAGCTCGTGCCAGTACGCGGTCGGCAGGTCGAGGACCGTGACCCCGAGTCCGGCGCAGCGGTCCAGGAAGACGTCTGGACGGCTGATCATGTCCTCGTCCCGGACGACGACCGTGGCACCGGCGGCGAGCGGCGGGAAGATCTCCTCCACGCTGGCGTCGAAGCTGAGCGAGGCGAACTGCAGCACCCGGTCAGCGGGAGAGAAGCCGTAGCGCTCCCCGGCCGCCCCGCAGAAGTGCGCCAGTGCGCGCCGCGGAACGACCACGCCCTTGGGCCGGCCCGTCGAGCCCGAGGTGAAGACGACGTACGCCGGGTCCTCCGGCGCCCCGGCCATGCCCGGAAGGGGAGCGGTTCCGGCGGCGTCCACCGCGAGGACCGGCGTCCCCGCCGGGAGGGAGCCGGCGATCCCGTCCGCGCCGCCAGCCGGGACCAGCACCACCCGTGGGGCGGCCTCCTCGACCATCACCGCCAGCCGCGCCGCCGGGTAGCCCGGATCGAGCGGCAGATACCCGGCTCCGGCCCGCAGGACCGCGAGCATCGCGGTAACCGCGTCCCGGCCCCGAGGCAGGCAGAGTCCCACCAGGTCACCCGCGCGCACCCCGTTTGCGTGCAGCGCCCGCGCCAACGGCGCGACGGCGGCCAGCAGCTCGGCGTAGGAGCACGTCCCGGCCGCATCAATCACGGCCAGTGCGTCCGGGGTCCGCCGCGCCTGCTCCTCAATCATGGCGAACGCATCAGAAACCGCGATGTCGGCACCGCTCGAGGCGGTTGCGTCGGCCGCCGCAGAACCGCTCGGCCCGGCCAAGCCCACAGCTGGTGTTGCACGCACACGATCTCCCTGCGAACTGTCCCTGCACTGGAGGCGATTCGAAGTGGAACGCCTCGGAGAATTTGCAAAATCTTTGCAACGAAGATGTGAATGATCCCGATCCCCTCGAGATCGATCACGTGAACGGAGCCTGTTAATAGGGTGATTGACGCGAGCAGATCATTTGGGTCGACCTGCGGCGGGAGCCACCGAAAGCGGCACTGACCCGTTGCGGCGGGTGAAAAGGGAGCGCGGTCCTGCACGTGGACGCGCCTCTTCCCGACGGCTCCTCGTTGCGGCGCGGGACAAGAACCGTCGGACCCATCCGATCCTGGTTCGCGTCATCGAGCGCACCCTCGGCACCGGAGTCGACGACACGGTCCACCGGCCGATCACCGCCGTCCTCGACCCCAAGGCCCGCACCCGCAGGCGTTCCCCCAGCCGGATCTGCACATCGATGTCCCGTGGATCCTGCAGGTGGCTGAGCTCGCCGGGGCCAGCGATCCGGCTCCCGACGTCTACGGCGTCCCTGTCACCGCCTGCGCACGGCACCAGGCCGAGCTGATGGAGCAGCCGTTGCACGAAGGCCCGTACGTGCGGGCTGCGGCGCTGGTGCACACCCTGGGCCGGTGCTCCGGCTGGAGAGCTCCAACCTCGCGGTCGCCGCAGCCACAGGTGCGATGGACCTCGAAGCTTCGGGATCCGTGCGGGCCCGGTACTCAAGGCGGCGCAGCGCGGCCTCGCAGTCGGCTCGCTCCTATCTTTGCCGGGCCGGCCTGGTCGACGCGGCCTTCGCCGATCTCGTCGCCTACGACAGTGACACCGCGCCCGACGCTTCCGCTCCCACCCACCCCAGCCGCATCAACCTCCGAGGCCAGGTCTCACCTGAATTGGTTGATCTCGAGCGGGGTGAACGCGAAGTTCACTGCGGCCTGGATGGGCGGCACGAGTTCTCCTCCGTGCTGGACCGGCGGGGTCGGCGACCAAGTCGGTGTCAAGGAAGCCCGGCCCTGGGGGACTTTGTTGGCGGATTTGGTGCGGTCAGGCAGCCAGTTCGAGTCCGAGGCGGGCGAAGCGGCTGATGTGGGTGGTGCCGATGGGAGTTTCGGTCCACCAGGCGTCGAGGCGGTGGAGGTTGAGTCCGGCGGCGATCAGCATGTGACCGAGGTGGGTCTTGTGCAGGCCCCGGTAGGGCGTGGTCCGTGTCCGTGTCACCCGGACGGCCTGGGAGATGGTGCCTTCGACTCCGGCGCGTGTGCCGTAGGCGGCCCTCCACTGCGCGGTCTCCTGCTCGCGTCTGCGCTGGTCAAGGGCCTGCTGTTGGGGGTTGGGTGGCGCTGGTGCACTTGGCACGTACTGGGCAGGCGTCGCAGTCGGTCTTGGCGAAGTGGACCCGGATGATCTCGGTGCCGGTGGGTTTGTGCTGGGCGGACCAGCTGACGCTGCGCTGGCCGCGGGGACATATGACCGTGCGGGCCGGCCAGTCGATGAGGAAGGCGTCCTGTCCCAGGCCCTCTGCGGCCCGGCCCTGGGCGGTGGTGTCGGCGAAGACCGGTCCCCTCAGCTCGATGTCCTGCTCAGCCGCGGCGACCAGCAGCGCGGCGGAGGTGTAGCCGGAGTCGACGAGATGGATTGCCGGCAGCAGGCCTCGTCTGCCCAGGTCGGCGTGGATTTCGTCGGTGATCTGCGCGTCGGGGACGGTGGCGTCGGTGGTGACCACGTTCGTGATCAGATGCGGGGCATCCGGGTCGCAGGTTTCGGTGAAGTGGACCTTGTAGCCGTCCCAGCCCGCGCCGCGCTTGATGCTGTAGCGGGTGTCGGTGTCGTAGGGGCTGGACAGCCTCAGTCTGCCCGGCGGGAGGTCTTTGCCTCCCGCCAGCGCACCCCCTCCTCGTCACGGTGGTATTGCTGCACCCACGCAACACGCAGGACCTGCACCGCCTCGACCTCCCGCAGCCAGGCCGGAGCATCGGGTGCGTAGACGGCCTGAAGCAGTGCGAATCCGTCCTCTCCCACCGCCAGCGCCCACCGCTGACGGGCGTCGGTCCCTTTGGGGAAGCGGAAAGAGTCGATCGCGTTTGCCGTAACGTTCGAACCACTGCGGCGCGGCGATCTGCCGCAGCCAGCCGGGCGCCGCGACGGCCAGCGTCTCCAGGGCGGCGCGCAGGGTCTCACCGACGAACTCCATCCGGTTCAGCATCCGCACCGCGGCCAGCACGTGTGTGGAGTCGGTCCGCTGGCGGCCGCCCGCCCGCAACAGCCCCAGCTCGCCAACCCGTTCCAGCAGCCGATCCAGGACCAGTTCCTCCAGACCGTGCGCGATCAGCCGGTCCCGGAACTCACTGAGCTCTTTCAACTGCGGCTCACGCGGGCGTAGGTGCCTACGACGTTGACACGGCTGGGAACAGGACGAGGCGCATCGAGCCGCTCCAAGTCGTCGTCCGAGACGTCACCCGATCGGTGGCCACTCTGAAAGAGCTCACTGAGCACGGAGAAGTCGAACCCGGGATCCTCCAGTTCCAGGCCGAGCGCGTACTTGACGTCGATCCGCCCGCGGACCGCGTCGGCAGCCTGCCGGTCCGTCAGTCCCTCCGCGAACTGCAGCACGCTCACCAGCGCCAACTGCCCCGGCGGCCACGCCGGACCACCCCGGCGCGGAAACGCCCGAGCGAACTGCTCGTCCTCGAACAGCGGACCGAGTTCATCCCGGATCCGCATGGCCAGACAACCCTTACGGAACGCAGCACGAGCCACCCGCGCGGTGGCCTCCGGGACGAACGGAAATGGCACAGGGCGCAACGACATCGCCGCCCCTCCTTGTCTCCCCGCGAGACGGAACGAACCCCCACCAGACTGCCCGCACAAGCAACATCACCAAGCACACTCACCGAATCCGCCAACAAAGTCCTGGGGGGCTACGGGCAATGAGTTCCTCTGTGTAAGGAAACTGGTGCAGCATGTGCCCCTCACGGTTGGCTGCCGCCATGTTCATGCATGGCGCCGGGCTGACGACCGGCAACTGGCAGGCAGTGGCGACGTCATGCGTCTCCCAGGTAAGCACCACTTCGTCCGCGCCGGCTGCAGCCGCAATGTTGGCTAGCTCTGCGATGCCGGTCAGCGCGTCCTGACCGACCGTAAGCGGTCGAACCCACACCAGACCCACCAGCTCGCCTCGCACCACCGGCATGATCACAGGCCGGGGTGCAACGCCCTTCCGGAGGCTGACGGTGTACGTCTCCCTCATCGTGCTGACGAATACGTCCCACATCCACGCTTCCACGGGTCCCCCTTACGCCGCCGGCGATCCGGCTCGGGCTCGCGCTCGCGCTCGCCGACGGGCGTACGCCTCGACGTCGCGCAGGTCGCAGGCCACGCTGAGGCCCGTTTACTCTGACCCTGGATCCACCGGGCGGATTCCGGTGAGTGTTTCCGGGTGATCCCCAGCGCGGTTTTGCGCTGGTGGGTGTGGGTGATCGCCGGGTGGCCGTCCCGGTGGCGGGGTCTCCGAGGTCCTTGGTCGTGGGCGGGCAGGGGCGGCGGGGTCAGGCCCTCAAGCGGCAGTCGACGGCCGTCCACAGTGCTTCGAAGGCGTCCTGCCAGGGCCAGCGCCGAGGCATGTGGAAGGTCAGGGTGCGTGCGCCGGCGGCCAACCTGGCAGGGACGGCGATGAGCTGGCGGCGGATGGTGCCGGTGCGGGCTCTGGAGTGAAACACGGAGGCCAGGGCACCCAGGGCGCGGGTGAGGTTGTGCGCGAGCGCGGCCAGGGTGAGCCAGGCCGCGTTCGCGGTGGACTTCCCCGACGGCAGGTGCCCGAGCGCCGAGTCCTCAAGATCGGCGAAGACCTGCTCCACGATCGCGTGCGCGCGGTGGCACTTCTCGGCCTCGACCAGTTCGAAGGGGCTGTCGGTGAACACTGCGTGGAAGCGCCAGATCTTGAACAACTCGCCCTGTCTGTCCGGGACATGGGCATCATTCAGGCGCTTGACGCGGCGGATGAGCAGCCGGGCGGTTGTGCGGTACTTCTTGGCCTTGCCAGTGAACGCGGTGTACTCCACCTCGGCGACCTCGGCGTCGGAGATCCAGCGTTGCTCGTCGGCGTCCCAGATCGCTTTGGGGTACTTGATCGCCATCCATGCGTCTTCGGGGATGGCGGCGATGACCTGGCGGACCTTCTTGCGCTGCGCCACCGCCAGGGAGAATTTCGCCTTCGCCCGGCGGCAGGCGGCCACCACCTTGTGGGAAAGGAACGCCGCGTCCGCGCGCACGATGACCATCCCGGTGGCGCCCATGGCCCGGACCGTCCTGATGGCCTCGGCGATCAGGTGGGCGGCGCCCTGGCGGAGCCGGCCGACCCCTTGCGTAGACGAGAAGCCACGATCACCGGCGCCGCGAGCGGAGTGGAGGCGGTGACGATCTGGAAGTGCAGACCTTTGACCTTGGTGTATCCGTGCTCGGCACCCTGCTTGGCGGCCCCGTAAACCTGTTTCACCTTCGAGTCGATGTCCCGATAGACGACCTGGTCGCCGCCCGGCAGCAGATTGCAGTGCCCGGTCAGGTTGCACGTGAACGTCCGTGCAGCGGACTCCAGTTGGCGCACGTACCCCCAGGTGAACGCGCGCAGAAAGCCGTTCAGAGTGGACGGGGCCCGCACTCCGGCGAACACCTTCGCCATAGCGCCGTGCCGCAGCACGCCCACATCGATGCTGTCCGCACCCGCGAGCATGCCCGCGACCAGCGACACAGCCTTCGCGTCCGGCGCGACCCCGGCTCCGTTGCCCGCCCCGACCAGCCGCGCCCTCTCCCGCGCCTTCTCCCGCACCAACTCCGGCAAGCCACACCGCTCGGCCAAGCGGACCACCGCGGCCAGCCCGCCGTGAGCGAGCAGGTTCGGGTCATCGAACGCGGCGAACGTCACCGCAGGGCTATGGGAAGATTTCACTTACGAGGTACCTTGCTGATTGGTGTTGATGGAAGCGTCAGAACTCCCATCTTCCCAGCTCAGCGGGCACCTCTCTGCGTCAGCCCCGTCCCACCTCGGTCACCGATCGGTGGATCCAGGCTCAGGTAGGCCCGCCGGATCGATCATCTTTCATGCAGTTTTGCGCTCTTTGCGCCGCTTGTTCGCAAAACACCGTGCGCCCCTGGCCAAGAATGCCGCTTGTATAACATAGGTTCCGGCGAGGAACCACTACTGTAGTGGGACTGCCCGATCAGAGCGGTCGGAATCGCCGTCAGAGGAAAGACCGCACCTGCCACGCAGACCCAGAACAGCACACGGTTGACGGTCCAGCTTCGGTTCACAAGTATTTCCAGATCAGTTCGCCATCGTGAATTCTCATTTCAGTGCGCAGCCGAAGCGTGGGGCATCCAGGTCCGCAGGAACGATCGAGACGGATTCAGCGCCAAGCTTCTGCCAGGCATGCAGGATACTCCCAGCCCAGAAAAATTGAGCACATTGAGGCGTAATCCGCGGGATACGCAGGTCTAAAATTCTCGCCCGACCCATGTATCACATTACCCCTTTCCCGCAAGTCTCCTGCAAATCTGGATAACCCATCCGAGAGTTAGGAAACCAGGAAGCAATGCCCACCAGGAGTGTAGGCGAGAAAGCGTGACAGCAAGCCCTGCTACCGCAAAGGAGATGTCCGCATACATATTGTCCATCCAGTGTTTAGCCATTCCAGAACCCCCTCAGGTGCGCCATTTCGATTGCGTGATCACCTGCGGAGGCCGCTATTTGGGGCGACTTCCGCAGGCTCTCTGCGTAAAATTCGAACCCCACCGGTACGCAGCACCTTCTCGCCGATCACTGATGGAGTGCGAACGATAACACACCTCAAGTGACGGGCCGACTCATGCAGGCTCGAAAGAACCTTTAACGCGGAACTACGTCATTCGCATGAGTTTACTGCCACCGATGGAGATTCTTCATTTCCTGCGGCGATGGATCCTGAGACCCACGACGCCGCCAGTGAATGCTATGGAGAAGGCCAAAGCCGCCTGGCCAGCCGGTCCACCACCCACCAGAAATGCAATACCAGCACCACACAGCAGAAGAAGCAGCGCAATGCCGACATCGTACGTATTCACAAGTCCTCCAATTCAAAAAATGCAGCCCGGAACCGAAATGAATCCGACTTGGGGCCGGACATCGGGTCGCGTTCCCACGATGGGGCCGCGACCCGCTGTTGCGGTCGTCCTTACCTTCTTCGGAAGGAGAAAGGGATCCTTTCAAGCTTTATAGCTCTCTTCTGAAATCCCTTGGCGATCCCCTTCCAGACGGCTCCACCGACGCCACCGGCAAGGCCGAAGCCGAAACCCTGCCCGATGCTTACTCCCAGGTCGCGACGGGAGTATCTTGCCCTGTTGCCGAATCGTCTCTTTGCCCAGTAATCGGCGGCTCCCCAGCCTGCCCCGATGACGGCGCCTGCCACGATGCAGCCGAGCCCACCTGTAGCAGCACGGGCGCCAGCAGTAAGGGCAGCACGATGACAAGGCTGGGCCGGACTCCCTCGCCGGGGAGCCCTGCCCAGGGCCTGTACGGCGCCGTGAACGGCACACTGACACGGAGTGGCACATCCCCGCCCCACTGCTGTCATGAGGCGGCACACGGCCACACAGCCGCCCCTGCGGCCCGTCCTCGCGGCCCGCCCTCTGCGGGCCGCCATCCCACCAACCGGCCCAGCGCAGCGGTTCCCCGGGCTGGCCCCGCGACGGCCGGAGAGGCGGACGCACCTCGCGCAGGGACAACCGCACCACACCAACACCCCCCTCTCCAGGAGAAGTCAGACCGGCACGCGCCCCCAAAACCACCTGTGACCAGGGCGAATGCGGCTCGGCCGCCGGAGGGTGCGCAACGCCTGCCGCAACGGCTCTCGCAACGCCTGCCGCAACGCCCCCAAGGCGGCCCCCAGCGTGCGGCCCCGCCCCTCGGGGCGGCGCTCTCGCCCCTGGCCGGCGACTCCCCGGCCAGGCCCCGCAACGGCCCAAGTAGCCGTTGCTCTACCGGTCATGGTGAGCGTGGGTTCGAGTGTGGCTTCCCGGTTGGGTGATCTTTCGGCCGGGTGCGCATGACAGCAGGGCCTCCTGTGCAGCTCGGGGTTGTCGAGACCAACGAGCGCCCAGGAGGCCCTGTTGTCGCAGTTGTACGCCCTCGCGTCGGCCGGGTCCAACTCGGCCACCCGGTCGTGTGATTGTCTCGCGCACGTGTACGGCAACGCGGCCGATCGTCCGCACCGTGTCCGGCGTTATCCGTCGGATCTGACGGACGTCGAGTGGGCCGAGGTGCGGGACCTGTTGCCCGTGCCGGGCTGGCTGGAAGGCAGGGGCGGGCAGCCGGAGGGCTACTGCCACCGGCAGATGATTGACGCG
>NZ_JBHYMQ010000091.1:0-28143 GCF_042742985.1 Streptomyces sp. NPDC058864 | reverse complement strand
GCCGCCGCCCTGCCGCCGGCCGCCGCCCTGCCGCCGGCCGCCGCCCTGCCGCCGTCGGCGGAGCGGCCGCCCGCGGTGCCGCGGCCCTCGCGCTCGCCCTCGGCGCCGGAACGGCCCTGCTGGGCGCGGCCGCCGCCCTGCGGCTGGACGCGCTGTGCCCGCCGGCCCGTCCCCTGCGCGGGGACGCCTCGTTCCGGCTGCTGCGGGGGGTCCAGCCGCAGCTGGTAGCTGCCCGTCTCGGGATCGAAAACCCACTGATCCGCCGGGTCGACGTGCTGCCTACGGCCTTGCGTGTCCACGGTCGATCGAGTCCTCCGTCTCGGCCGCTGCAACAGGCCGGATCGCTCACACTAACCCCACAGTTCAGCGTCTACGCCCGCCCCTGACAAATTCCGCTCTCCTACACCTGGACAAAGTGTTCAATCCCCACTGCCGCCGCACACGTCGCGGTCGGCGGTGGTGCCGCGGTACGAGGGGGAGGCGCTCGCCGAGCCCGACGGTGTGGGAGATGCCGGAGGGGCGGTGGAGGTTCCGCCGTCCGTCGGACGGGCGGAGCCCGTGCCGGCGTCCTCGTCCCCCTCGACGGTCACCTGCCCGTCCTCGCGCAGCGTCGTGAACAGTTCGTCCGAGGCGGGTTGCACCAGTTCGTCACGGTTGGGGTCCGCCGTGTACGGGCGCCGCGGCACGGTGAGGAAACGCACCTGGTCGGTGGGCGTCTTGCGCAGGCTCTGGGCCAGTTCGTACAGCTCGGCCAGCGAGTCGAGGCCCTCGTCCGCGGTGAGCGAGGAGGTCGCGGCGTCCAGCAGCGGGTAGAGCTTGGCGGGGTTGAGCAACACCCCGGTGGAGTCGACCTTCTGCACCAGGGAGGCGAGGAACTCCTGCTGGCGGTCCATCCGCTGGGTGTCGCTGCCGTCGCCGATGCCCTTGCGTGCGCGGACGTAGCCGAGGGCCTGTTCGCCGCGCAGCACCTGGCGGCCGGCGTCCAGGTCCAGGTGCGCGTCCTGGTCGTGCACGGGGTGCGGGACGCAGACCTCGACGCCGTCGACCGCGTCGACCATCTTCTTGAAGCCGTTGAAGTCCACGACCAGGTGGTGGTCGACGCGGATCCCGGTCAGCTTCTCCACCGTGCGGATCGTGCAGGCGGCGCCCCCGAACTCGAAGGCCCAGTTGAACTGGGCGAACTGGGGGCTGGTCATGCTGCCGTCGGACCGCCGGCAGGAGGGGATGTCGACCATGAGGTCACGCGGCAGGCTGACCGCGGTCGCGCTCTTCCGGTCGGCGGCCAGGTGCAGCAGTATCGCGGTGTCCGAGCGCTGGGTGCCGGTGTCCTGGCCGTACTTGCCGTTGCCGTCGCCCCGGTTGTCCGAACCCAGCAGCAGGATGTTCTCGGCGGTGGTCGCCTCGGGCAGCACCTTGGGGCGCTCGGACTTCACCCGCATCAGCTCGTGCGCGGTGTCGGTGTCCGTGCGGATGTTCCCGTCGAGCTGCTTGTAGAGGTACCAGGAGACCCCGGCCCCTGCCAGCAGCACCAGGGACACGACCACGGCGAGGACGCGCAGCCACGTGCGGCGGCGCTTCCTCGGCGGGGTGTCGGCGGGTGGGGTGTCGGCGGGAGGGGTGTCCTCGGCTTCCGGCGAATCGGCTGGCGTGGTCACGTCCGGGCCCGTCCTTACAGGTGCTGCTGGCGATCAGGTCACCTATAAAGACCGTTCAATCCCGCCCTCGGTTGTGCGGAGTTGTTCAATTCCGTCCGAGGCCGCCGGAGACGGCGAGCCGGGAGCCCGGCTACGCCACGTGGGTCACCCGCTCGCTCTCCCGGCGTTTGTCCAGGTCGGCGGGGGGCAGCCGGTCCAGGTTGCGGCAGAGCACCACGGAGGCGTCCGCCGCCAGCGGCGCCAGCAGTCCGGCGGCCAGACCGTCCCAGTCGCCGTACGACCGGCCCGAGAGAAGTCGCGCCCCGGCCGTCAGCCCCAGGGCCCCGGCTGAGGCGCGGGCCCGCCCGACCACCTCCGCGCCGGTGAGCTCCTCCCCGCCCGGCAGCTCCAGCGCGGGTGCGTCCGCGTCCACCGGCGCGTACGGGGCGAAGCGGTCGCCCTGCGTGGGCACCTCGACCGCGTAGTCGGCGAAACCCTCCGGCGGCTGCGGGAAGCGTCCGCCCAGCGGCCGCAGCGCCAGTGCGACCCGCTCGCCGGAGCAGGCGCGGGCCTCCTCCAGCGTGTCCGGGCCGGACACCACGAGGTCGGCACCGCCCGGGTCGCCGCCGGGCACCACGACCACGCCGGTGGAGAAGCAGGCGAGCACCCATACCGCCGTCTGCCAGTGCGCCGGCAGCAGCAGTGCCGCGCGGTCACCCGGCTGGGCGCCCAGCTCGTCCTGGATGAGGTTGGCGGTCTTGGCCACCCAGTTGCCGAAGGTGGCCACCGACAGTTCGACGCGTTCGCCGGTCGCGTCGTCGTAGAAGGTGACCAGGGGCCGGGCGGGGTCCGCCGCGAGCGCGGAACGCAGCAGGTCGGCGGGTGTACGGGCTGTCGATGTCACGCGGCCCAGGCTACGTCAGGCGGGGGCGTCCCGGGTGGCGCTGATGGGCCGGCAGAAGAAGACAGCCCGTCAGATCCCGGCTGCGCGTTTTGGGGCCTTATGTAACTGTTCTTCCCATGCGTGCACTTCTTGCGACTTCGATCTCCGCGGCGTGCATGGCTGCCCTCGCCCTGCCGCTCGCCTTCCCCTCCGGCGCCACCGCCACCATTCACGCGCCGGCGCGGGCGGCCGCCTCCGACACGCCCCCCGGCGCCACCCGTACCCTCGCGCTGGCCCCGCTCGCCACGTCCGGCCGTGCCGTCGGCGCCCCGCTCTCGCAGGGGCTGCCGGCCCGTGCCGTGAAACCGTTCTCCATGATCGGCATCACCTGGGACGACGTCGGCACCGACCTGAGGGGCACCGTCCAGGTCAGGACCCGCGCCACCGGCTCCGGCACCTGGTCGAACTGGCGCACCGTCGAGGCGCACAACGACGACGCCCCCGACGCCGGCTCGGCCGAGGGCTCGGGCTCCGCGGTGCGCGGCTCGACCGCCCCCCTGTGGGTCGGCCGCTCCGACGGGGTCGAGGTGCGGGTCGTGCCCGAGGCGCCCACCAGCGGCAGGCGCGGGGTCCAGCAGCCCGGCCTGCCCAAGGGACTGCGGCTGGAGATGGTCGACCCCGGGGACGAACCGGGCGACGGCTCCGATGGCTACCCCGGCGGCGACCTGGGGGGCAGCTACCTCGACCCCGATGCAGCGCTGGACCCCGGGCCCGCGGGACCGGGGGGCGGCGGCCCGGGCGGTGACGGTGCGCCAGGCGGGCCCCCCGGCGACGGCACCTTCCCCGGGGCCCCCTCCGGGAACACCGATCCTTCCGTCGTCGGTGGCCCGTCCGGCGCCGACCCTTCCGGCGGCGACCCCTTCGCCGGTGTCGGCCCCGGCGAGGACGGCGACCCGGGCGAGGACGGCGACCCCTTCGACGGCGTCGGGCCCAGCGAGGGCGGGGACCCGCTCGGCGGCCGTCACCCGCAGGACGGCACCACCACCGACACCGCCGCGGACCCGAGCGACACCTCGGGCACCCCGGTCGAGTCCCCCTTCGTGCCCGCGCTCAGCCGGTCCCAGACCGAGGCCCTCACCGGGCAGCGCTTCACCGGCGCACGCCCCCGCATCATCACCCGGTTCGGCTGGGGCGCCGACGAGCAACTGCGCAACGAGGACTCCGAGTTCACCGACGCCATCAGTGCGATCTTCGTCCACCACACCGCCACCGGCAACGACTACGAGTGCTCCGACTCCCCCTCGGTCATCCGCGGTATCTACCGCTACCACGTCAAGAGCAGCGGCTGGCGCGACATCGGCTACAACTTCCTCGTCGACAAGTGCGGAAACATCTACGAAGGCCGCAGCGGCGGCGTCTCCAGGGCCGTCTTCGGCGCGCACACCCTCGGCTTCAACGAGCACACCATGGGCATCGCCGTGCTCGGCGACTACTCCGAGGACCGGCCCAGCAGCGAGGCCCTTTCGGCCGTCGCCCGGCTCGCCGCGTGGAAACTCGGAATTTACGGCCGCAACCCGGAGGGCATGACATATCTGGTGTCCGGAGGGAGCAACAGGTACCCGAAGGGCACGCGGGTGCGCATGAACGTCATCTCGGGCCACCGGGACGGATTCAACACGCAATGCCCAGGAACGGAGCTGTACGACGATCTCGGCATCATCCGCCGCACCGCGGCGGGGCTCCAGGGCCGCTGATCGCCCCCTGCATAGGATTGGCCGCTCATTCGTTCGGCCCGCCAGGAAGCGGAGACAAACACAGGTGACTGAAGCGATCCTCTTGGTCGGCGGCAAGGGCACCAGGCTGCGCCCCCTCACGGTGCACACCCCCAAGCCGATGGTCCCCGCGGCCGGTGTCCCGTTCCTCACCCACCAACTGGCCCGGGCGCGCGCGGCGGGCGTCGAGCACATCGTCCTGGCGACCTCCTACCTGGCCGAGGTCTTCGAGCCGCACTTCGGCGACGGGTCCGCCCTGGGGCTGCGCCTGGAGTACGTCACCGAGGACGAGCCGCTCGGCACCGGCGGCGCCATCCGCAACGTCGCCGACCGCCTGGACTCCGCCCCCGGCGACCCGGTCCTCGTCTTCAACGGGGACATCCTCACCGGCCTCGACATCGCCGGACTCGTCGCCACCCACCGCGACTCCGGTGCCGACGTCTCCCTCCACCTGACCCGCGTCGAGGACCCGCGCGCCTTCGGGCTCGTGCCGACCGACGCCACCGGCCGCGTCACCGCGTTCCTGGAGAAGCCGGAGACGCCCGAGGAGATCGTCACGGACCAGATCAACGCGGGCGCCTACGTCTTCGACCGTTCCGTCATCGACTCCATCCCCACCGGCCGCGCGGTCTCCGTCGAGCGCGAGACGTTCCCGGGCCTCCTGGCCGACGGCGCCCATCTGCAGGGCATGGTCGACTCCACGTACTGGCTCGACCTCGGCACCCCGCACGCCTTCGTCCGCGGCTCCGCCGACCTCGTCCTCGGCCACGCGCCGTCCCCGGCCGTCCCCGGCCGCTGCGGCGAACGCCTCGTCCTGGAGGGCGCCCGGATCGCCGAGGACGCCAAGCTCACCGGCGGCACCGCCGTCTCCGCGGGCGCGGTCATCGGCGCCGGAGCGGTCGTCGAGGGCAGCACGGTCCTGGCGGGTGCGGTCGTCCGTCCCGGCGCGACCGTCGTGGACTCCCTCATCGGCGCGGACGCGGTCATCGGCGAGCGCACCGTCGTCCAGGGATCGGTCATCGGCGACGGCGCGCACATCGGCGCCGACAACGAACTGCGGCACGGCGTGCGCATCTGGTGCGGAGCGGTCATCCCGGACGGCGCGGTCCGCTTCTCCTCCGACCAGTAGCCGCCGCGATCCCCGGCCGGTGGGCGTGCCCCGCCCACCGGCCCGCAAACCCGGAAACCCCGAACCCCGAAGCCGCGAAGCGCGGAAGCCCGACGGCCCACGCCGTAGGCTCGGGGGGTGCACCCCGAGCAGACCCGACTCCTCCGCGCCGCGGCCGGCCGCGTCCCCGGCCCCCGCACACCCGGCCGCACCCGCCGCTGGACCCCGCGCGGCCCCCTGGACCTCGGCCTCACACTCGGCCCCCTGCGCCGCGGCCCCGGCGACCCGGCGTTCCGCGTCGGCGCCGACCGCGCCGTCTACCGCGCCTCGCGCACGCCCGAGGGCCCCGGCACCCTGCGCATCGCCCGCCCCTCCGGCGGGGAGGTCGAGGCGGAGGCCTGGGGCCCCGGCGCCGACTGGCTGCTGGACCGCCTCCCCGGCCTGCTCGGCGACGCCGACGACCCCGGCGCCTTCACCGCCCGGCACCGCGTCGTCCACGAGGCCCACCGCCGCAACCCCGGGCTGCGGCTGACCCGTACCGGCCTGGTGCTGGAGTCCCTCGTCCCGGCGATTCTCGAGCAGAAGGTCACCTCCGACGAGGCATACCGCTCCTGGCGGGTGCTGCTGTGGCGCTTCGGCGAGCCCGCCCCCGGCCCCGGCGAGGAACTGCGCATGCGGGTCATGCCCGACGCCCGCGGCTGGGCCATGATCCCCTCCTGGGAGTGGCACCGCGCCAACGTGGACGGCAAGCGCTCCGCCGCCGCGGTTCGGGCCGCCCGCGCCGCCGCCCGCATGGAACAGGCCACCACCCTCGCCCCCGCCGACGCCCTCGCCCGCCTCCAGGCCGTCCCCGGCATCGGCCCCTGGACCGCCGCCGAGACCCTGCAGCGCAGCAACGGCGACCCCGACGCGATCACGGTCGGCGACCTCCACCTGCCGCACACCGTCGGCTACGCCCTCACCGGCGCCCACCGCTCGGACGACGCCACCATGCTCGAACTCCTCGAGCCCTACGCCGGCCAGCGCCATCGCGCCGCCCGCCTCATCCTGCTCACCGGCCGCCGCCCCCCACGCCGCGCCCCCCGCATGGCCCCGGGGAACATCGTGCCGCTGTGACCCACGGCGGAGGCGGCCCGCCCGACCCGGTGACCGATCCGGACGCCGTCCCTATCATCGGTGCGTGAGCACGACGAACGCCGCACTCGCCGGCATGCTCGACCGCCGGCAACCGCAGGAGGCGGACCAACTACTCGCCGCCATCATCGACTTCGGGGTGCACGTCCCCGTGGACGGGGCCGGTTCGGTGATGTTCGTCGGCTCGGAGGACGAAGGCCCGGCCCTGCCCGGCTACGTCAGCGAGGCGTGCTGCCTGCGGCGCCTGCCGGAAGCGGCCGCCGCCGTGCACTGCGACGGCATGCGCTTGCTGGACATCCGGCGGCACACGAACGTCGGAGCCCTGGCCGTCTTCTCCGAGCAGGGCCGGGCCAGGGTTCCCTTCGAGCTGCTCGAACAGGCCCTGCGCACCAGGGGCCAACGCACCACGGAGGCGCGGACGCTGCGGCTGACCTGGTCCACCCGTCCCACGGCGGTGACCCTGCGCGACAGGCTCGGCGGCCTCCTGCTCGACTTCCCCCATGTGCGGTGCGTGTGGATCGCGCAGGCCCGCTGGAGCGACACGGGCCCGGAACACCTGATGCTCCACATCGCGCTCGCGGACTCCGCCCCCGTGGACGCGGAGTCCGCGCTGATGAAGGCGCTGCTTGCCGGGGTCGAACTCGGCGAAGGGGCCCGTGACATCGCCGTCCGGGCCCTCGACCCGCGGTCGGAGTCCGACGTGGCCGCCATGCGCGAACTCGACACGCTCGGCCTGGACACCGTCCGTGCGGACCACGCCGCACGTCGCGTCGAAGTGATCTCCCGCGAGTACGACGACGCCCCCCGCTCCTGAGAACCGGCGCCTCAGCGCACCTCGATGAACGCCTCCGCGCTCCGCCCGGGCCGCTCCTTCGGCGGCGCGGCGGGCCGGCCGACGGCGACGGCACCCATCGGGTCCCAGTCCTCCGGCAGGTCCAGGACCTCGCGCACCACGTCGCGGCAGAACATCGTCGACGACACCCATGCCGAGCCCAACTGCTCGCCGGCCAGGGCGACGAGGAAGTTCTCCACGGCCGCGCCCATCGCGACCACGAACATCTCGCGCTCGGCCGCCGAGCGCCGGGCGTCGGGGTAGTCGTGCGCCCCGTCCGCGACCAGGCAGGGCACGACCAGGTACGGCGCCCGGCGCAGCACGTCGCCGCGCCGCACCCGCTTGGCGACGGACTCCTCGCTGCGGCCGTCGCGCCGCAGGTCCTCGACCCAGGCGTCGCGCATGGCGTCCAGCAGCCGGATCCGCGCGCGCTCCGACTCCAGCAGCACGAAGCGCCACGGCGTCGTGTGGTGCGGCGCCGGCGCGGTGACCGCGAGGTCCACGGCGCGCCGTACGGCGGCCCCGTCGACGGGCTCGTCGGTGAAGTCGCGGATGGTGCGCCGCAGGGAGACGGCCTCGCGGACGGCCTCCGAAGTGCCCAGCCGGAACATGTCGTCGGCCGCGGGCCGGACGAGGGCACGGCCGCCGGCGCCGTCCTCCTCCGCCGGCAGCACCAGTCGGTCCAGACCCCGGACGACGGCGACGGGCGACCCGGTGGACTTGCCCTTCACCAGGTCCCCGGCCGCGGCCAGCTCGTCGGCCAGGGCCGTGACCGTGACCGCCAGTTCGTTGCCGTGGGAGTCCGTCGCGCCCCGCAGGTCGTCCAGCACGCGCAGCCCGGCCGCGCCGATCGCGACGTCGGTCAGGCCCTCGCGCCACGGCCGTCCGAAGGTGTCGGTGACGACCACGCCGACATTGACGCCGAGCGCGTCCCGCAGCCCCGCCCGGATGGCGCGGGCGGAGGCGTCCGGGTCCTCGGGCAGCAGCAGCACCGTGCCGGGGGCCGTGTTGGAGGCGTCCACGCCGGCCGCGGCCATGACGAGGCCGTGCCGGGTCTCCACGATCCGGGTCCGCCCGCGCCGTGCGACCAGCCGCACCGTCTCGGCGTCGATCGCCGCCTCGCGGTCGTCGGCGCGCACGACGCGCCCCTCGGCCTTGCTGACGATCTTCGAGGTGACGACGAGGACGTCGCCGTCGGCCAGTTCCGCCGTGCTCGCGGCGACGAGCTTCGCGAGGTCCGCACCGGGCTCGACCTCGGGCATGCCGGTGACGGCCCACACGCGGTAGGAGGCGGTCACGCCCGCACCTCCCCGGCCAGCTCCAGCGCCTCGCGGGCCATCGCGGCCGTCGCGTCCAGGTCCGTCATCATCAGCGGTACGGCCCGGCAGCGGATGCCCGCGGCCTCGACCTCCGCCACCGATCCCGCGTCGACGGTGTCGACCAGCCAGCCGTCCAGCAGCCCGGAGCCGTAGTGGGCGGCGACCGCCGCCGCCGTGGACTCCACGCCGACCGCCGCCAGCACCTTGTCGGCCATGCCGCGCACCGGGGCGTCGCCGACGATGGGGGAGAGGCCCACCACGGGCACGCCCGCCTCGGCGATGGCCTCGCGGATACCGGGGACGGCCAGGATCGTGCCGACCGACACCACCGGGTTGGACGGCGGGAAGACGATGACGTCGGCCTCGGCGATCGCCTCCAGCACGCCGGGCGCGGGCTTGGCGCCCTCCGCGCCGACCGGCAGCACCGCGTACGCCGGGACGGAGGCCCGCAGCCGCACCCAGTACTCCTGGAAGTGGACCGCCTTGCGCCCGCCGCCGGGGCCCGCGTCGGGGTCGTCGACGACGACGTGCGTCTCGATCCGGTCGTCGGTCATCGGGATCAGCCGCACGCCCGGCTTCCAGCGCGCGCACAGCGCCTCGGTGACCGCGCTGAGCGGGTAGCCCGCGCCGATCATCTGGGTGCGCACGATGTGGGTCGCGAAGTCGCGGTCGCCCAGGCCGAACCACTCGGGTCCGACGCCGTAGGCGGCCAGCTCCTCCTTGACCGTGAACGTCTCGTCGGCGCGGCCCCAGCCCTGTTCCTGGTGGATCCCGCCGCCGAGGGTGTACATGACGGTGTCGAGGTCGGGGCAGACCTTGAGGCCGAACAGGTGGATGTCGTCGCCGGTGTTGCCGATGACGGTGATGTCCGCCTCCGGCGCCGCCGCCTTCAGGCCGCGCAGGAAACGGGCTCCTCCGATGCCGCCGGCCAGTACCACGATTCGCATGCGGACAGTCTGTCAGCCCGCCGCGTCACCCGGCGAACGTGCCCTCCGCCGCCAGCTTTCCGGAGGTGCAGGCGTACGGGGTCATCTCCGTCAGGCCCGGGAAGTAGACGTGCAGGCTGACCGCGCCCTCCAGGGAGTCGTTGACCACCTCGTGGACGTAGCCGGGGGCGAACACCCGCTGGTGCCCCGGCAGGAGTGAACGACGGGTCTCGCCGTTGCCGCCGAGGGCGCGCTCGGTCAGTTCGCCCTCGAGGACGGTCAGCACGCCCGAGGAGCCGCCGTGGTCGTGCAGCCCGCTGCCCTGGCCGGGCACCCAGCTGAGCAGCCAGACCTCGTACCCGGGTCCGGTCGCCAGCCGGTCGTACCAGCGGGTGGTGGCGTCGTAGCGGACGCGCGGCGCCCAACGGGCGCGATCCGCCGCGATCTTGCGCGCCAGTCCGGCGAATTCCGCGACGGTGACGGGGTAGGCGGGCACGGGCGGAAGGAGGTGGGGGATGGCGAGGGGGTCGCCGGCGATCGAGACGTCGCTGTTCATGGGTGCGGGAGTTCCTACGGGAAGTGAGGAGCGTCAGGCATGCGCATGAGGCTGTGCGGGCTGGGAAGAGTCCTTCAGCGGCAACAGCTGGAACAGCGGCAGTGGGCTTCCACGGCACGACGGAACTCGCCGAGGCGGCGGGTCCGGGCAGGCGCGTGGGTCACTGGCATGCGCTCTAGCACACCGGGTCCTCGGTGGCCTGTCAACTCGATGTCGGATTTGCCGTAAATCTTTCACCTGATCCGGCTATTCGGCATGGTGAAAGGTTTGTGCGCAGAAGACCCAGGAAAAGTGCCGACGCAACCACACGGGTACGCAGGAACGTCTCCTCGTGAAACGTCGTTGTGTTTTCGTGATCGCATCGTGATCGCCACCCCCCAGGGGCGTCGACCGCGGTTGACGTATGCGGACGTTTGGGATGATTTGAACACTTTCTGTCAGGCCTTGGTTCCGCAGGGTGAATAACGGGCCCAATAGCAGATCTCGGCTTGACTGGCCCGTATCGGCACACTTGTAATTTCACTCGTGTCGTTCGACCGTCGCAGGTAACGGCAACATCACGGGGACGCGAAAACAGACGAGGGGCGCGCATGACCGAGCTGTTCCAGCTGTTGCTGGCCGAAGAGGCCGACGAAGAGCTCGGGTGGCAGGAGCGCGCGCTGTGCGCGCAGACCGATCCCGAGTCCTTCTTCCCCGAGAAGGGCGGCTCCACCCGCGAGGCCAAGAAGGTCTGCCTCGCCTGCGAGGTCCGCTCCGACTGCCTCGACTACGCCCTCGCCAACGACGAGCGCTTCGGCATCTGGGGCGGCCTGTCCGAGCGCGAGCGCCGGCGCCTGAAGAAGGGCGTCGTCTAGCGCCCGCCCGGGGCCCCGTCCAGGGCCCCGCCCCGCACCCGGCCGGAGACCGTACGGCAGCCCCACGGCGAGCGCACGGCACCCGCCCGGTTCGCGTCCGTCACGGCAGGCTTCGTCGGTATATGTGCCCCGGACCCGGAAGGGCCGCCTCCCGCAACCGTTAGTGTGGGGGCCCGTCCGAGACGCCCAAGGCGTCGTCCGAAGTCCAGCGAACCGGGGCCCGAACCTCGATGTCCGTGAACAGTTCTGCCGGGACTCAATACGCCGCCCAGGCACCGGAGTTCCCGCGCCACGTCGTCACCGCCGTGCTCGTCTCCCACGACGGTGCCCGCTGGCTGCCCAACGCGCTCTCGGGTCTGGTCTCCCAGGACCGCCCGGTCCAGGACGTCATCGCCGCCGACACCGGCAGCGCCGACGACTCCGCCCGCCTGCTCGCCGAGAGCCTCGGCGACCACCGCGTCCTCCACCTCGCCCGGCGCAACGGCTTCGGCGCCGCCGTCGACGAGTGCGTGCGCGCGGCCGAGCCCCTCACCGCGGAGCAACTGCCCTACCTGGCGCGGCGCAGCAGCTGGGACCCGGTCACCCGCACCTGGAACGACGACGCCTACGACGAGCCGGACGAGCCGCACGGCGAACCGGTGCAGTGGCTGTGGCTCCTGCACGACGACTGCGAGCCCGCCCCGGACGCCCTCCTCAACCTGCTGAGGGTCGCCGACTCCTCGCCCTCCGCCGCGATCATCGGCCCCAAGCTGCGCAGCTGGTACGACCGTCGCCAGCTGCTGGAGGTCGGCGTCTCCATCGCCCGCAGCGGCCGCCGCTGGACCGGCCTGGAGCGCCGCGAGCAGGACCAGGGCCAGCACGACCAGGTCCGCCAGGTGCTGTCGGTCTCCAGCGCGGGCATGCTGGTGCGCCGCGACGTGTGGGAGGACCTCGGCGGGTTCGACCGCCGGCTGCCCCTCATGCGCGACGACGTCGACTTCTGCTGGCGCGCCCAGTCCGCCGGCCACACCGTCCTGGTCGCCCCCGACGCCGTCCTGCGGCACGCCGAGGCGGCCTCCCGCGAGCGCCGCCCCGTCGACTGCGCCGGCCGCTCCGCCGTCAACCCGCACCGCGTCGACAAGGCGGGCGCCGTCTACACGCTGCTGGCCAACACCCGCGGCGCCCTGCTCCCGTACGTCTTCGCGCGCGTCGTGCTCGGCACCGTGCTGCGCACCCTCGCGTACCTCGTCGGCAAGGTCCCCGGACAGGCCGTCGACGAGATCACCGGTCTGCTGTCGGTCCTGCTGCGCCCCGGCCGCCTGCTCGGCGCCCGCCGGCGGCGCTCCCGGGCCGTCGTCCCGCCCTCCGAACTGCGGTCGCTCTTCCCGCCGCCCGGCGCGACCGTACGGGCCACCGTCGAGCAGGTCGTCAGCAACGTCTCCGGCCGCGCGGCCGCCGACGCCTCCTCCGCCGGACGCCACGGCGGCGGGCTGGAGTCCGGGCCCAGCGGTGGCGACGACGACGGCGAGTACATGGACGTCGAGCAGTTCGCGCTGCTCAAGCGCATCGCCCGGCAGCCCGCCCCGATGCTCTTCGCCGTCCTGCTGCTCTTCTCCCTCATCGCCTGCCGCGCACTCCTCGGCGGCGGTGCCCTGTCCGGCGGCGCGCTGCTGCCCGCCGCCGCCGACGCCTCCGACCTGTGGGGCTCCTACCTCGGCGGCTGGCACTCCCTCGGCGCCGGCAGCACCGAGACCGCGCCGCCGTACCTGGCGATCGTGGCCACCCTGTCGAGCATCCTGCTCGGCAGCTCCGGCCTCGCCCTGACCGTCCTCCTGGTCGCCTCGGTGCCGCTCGCGGGCCTCAGCGCCTACTTCGTGTCGCGGCCGCTGGTCGACTCCCGGCTGCTGCGCGCCTGGGGCGCCGTCGCGTACGCCTTCCTGCCCGCCGCCACCGGCGCCCTCGCCGGCGGCCGGCTCGGCACCGCCGTCCTGGCCATCCTGCTGCCCCTCATGGCCCGCGCCGCCGTCTCCGCCGCGGGCCTGCGGATCTCCGCCGACGGCGTCGAGCGCGGCCTGCGGCCCGGGTGGCGCGCCGCCTGGGCGGTGGCGCTGCTGCTGACGATCACCACCGCGTTCACCCCGATCACCTGGCTGATCGCCCTGGTGCTCGTCGGCGTCGCCATCGCCACGCGCATCGTGCGCGGGCAGGGCCGGCTCCTGGTCCCGCTGGCCATGCGGGCCGTGGCCGTCCTCGGTGCCCCCATGGTGGTGCTCGCACCCTGGTCGCTCGGGCTGCTCACGCACCCCCGGCGCTTCCTTGACGAGGCGGGTCTGCCGTTCGGCGCCAAGTCGGCCACCGCCACCGACCTCCTCCTGATCAACCCCGGCGGCCCCGGCGCCGCCGGCGGCCTCCTGCTCGCGGGCATCGTCCTGGCCGCGCTGGCCGCACTGGTGCGCGCCGAGCGCCGCTCGGCCATCGTCACCGCCTGGGTGGGCGCCCTGACCGGCCTGGTCTTCGCGGTCCTCGCCAACACCACCGCCTGGGCCGGCCCCGCCACCCTCGTCTACGGCTTCGCCCTGATCGCCGCCGCCGCGGTCGGCGCCGAGGGCGCCAAGGAGCGGCTCGCCGCCTCCGGCTTCGGCTGGCGCCAGCCCGTGGCCGCGCTCGTCGCCCTGGCCGCCGTGCTCGCCCCGCTGGCCGCCGCCGTCGGCTGGATGGCCGGCGGCGCCGACGGCCCGCTGGAGCGTCGCGACCCGACCCAGGTGCCCGCCTTCGTCGCCGAGGAGAGCACCACCCGCGACCAGGCCCGCACCCTCGTGCTGTCGGGCACGCCCGCCCACGTCTCGTACGCCCTCGTCCGGGGCTCCGGTGCCCGCCTCGGCGACGCCGAGATCGCCGCCGCGGACGGTGGCGACGCCCGGCTCGCCAAGATCGTCGGCAACCTCGTGGCGGGCTCCGGCGCCGACCAGGCCAGCCAGCTCGGCGGCTACGCCGTGCGCTACGTACTCGTCCAGAGCGGCGCCCCGCGCGAGGTGAGCCGCACCCTCGACAGCACCCCGGGCCTGTCCCGGCTCAGCCAGGCCGACGGCAGCGCCCTGTGGCGGGTGGACGACGACGTCGCCCGCATCACGATCGTCGAGCCCTCCGGCGGTGACGAGGGCGGCTCCGGCGAGGACACCCCCGCCGGCACCGTGACCGTCGCCTCCGGCAAGGTCGAGGCCCACACCACCATCCCGGCCGGCGCGGACGGCCGCGTACTGCGCGTCGCCGACCTCGCCGCACCCGGGTGGACGGCCACCCTCGACGGCAAGGAGCTCACCGCCACCACCGTCGACGGCTGGGCCCAGGGCTTCCGGCTCCCCAGCAGCGGCGGCCGGCTCGACCTCGTCTACGACGACCCGTTCACGCACACCGTGTGGCTGTGGGTCCAGGGCTTCCTCGGCCTGGTGCTCGTCGTCATGGCCCTGCCGGGCCGGCGCCGGGAGGTCGACGACGACCTGCCCGACGCGGAGGCCGTGCCCGTGTCCGCCGCCGCGGCCGCCGGCATCCCGGAGCAGGGCGGCGACGGCCGCCGCGCCCGCCGGCTGCGCGCCGCCGCCGAGGCCGAGGGCGAGGGGGAGCCGGACGGCGACTCCGAGCCCCGGGCCGCCGAGCCCGCCCACCACGAGCAGGCCGAGTACGCGCAGTACGCCGAGTACGACCCGTACGCCGCCGCCCCCCAGCAGGACGACCCGTACGGCCAGGAGCAGTGGGCCGCGGAGTACCAGAGCAGCTACGGCTACGAGCAGCCCGCCCAGCCCGCCCACCCCCAGGAGCAGGAGCAGGTCTACGACCCGTACGGCTACGGGCAGCAGTCCCAGCAGCCCGGCTACGACCGGCAGGGCTACGAGCAGCAGCCCCAGCAGCCGCAGGGCTACGACGCCTCGTACGCCCCGTACGGCACCTACGACACGGACGCGTACGACACGGACGGCTACCGCCGCGACGGGAGCAACCAGCAGTGAACCGCAGCACCCTCTCCCTGATCGGAGTCACCGCAGCCCTGGCCGCGGTGGCCGGCGTCGCGACCGTCACCGGCGCGGGCACCCCGGACGCGGCACCCGCCGTGAGCGCGGCGCGGCTGCCCGTCGAGCGGTCCACGCTGGCCTGCCCGGCGCCGTCGGACTCGGACTTCGCCTCGACCACGTACACCGCCTTCACGCCCAAGGGCGACTCGGCCGGCTCGGGCGGCACCGCGGCCCTGCTGGCCGCCGCCGCCCAGGACGGCAAGGCCCCGGCCAAGCGCAAGCCGGTCGCGCCCCTGAAGGCGGCCGGCACGCCGGTCACCGCGGTCACCGAGGCCACCGACGCCCCCGCGCTCATCGGCACGGCCGACGGGGCGCTCGCCCCCGGCTGGACCGTGCAGCAGACCACGGTCGTCGACGCGGGCCCCGCCCGGGCGGTGCTCGGCACCTCCTGCACGGTCCCGGACAGCGAGTTCTGGTTCCCCGGGGTCAGCACCGGCGCGGACCGGCAGGACTACGTCCACCTGACCAACCCGGACGACACCTCCGCCGTCATCGACCTCCGGCTCTACGGCGACAAGGGCGAGGTCAAGACCACCACCACCGACGGCATCACGGTGCCGCCGGGCGCGACGGTCCCCGTCCTGCTCTCCACGCTCACCACGGAGAAGTCCGACGCCCTCACCCTGCACGTCAGCGCCCGCAGCGGCCGCGTCGGCGCCACCGTGGAGGCCCAGGACGCCAAGGCCGGCGCCGACTGGCTGCCCGCCTCCACCGACCCCGCCGCCGGAGCCGTCATGCCCGGCATCCCCGGCGACGCCTCCGCCGTGCGCCTGGTGCTCTTCGCGACCGGCGACAGCGACGCCGACCTCAAGCTGCGGCTCGCCTCCTCGGGCGGTGAGATCACCCCGGCCGGGCACGAGACCGTCCACGTCAAGAGCGGCATGACCACCGCCGTCGACCTCGGCGACGTCACCAAGGGCGAGGCCGGCTCGCTCGTCCTGAGCCCGACCGACCCCTCCGACGACGCCCCCGTGGTCGCGGCCCTGCGGATCACCCGCGGCAAGGGGGGCGACCAGGAGACCGCCTTCCTGCCCGCCACCGCCCCCGTCGGCGACCGCGCCAGCGCCGCCGACAACCGCGCCAAGGGCTCGACGCTCGCCCTCACCGCGCCGGAGGGCGACGCCACCGTGCGGGTCGTCACCTCCGCCACGACGAAGGGCGGCGAGCCCGTCACCAAGGACGTCCCGGTCAAGCGCGGCACGACGGTCGTCCTCGAGCCCCCCGCCCCCTCGGGCAAGGGCGCCTACGCCGTCACGGTGCAGCCCGCCTCGGGCGGCCCCGTCTACGCCTCGCGGATGCTCGCGCTGCCGGAGGGCGGCGTCCCGATGTTCACCATCCAGGCGATGCCGGACGACCGCGGCCTGGTCGCCGTCCCGGAGTCCGAAGAGGACCTGTCGATCCTGAACCGCTGACGGCCGTGCTCCGGTGCGGGGGGCTAACCCTCCCCGTACCGGGGGTCGACGTTCTCCGGCGACAGCCCCAGCAGCTCGGCCACCTGCTCCACCACCACGTCGTGCACCAGCAGGGCCCGCTCCTCGCGGCTCTTGGCCCGGATCTCCACCGGCCGCCGGTACACCACGATGCGGTGCGGGTTGCCCTTCTGCCCGCCGACCAGGCGCCCCAGCGGCACCCCGTCGTCGAACCGGCCGTCGGCGGCGGCGCCGTCGGCACCGTCCACCGGCCAGGGCACCTCCTGCACCGCGAACTCCACCTCCGCCAGCTGCGGCCAGCGCCGCTCCAGCCGGTCCGCCGCGTCGCGCACCAGGTCGTCGAAGGCGTCGGCGCGGGTGCGCGCCAGCGGCACCTGCGGGGGCGCGATGGGGCCGCGCATGCCGCGGCCGTGTCGGTCGCGGTGGCGCTGGCGCGGTGCGGGCGAAGGGGTGTCCATCACCTCTGAGAGTAGCCGTCGGGAGCCCCCGTTATGCGGCTCCGTGACCGCTGCCACCACCACGGGGGACGAGGACCGGACATCCCCGGCGATGTCGCAGAATGTACGGTCGCCCACCCCCTGCGTCCGTGCGATTCCCCTGCCCTGACCGCTTCGCCGATCGCTCTTGGCATCATTTGGGACGTTTGGTGATCGGTGCTTCCGGAGGTGCGCCCGTACATTTCCGGCCCTTTGCAGGTCACGTGCGTTGACCGCAGGTCGGACCTTCCCGGCCAACCCGGACGACACGACGGGGTGAGCTCCCGGGGAGTCGTCGCGGCCCGCTCAAGAGTGCGGTACCGTCCAACGTCGTGAGCCTTGTACGTCGCTGTTCGCGCACCGCGTGTGGCCGTCCCGCCGTCGCGACGCTGACGTACGTCTACGCGGACTCCACCGCCGTCCTCGGACCGCTCGCCACCTACGCGGAACCCCACTGCTACGACCTGTGCTCCGAGCACTCCGAGCGCCTCACCGCCCCCCGCGGCTGGGAGGTCGTACGGCTCGCCACGGACACCGGCCCCACCCGCCCCAGCGGCGACGACCTCGAAGCGCTCGCCAACGCCGTGCGCGAGGCCGCCCGCCCCCAGGAACGCGAGGGCAACGGCACCAACGGCCGCGGCGGCGACCCCATGGAGATCGCCCGGCGCGGGCACCTGCGCGTCCTGCGCTCGCCCGACTCCTGACCGGCTCGACCGGGCTCGACCCGGTCCGGCCCGGCTCCCTCCCGCCGCCGCCATACCCCGCCCCGGGTCCGTGCACGCACCCGGGCTCCTCATCGGCCCGTTCGGATCCGCCCGGTAGGTTGGCTCTTGCCACGATCCATCCACCGGCAACCGGAATCCAGAGCGGAGCACATGCGGTGACCGACCTCTCCCAGCTCGTGAAGGCGTACGACGTCCGCGGAGTCGTCCCCGACCAATGGGGCGAGCCGCTCGCCGAGCTCTTCGGCGCGGCCTTCGTGACCGTGACCGGCGCCGACGCGATCGTGACGGGGCACGACATGCGGCCCTCCTCGCCCGGCCTGTCCCGGGCCTTCGCCCGCGGCGCGGCCTCGCGCGGCGCGAAGGTCACCGAGATCGGCCTCTGCTCCACCGACCAGCTGTACTTCGCCAGCGGCAAACTCGACCTGCCCGGCGCGATGTTCACCGCCAGCCACAACCCCGCGCAGTACAACGGCATCAAGATGTGCCGCGCCGGCGCCGCCCCCGTCGGCCAGGACACCGGGCTCACCGAGATCCGCGAGCTCGTCGAGCAGTGGTCCGAGACCGGCCTCCCGGCGAGCGAAGCCACCCCCGGCGAGGTCACCGGGCGGGACATGCTCGCCGACTACGCCGCCCACCTGCGCACCCTGGTCGACCTCGGCTCCATCCGGCACCTCAAGGTCGTCGTCGACGCCGGCAACGGCATGGGCGGGCACACCGTCCCCACCGTCTTCGACGGTCTGCCCCTCGACCTCGTCCCGATGTACTTCGAGCTCGACGGCACCTTCCCCAACCACGAGGCCAACCCGCTCGACCCGAAGAACATCGTCGACCTGCAGCAGAAGGTGCGCGAGACCGGCGCCGACATCGGCATCGCCTTCGACGGCGACGCCGACCGCTGCTTCGTCGTCGACGAGCGCGGCGAGCCCGTCTCCCCGTCCGCGATCACCGCCCTGGTCGCCGCCCGCGAACTGGCCAAGCACCCCGGCTCCACCGTCATCCACAACCTGATCACCTCGTGGACCGTGCCCGAGGTCGTCAAGGAGCACGGCGGGACGCCCGTCCGCACCCGCGTCGGCCACTCCTTCATCAAGCAGGAGATGGCCCGCACCGGCGCCGTCTTCGGCGGCGAGCACTCCGCGCACTACTACTTCCGCGACTTCTGGAACGCCGACACCGGCATGCTCGCCGCGCTCCACGTCCTCGCCGCCCTCGGCGGCCAGGACGGCACGCTCTCCGCGCTCGTGGCCGAGTACGACCGCTACGCCGCCTCCGGCGAGATCAACACCGCCGTCGACGACCAGGCCGGCCGCACCGCCGCGGTCCGCGCGGCCTACGCCGGCCGGCCGGGCACCGCGACCGACGAGCTCGACGGCCTCACGGTCACCGGCGACGGCTGGTGGTTCAACCTCCGCCCCTCCAACACCGAGCCGCTGCTGCGCCTCAACGTCGAGGCCCGCGACGCCGAACTCATGGCCCGCGTCCGCGACGAGGTCCTCGCCGTCGTCCGCGCCTGACGACCGCCCCGCCTGACGAGCGCCCCGCCTGACCACCGCCCCGCCGGAGGGGGCACCGCACGTACCGCTCCCTCCGGCGCAAGCCGCGGCACCCGACACGGTCACGCGGGCCGGAGCCCCCGGCGATAGGCTGAATCCGCCGGTCCGGACGTGTACGCCCGCACACGGCGGACATCCGGAAACCACGACGACACCACGACCACAGGGGAGACGCCACCCATGCCGCTCGTCGAAGCCAGCCTCCTGGAGATCCTCGCCTGCCCCGCCTGCCACGCACCGCTGCGCGAGGACGTCGAGGCCACCGAGCTCATCTGCACCTCCGCCGACTGCGGCCTGGCCTACCCCGTGCGCGACGACATCCCCGTCCTCCTCGTCGACGAGGCCCGCCGCCCCGCGTGACGCGTCCCGGCCGCCCGGCACCGCGCGTCCGCACCGCAGCCCCCGGCGCGCACCGCCCGCACGGCAGGGCACCTGCACCGCGCGGCGCCCCCTGACTCCCGACACAACCGGACCGGACCGGAGGTCACCCCCGATGCTGGACGAGACGCTGCTCGACGACCCCGACGCCCTCGCCCGCGCCGACACCCGCGGCCTCCTCCTCGGCGTCGCCGCGGCCGGCGCCCGCGTCCGCACCGCCGCCCGCCTCGCCCACGAGGCAGGCGTCGGCGAACTCAAGCCCGACGGCCGCCCCCGCAGCGTCCTCGTCGCCGGCCCCGGCGCGGTCGCCGTCGCCGCCGTCGCCGAACTGCTGGCCGCCCTCGGCAACGGCAGCGGGCCCGTGCTGTCCCTGCACCCCACCGGGCCCGCCCCGTACGACCTGCGGTGGACCCTCCCCGGCTGGGCCGGCCCCATGGACCTGCTGCTCATCGCCAGCCCCGCGGGCACCGAGGCCGGCCTCGCCGACCTCATCGAGCAGGCCTACCGCCGCGGCTGCACCGCCGCCGCCGTCGTCCCCGCCGCCTCACCCATCGCCGAGGCGATCCAGCAGGTGCGGGGCATGGTCCTGCCGTACGCCCCCGCGCCCGACCCGGCATCCGTCGCGGGCGTCCTGGGAGAGGCCGCCGACCCCGCCGAGGACCTCGGCGCCTTCTGGGCCCTGCTCACCCCGCTGCTCGCCCTCGGCGACCGCATCGGCCTGCTCGCCGCCCCGCCGGACGCCATCGAGCGCGTCGCCGACCGCCTCGACGACGTCGCCGGCCGCTGCGGCCCCGCAACCGCCACCTACAGCAACCCCGCCAAGGCGCTCGCCTCCGAACTCGCAGAATCCCTGCCGGTGATGTGGAGCGACGGGCCGGTCGCCTCCGTCGCCGCCCGGCGCTTCGCCGCGGCCATCGCCGCCCGCGCCGGCCGCCCCGCCCTGCACGGCGAACTCCCCGAGGCGCTCGACACCCACGGCGCGCTGCTCGCCGGCTCCCTGGCCGGCGCCCTCGACCCCGAGGACTTCTTCCGCGACCGCGTCGACGAGCCCGAGGACCTGCGGCTGCGCGTCGTGCTCCTGCACCGCCCCGGCAACGGCGCCGCGAGCTCCGCCCCTCTGGCCCGCGAACTCGCCACGACCCACGACACCCCGATGAGCGAGCTCGCCCCCGCCGAGGGGGGCGACCTGGAATCCGCCGTCGAACTCCTCGCCGTCACGGATTTCGCCTCCGTTTACCTCGCCATCACCTCCACCGGGAGATCATGACCGCATGGACCGCCTGACCAACACCATCCGCCCGTACGCCTGGGGATCGGCCACCGCCATCCCCGAACTGCTCGGCACCACCCCCACGGGCGAGCCGCAGGCCGAACTCTGGATGGGCGCCCACCCCGGCGCGCCCTCCCGCATCGACCGCGGCAACGGTCCGGTCCCGCTCGACCAGGTCATCGCGGCCGACCCCGGCGGCGAACTCGGTGCCCCCGCCGTCGAACGCTTCGGCCCCCGGCTGCCCTTCCTGCTCAAGCTCCTCGCCGCCGGCTCCCCCCTCTCCCTGCAGGTGCACCCCGACCTCACCCAGGCCGCCGCCGGCTTCGCCGACGAAGAGGCCCGCGGCATCCCCGTGGACGCCCCGCACCGCAACTACAAGGACGCCAACCACAAGCCGGAGATGATCGTCGCGCTCACCCCCTTCGAGGGGCTGTGCGGCTTCCGCCACCCCGAGGAGACCGCGGCCCTCCTCACCGGCCTCGGCGTCGACTCCCTCAAGCCGTACGCCGACATCCTGCGCGCCCACCCCGAGGAAGCCGCGCTCCGCGAGGTCCTCACCGCCGTGCTCGGAGCCGAACGCGACGCCATGGCAGGCACCGTGGACGAAGCCGCCGAGGCCGCCGGACGCCTGGCCACCGAGGGCGGACCGCACGCCGACGCGTACGCCGCCTACACCGCCATCGCCCACGCCTACCCGGGCGACCCCGGCGTCATCGCCGCCATGCTCCTCAACCACGTCCGCCTCCAGCCCGGCGAGGCGCTGTTCCTCGGCGCCGGGATACCCCACGCCTACCTCACCGGCCTCGGCGTCGAGATCATGGCCAACTCCGACAACGTCCTGCGCTGCGGCCTCACCCCCAAGCACGTCGACATCCCCGAACTGCTGCGCATCGTCCGCTTCCAGGCGGGCGACGCCGGGGTCCTGCGCCCCGAGGCGTCCCCCGACGGCGAGGAGCTCTACGGCACCCCCATCGACGAGTTCCGGCTCTCCCGCTACTCCCTCGCCGCGGGCGCCGCCCCCCGCACCCCGCACGACCGCACCGCCCAGATCCTGCTCTGCACCGAAGGCACCGCCACCCTGCGCACGCCCGGCGACCCGGCCGCCCCGGAACTCACCCTGGCCCGCGGCCAGTCCGCCTACGTCCCCGCAGGCGAACAGGTCGAACTCACCGGCGAGGGAACCGTCTTCCGGGCCACCGTGGCGGCCTGACGCACCGGGCGAATCACGGCCTGCAAGAATGTCCCGCCGTAACGCAGTTAAAGACCGGGCAAAGACCAGGGCCGACGGAAGGGACCACCAGCACCTATGAGCGCGTCAGGCGGAACCAAGGCGATCGTCGCCGCATTGGGCGCCAACCTCGCCATCGCGGTGAGCAAGTTCGTGGCGTTCGCCTTCAGCGGCTCCTCGTCGATGCTCGCCGAGGGCGTGCACTCGGTGGCCGACTCGGGCAACCAGGCGCTGCTCCTGCTCGGCGGCAAGAAGGCCCAGAAGAAGGCCACCGAGGAACACCCCTTCGGCTACGGCCGTGAGCGGTACATCTACGGATTCCTCGTCTCCATCGTGCTGTTCACCATCGGTGGCGTCTTCGCCCTCTACGAGGGCTACGAGAAGGTCCAGCACCCCCACGAGATCGAGCACTGGTACTGGCCCATCGGGGTCCTGGTCTTCGCGATCATCGCCGAGGGCTTCTCCTTCCGCACCGCCATCAATGAGTCCAACCTGCTCCGCGGCAAGCAGAGCTGGAGCCAGTTCATCCGCACCGCCAAGGCCCCCGAGCTCCCCGTCGTCCTCCTCGAGGACCTCGGCGCACTCGTCGGCCTCGTGCTCGCCCTCATCGGTGTCGGCCTGTCCCTGCTCACCGGCGACGGCATCTGGGACGGCATCGGCACCCTCTGCATCGGCGCCCTCCTCGTCGTCATCGCGCTCGTCCTCGCCTCCGAGACCAAGTCGCTGCTCCTCGGCGAGGCGGCCGGCCCCGAGGTCGTCGCCCGCATCCGCGCGGCCATCGTCGACGGCGACAGCGTCACCCGCGTGATCCACATGCGGACCCTCCACCTCGGCCCCGACGAACTCCTCGTCGCCGCCAAGATCGCCGTCGACCTCGACGACACCGCCACCGAGGTCGCCCGCGCCATCGACGCCGCCGAGGCCCGCATCCGCGAGGCCGAGCCCATCGCCCGCGTCATCTATCTCGAGCCGGACGTCTACCGCGAGCAGCCGGCCGCCCCCGCCGCGCCCGAAGCGGACTGACCCGCTTCACACGACCTCCGCGCACCTTCCGGACGCGCCCGGCCACTCGGTGTAGATTCGTCCCTAGCCAGACGTCGCTGCTGATGGCGGTCGGGCGGTCCGGACTCGGACCGGCCGAGGGAGAGAGGGCCTCCGACGGGCTGAGCTGCGGTCGAGGGAGACGTATGTCCGCATGCCGTCCCCCGCCCCGCAGCGGAAAGCCGATGTCCGTTCTGGAAGCACCCCACGAGGAGACTGCATGTCCCCCGTCACCAACGACTTCAAGGTCGCCGACCTCTCCCTGGCCGCCTTCGGCCGCAAGGAGATCACCCTCGCCGAGCACGAGATGCCCGGCCTCATGGCCATCCGCGAGGAGTACGCGGCCTCTCAGCCGCTGGCCGGCGCCCGCATCACCGGCTCCCTGCACATGACCGTGCAGACCGCCGTCCTCATCGAGACCCTCGCCGCCCTCGGCGCCCAGGTCCGCTGGGCCTCCTGCAACATCTTCTCCACGCAGGACCACGCCGCCGCGGCCATCGCCGTCGGCCCCCACGGCACCCCCGAGAACCCGCAGGGCATCCCCGTCTTCGCCTGGAAGGGCGAGACCCTCGCCGAGTACTGGTGGTGCACGGAGCAGGCCCTCACCTGGCCCGACACCCCCACCGGCGGCCCGAACATGATCCTCGACGACGGTGGCGACGCCACCCTCCTCGTCCACAAGGGCGTCGAGTTCGAGAAGGCCGGCCAGGCCCCCGACCCCTCCACCGCCGACAGCGAGGAGTACGAGCAGATCCTGCTGCTCCTCAACCGCACCCTCGGCGAGAACCCCCAGAAGTGGACCCAGCTCTCCTCCGAGATCCGCGGCGTCACCGAGGAGACCACCACCGGCGTCCACCGCCTGTACGAGATGCAGCGCGACGGCACCCTGCTCTTCCCGGCGATCAACGTCAACGACGCCGTCACCAAGTCGAAGTTCGACAACAAGTACGGCTGCCGCCACTCCCTCATCGACGGCATCAACCGCGCCACCGACGTCCTCATCGGCGGCAAGGTCGCCGTCGTCTGCGGCTACGGCGACGTCGGCAAGGGCTGCGCCGAGTCCCTGCGCGGCCAGGGCGCCCGCGTCATCGTCACCGAGATCGACCCCATCAACGCCCTCCAGGCGGCGATGGACGGCTACCAGGTCACCGTGCTCGAGGACGTCGTCGAGACCGCCGACATCTTCGTCACCACCACCGGCAACCGCGACATCATCCTCGCCGAGCACATGCAGCGCATGAAGCACCAGGCGATCGTCGGCAACATCGGCCACTTCGACAACGAGATCGACATGGCCGGCCTCGCCAAGATCCCCGGCATCGTCAAGGACGAGGTCAAGCCCCAGGTCCACACCTGGACCTTCTCCGACGGCAAGGTCCTGATCGTGCTGTCCGAGGGCCGCCTGCTCAACCTGGGCAACGCCACCGGCCACCCCTCGTTCGTGATGTCCAACTCCTTCTCGGACCAGACCCTGGCCCAGATCGAGCTGTTCACCAAGCCCGAGGAGTACCCGATCGGCGTCTACGTCCTCCCCAAGCACCTGGACGAGAAGGTCGCCCGGCTCCACCTCGACGCCCTCGGCGTCAAGCTCACCACCCTGCGCCCGGAGCAGGCCTCCTACATCGGCGTCCCGGTCGAG
The DNA here is from genome assembly GCF_042742985.1 of Streptomyces sp. NPDC058864. Taxonomy (NCBI): domain Bacteria; kingdom Bacillati; phylum Actinomycetota; class Actinomycetes; order Kitasatosporales; family Streptomycetaceae; genus Streptomyces; species Streptomyces sp. NPDC058864. The sequence goes on along the minus strand of NZ_JBHYMQ010000091.1, from coordinate 3,339 downwards.
GGCCCCTACAAGCCGGACCACTACCGCTACTGACGCCACCCGGGCCGCCCGCGCGACAGCGCGGCACCGGTCCCGCAGGCACCTCAGGAGCCACCCCGCAGGCCCCCGCCCCCGGCGGGGGCCTGCCCCGTCGGGCCCCGGCCCGCTTTGTAAGGTCGAACCATGCCCCGCGGCCGCTACTCGTTCCACGACACCCACGACCACACCCCCCTCGGCGAAGAACACTTCCACTGCGCCACCGGCCCCACCGGCTGGCGCTACACCGCCCAGGACACGCACCCCGACGGCGGCCACGCCGGCTCCGTCGACCTCACCATCGACGAACTCGGCCGCCCCATCCGCCTCGAACTTCACGCCGCGGGCTGGCAGGTCCGCGGCGCCGCCCTCGACGGCCTCACCTGGGTCCGCACCGACCCCTCCGGCGAACACGCTCAGGAGGGCAACGTCCCCGCGCACGCCTTCAGCGGCGCGTCACCCGCGTTCTACATCGCCACCGCGCGGCTGCTCCGCCTGCGTCCCGGCTCCCCGGCCACCCGCGTACGCGTCGTCGCATTCCAGCCCCCCGTGCTCGCACCCCGCACCCTCGACCAGTCGTGGGCACTGATCAAGAGCGAAGCACACCCCACTGACAACGACCCCCTGCTCGTGGACGAATACCAGGTCAACGACCTGGAGACCGGTGAACAGCACATCGTCCACATCGCCGGCGACGTCGTCCTCTCCGCCCCGGGCATCGAACTCGAGGACCTCGAGTCACCCCCGTCCCGGTTCCCCACGACGGACTGAGGCCGCCCGCCCAGCGGCGGCCGCTCAGGCCGGAGGCGCGAAACCCGTCGACGAGGACGAGGACGAGGAGGGGGAGCGGGACGAGGACGGCCCCGGAGGCACCGGCGCCTGCGGAGCCCGCTCCCCGAGAACCGGCGGCACCTCGTCCCCCCGCACCCCGCCCTCCGCACCCGGCGTCGCCCAGCCCACCGGCGGCGGCACGTCCGCCCGGCCCTTCCCCGGCTCCGCGCCCCCGAAAGGCCCCGGCGCCACCGTTCCGTCGGTCTGACCGCCGAACACCCGACGCGCGTCCCGGACCTGCCGCTCCGCGACCACCGCCGCCAGGAACGCCGCCGGCGGCGTCCCCTCCGGCACCGCCGCCCCCGTGCACGCCACCACGTCCCCCGCGAGCCGCTCCGCCATCGACCACCCCACCTGCGGATCCAGCTGGTGCACCCGCGACAGGTACTGCCGCACCGCAAGCCACAGCCCCTCCGGCACCGCCGACAGGTCCACTCCCGCCAACTGCCCCGCAAGCCAAGGCGGCGCGGGCGGCACAGGCCGCGCCGCCCGCGGCACCGGAATCCGCTCCCGCACCACCAGCGTCCCCGCGAACACGTCCCCGATCCGCCGCCCGCGCGCCGACACCAGCGAGGCGATGCACGCGATCACCCCGAGGAACATCTGGATCTCGACCACCCCGACCGCCCCGCGCACAAGCGCGTGCCGGAACCGGATCGGCCCGCCGTCGTCCCGCACCACGCGCAACCCGCAGGCCAGCTTCCCCAGCGACCGCCCCCGGGTCAGAGTCTCCACCGCGATCGGCACCCCGATCAGCACCAGCACCAGCGTGGCCACGGACACCGCCATGACCGCCGCCTCGTCCATCGACGCCGTAGCCACCAACAGCACGATCGAGACGACCAGATAACCGCCGATGTACACGACCCCGTCCAGCGCCGCCGCCAGCGCCCGGCTCGGCAGCTTCGCCGTGTGCAACCCCAACTCGACGGCCTCACCCGTCACCAGACGCCCGGTGCCGTCCGCCGTGCTCGCCTCACTCATACGGGAACCCTCCTCCTGCCCACCCCGGACCCGGAGCGCCCAGTCTGCCCCGTCTGCCAAGCTGGGACCTCCCGGCCAGCCAGGAGCAGCGCCCATGGACCTCGACGTCTTCGCAGCCGCCCACCGCCACGAGTGGGACCGGCTCGACACCCTGCTGCGCCGGCGTCGGCGCCTCACCGGGGAGGAAGCCGACGAACTCGTCACCCTCTACCAGCGCGCCGCCACCCACCTCTCCCTCGTCCAGTCCAGCGCCCCCGACCCCGCACTCGTCGGACGCCTCACCACCCTCGTCGCCCGCGCCCGCAGCGCCGTCACCGGCGCCCGCACCCCCGGCTGGCGCGACGCGGTCCTCTTCTTCACCCGCGTCTTCCCCGCCGCGGTGTACCGCGCACGCCACTGGTGGGTCCCCACCGCGCTCCTCTCCGCCGCGGTGGCCGTGCTCATCGGCTGGTGGGTCGCCACCCACCCCGAGGTCCAATCCGCCATCGCCGCCCCCGACGAACTGCGCGCCCTGACCCGACCGGGCGGCGAGTACGAGACCTACTACTCCAGCCACCCCGCCGCCTCCTTCGCGGCGCAGGTCTGGACGAACAACGCCATGGCGGCCGGATACTGCCTGGTCCTCGGTGTCTTCCTTGGGCTCCCCGTCCTCTACGTCCTCTTCGAGAACATGCTCAACCTCGGACTCGGACTCGGGCTCATGGGTTCCGCGGGCCGCCTCGACACCTTCCTCGGACTGATCCTCCCGCACGGCCTCCTCGAACTGACTGCGGTCTTCGTCGCCGCCGGCACGGGGCTCCGTCTCGGCTGGACCGTCATCGACCCCGGCCCGCGCCCCCGCCGCACGGCCCTGGCCGAAGAGGGCCGGGCCGCCATCGGCATGGCCATCGGCCTCGCCGCCGTCCTCTTCGTCTCCGGCGCCCTCGAAGCCTTCGTGACCCCCTCCGGCCTCCCCACGTGGGCCCGCATCGGCATCGGCATCACCGCGGAGCTGCTGTTCCTCGTCTACGTCTTCGTCGTCGGTCGCCGTGCCGCCCTGGCGGGCGAGACGGGCGACCTGGAACGGGCCGACCGCAGCGACGTCCTGCCCACCGCGGCATGACCCGGACGGCCGACGCCGACGATGTGCATCGGGGCCGTCTGACCTGCTAGTCTCCTCTTCGCCCCAAGACACCTGTTGACACGGGTGGCATGGGGAGGTAGATTCGAGAAGTTGCCACGAACTGGACATGTTCGGAGGCTGGCGGCTAGGATCTAGCCCGCTTCGAAAGATTATCGATCGCATCGCACCTCTCAGAAATGACTTTCTGAGTGGCCTTTTGCGTCGCTATTCATAGAGGCAAAACCCCGGCGGTAATCGGGCCCGAAAGAGTCTGATAAAGTCGGAGACGTCGAAAGGCGAAAGCCGGAAGACAAAACCCCGCTCCAATAGGGGGCCGGAAACGAAGAGCGGAAACGCGAAACGGATCTGGTAAGGTTGGAGACAACGAAGGGAAAGCCCGGAGGGGC